>CAKPXA010000001.1 GCA_934201845.1 uncultured Ligilactobacillus sp. | reverse complement strand
AGTGAGTGAGTGAGTGAGTGAGTGAGTGAGTGAGTGAGTGAGTGAGTGAGTGCTCATCATTTACATCTTCCTTCCAATTGCAATTCGACAGTGCCTTTTAGCTTATTGCAAAAGGCAACGTACTTTACGCTATTGTAACATATCTAAAGAATCCCGTAACACATATTTCCAATAGGAATCATGTGCTCAAGAAACTTGCAACGCCTTAGCCCGTGGCAACTGATGCTTTGCAGAGTTAAACGAAAGCAACCTTGACATATCACGCATTCCGCATCAGTCCGGTTACCATTATTGCCATGCAGAAATGTTCTTCCATACAAAAAATGACGTTGAAAGAATCAACGCCATCTGCCGTAAATTTCGTATTTCTAGTACAGCCCTTCAATTCTTCCGTCATCCGTCAGATTCATGCCCATTGCGGCAGGAACCTTCGGCAGGCCTGGCATCGTCAGGACGTTGCCGGTCAGGGCGACGAGGAAGCCGGCGCCAAGCTTCGGAACAAGCTCGCGGACATGAATCGTGAAGCCGGTCGGAGCGCCGAGCAGGCGGGCATTGTCCGACAGCGAGAACTGCGTCTTCGCCATGCAGACGGGAAGCTTGTCCCAGCCGAGCTCGCGGAACTGGGCAAGCTGCTTCTTCGCCTTCGGCTCGAATTCTACGCCGGATCCGCCGTAGATTTCCTTCACAATCTTCTCGATCTTGACTTCGACTTCGTCATCTTCATTGTAGAGCGGCTTGAACTCGGTCTTGCGGTCGCATGCTTCCGTCACGGCGTCGGCAAGCTCGAGCGCACCCTTGCCGCCCTTGCCCCAGACGTCGCAGATGAAGGCCTGCGTGCCGTCCTGTTCGCAGAGGCTCTGAATCTTCTGCAGCTCAGCTTCCGTGTCCTGGGCAAAGCGGTTGACGGCGACGAGAACGGGAAGTCCGTAGCGCTGCATATTTGCAACGTGCTTCTGCAGGTTGGCGTAACCCTTTTCGACTGCCTCGACGTTTTCTGCGTCAAGGTCCTTCTTCAGGACGCCGCCGTTCATCTTGAGCGCGCGGGCTGTTGCGACGATGACGACTGCATCGGGAGTCTTGCCGAGCACGGGCGCCTTGATGTCGAGGAACTTCTCAGCACCGAGGTCGGCGCCGAAGCCGGCTTCCGTAATCGTGTAGTCAGCAAGCTCAAGACAGGTCTTCGTTGCCAGGACACTGTTGCAGCCGTGGGCGATGTTTGCGAACGGGCCGCCGTGAATGACGGCCGGAGTATGCGCCAGCGTCTGGACGAGATTGGGCTTGATGGCGTCCTTCAGAAGCACCGCAATGGCTCCCGTCACGCCGAGCTGCTCGACGGTAACCGGTTCCCTGTCGAAGTTGTAGCCGATGACGATGCGACCGATGCGGCGCTTGAGGTCGGCGATGTCCTCTGAAAGGCACATGATGGCCATCAGCTCGGAGGCAACCGTGATGTCGAAGCCGTCCTCGCGCGGAACACCGGAAGTGGGACCGCCCAGACCGATGACGATGTGACGCAGGGCACGGTCGTTGATGTCGAGGACACGCTTCCAGATGACGCGGCGCTGGTCGATGCGAAGCCTGTTCCCCTGATGGATATGATTGTCAACAAGGGCAGCCAGCGTGTTGTTGGCCGCCGTCAGGGCATGCATGTCGCCCGTGAAGTGAAGGTTGATGTCCTCCATCGGAACGACCTGCGAATAACCGCCGCCGGTTGCTCCGCCCTTCATGCCCATGACGGGTCCGAGCGAAGGTTCGCGCAGGGCAATCATCGTTCTCCTGCCCTTAAGCATCATGGCGTCAGCCAGACCGACCGTGACGGTGGACTTTCCTTCGCCGGCGGGAGTCGGATTGATGGCCGTCACCAGAACGAGCTTACGCTTCGTCTCGCCGTGCTTTCCGAGCGGAAGCGTAATCTTGGCCTTGTACCTTCCATACTGTTCGATTTCGTCTTCGGAGAGACCGGCACGACGGGCAACGTCGACAATCGGCTCCATGATGCATTGTTGTGCAATTTCAATATCTTTCAACGGTTGAACTTCCCTTCTTGTCTGAATGATTCAAGTATAGCTCATATAACAGCGATTGTCAGTAAAATGTTTGCTTTTTAGCTGTTTTCTAATCAAAAAACACGATAAAACGCATTAAACACGAACATTGTCGTTGCCTTTCAGCACTTCGTACAGTTCCTGTGCTGCATTTTTCCGCATCAGCACGGCGGACCGACGGTGTCCCGACTCGAAGACCAGACCGTGCTCCCGCAGCTCGAGACCGGTGATGTCCTTCATGGCCATCCGCGTCGAGTTCATGGAAAATACAGTGGTCAGCTCCACGGCGTCATCCGTGACGACGACCTTCCGGCGCAGCACCTGCAATGCCGCGGCAATCACGAAAATTACGAAGACTGCGGCCGTGTAGACCTGAAACACGGTGATTTCAAGCCAGATTATCATGCTGAGCAGGAAGACCATCCCGGTATATGACCAGCACGTTATCGAAGTCGGCAGATCCGGCTGATAGTAATAGGTTTTTCTCACAAGAAACATCCTTCCGTTAAATAGTAACCATCCCAATTATAGCAGACATTGTGATATAGTAAGCTTAATAATAGGTTAAGAAGGTATCTGACATGATAAGACTGTATACAGACGCCGCGTTCAGGGACGGGAAGAGTGCGGCCGGCGTCCTGATCGTCAGGGACGGAGAACAGGTCCAGTGCAAGTTTCCGCTGGACGAGAAGGACAACCACGCCGCGGAATTTGCGGCGGCGCTGAAGGGATTCGAGGAAGCAAGGAAGATTGCCCGCAACGACGAGGCAATCTTCTTCCACACTGACAGTAAAATTGTCTTCGACAGCCTGAACAAGCACTACAGCAAGTCCTATCCAAGGCAGCTCGCCGCCCTGGAAGAGGCCGTCTCCTGCTTCCAGCTGGTCATCCCGAACTGGATTCCCGACCGCGAGAACCGCGGTGCCCATACGCTTGCCCTGCAGGCCCTGCACTAGCTGCGCGGACGGCGCCTGCCCCAGTACTGGAACAGGTCCGTGCGAAGCGAACCGTTATAGAGCTTGCGGCGCTTCGTGGCCTTCTCGCCGTAGTATTCCTCAAACTTGAGGTCACTTGTCAGGATGTACTTGCTCCATGTCTCAAGCGGACGGTAGACGTCGCCCATCTGACGATAGAGCCGGTGCACCTCCTCGCTGTTGCTCAGACGCTCGCCGTACGGCGGATTGGCGACGATGACGCCATATTCCTGGTCCGTCCTGAAGTCCTTTGCCGCCATCTGCTTGAGCGCAACGCTGTCCGCAACTCCGGCCGCTGCGGAATTGCGCCTTGAAATCTCGACCATCCGGCCGTCAATGTCATAGCCGTGAATGTCAAGCTCGACCGACATGTCAGAGGCTGCGCGCGCTTCCTTGCGCAGGCGGTTCTCGAGCCCTTCCTCCGTCATTTCCCACTTTCCACAGGCGAATTCACGCTTCAGCCCCGGAGCGATGTTGTGCCCGATGAGAGCGGCCTCAATCGGAATCGTGCCGGACCCGCACACGGGATCGACGAACGGACGCTCGGGATACCAGTGAGCCAGAAGCACCAGGGCTGCAGCCATGTTCTCCTTGAGAGGGGCTCCGCCCTTCTCGACACGGTAGCCGCGCTTGAAGAGACTGCTGCCGGTCGTGTCGAGCGTCAGCATCACCTGGTCCTTGTTGATGGCGCACTCGACCGGATAGAGCGCACCAGTTTCAGGCAGCTGCGTCCTGCGGAAATAGACCGAACAGAGCTTGTCGACGATGGCCTTCTTCACAATTGACTGCACGCTCGGCACATTGTGCAGCTTCGACTTCTGGGACTTGCCGGACACGGGAAACTCCGCGTCAAGCGGCAGCAGGTCGTCCCACGGCAGCGCCTTCGTCTTCTCGAAGAGCTCGTCAAACGTCACTGCCCTGAATTCGGCAACGACAATCTTGATTCTGTCGGCCGTTCTGAGCCACAGATTGGTCCGAAGCACGTCCTCCATCGTTCCGGAAAAGCGCACCCTGCCGTTTTCTGTTCTGACCTCGTAGCCGAGGTGCTTCAGTTCATTTGCCGTGACCGCCTCGATACCGGCGGCGCAGGTGGCGATTAAGTTGAATCTTTCCATGTTATCCCTCACAGATTCTAAGATTTTGATTTTCTACGAAAAAAGACCAGGGATAACTCCCTGGTCAATCCTGGAATACAGTCCTCTATAAGCCACGTTCCGTACGTCATTCGGTTCAGGATTCCGAAATCGGTGGTAATCATCTATCTCCGAGTCAATGACTCGCCCCCATGATTAGTTCATTTCCGTCATGAAGCGCCCCTACCAAAGTTTGGGTTACCTGCTCGCGGGGTTTACCTCGTTCCACCAGCCGCGTTTCCGCGACTGCTCGTCACTGTGGCACTTTTCAAGACTACTTGGACATAGCAGAACCTTAGCCCTTTCGTCTGCCGTTACCGTAAAACGGTACCTTGCCTTATTTTTTCAGCAAGCACGATCACTACAGGCATCTCAGCCTGTGCAAGCTTGGACTTTCCTCAGCCTATATGAATAGACCGCGATTACCCGAAGACTGTATTGCTTATTAACATATTTCAAAAGCGATTGCCCTGATCGCCGTTGTCGTCAAGCTGCGCACCGAACACGTGACGTTCCAGATTGGACAGGCGCTTGAGCACATCCATGTTCGTCACGTTCGTCTGAGGACGTGCAGTCTTGACAGCACCGGCTGCGCTGACCTGCTTTGTCAGCTCGTCAACGCGGCTGCGCAGTTTCTCGTTATCCGCCTCAAGCTTCTGAATCTCCGACGTGAAGGCATCGTAGTCCTGGATGACTGCATCCAGGAATTCATCAACTTCTGTAGGATCATAGCCACGCATCTTCGGCTTGAAGCTCTTGCTGACAATGTCCTTAGGCGTAAGATTTACATTTTCCATATAAACTGCACCTCTTCCCTGTAATAGGAACTCAACTCGCAACATGATTTATTATAGCAAATCATCATCGGAATGTAAACCATAACTTTGCATTTCCTGATACTGCTCGCCTGCATCCTGCAGATCGAACATGTCTATCGTCTGCAGAAAGTAGTCATGGTCCTCCTGATATTTCAGAATCTCCTCATAGTCATAACGCGGCTTTCCCTCATATTCGCGGTCGTACAGCAGAAGACAGCCCTCGGTGTGCTCCAGCATGAAGCGCTGATAGTCCTTCAGCTGCTGCGGCGACTTATACGGCACGCCGCTGACGCATGCGCTGAAGTCGCAGTTCTTCTCCAGCTCCTTCAGCCTGGCCCTTTTCTCCTCCTTCCATCTGCTGCCGAATTCAGAGTAGGGATACATGAGGGAAGTCTTCAGCGCAAAATTGGTCTGCGCAAGCTTCTCGGCCACTTCCAGCGCCCACTGCTCCGTGCCGGACTGTCCGCCCGTGATGACCCATTCAAGGCCTTTTTCCAGCAGTGCGTTCAGGTTGCCTTCCAGGCAGTACCTGATCACTTCCGCCTTCACATCGCCGTCATTGAATATTCCCAGCTCGTAGCTTCTGTATCCAGTCACCCACAGTCTCATTGCTCCACCTCCTGCCTATCTGTCAATTGTACTACACTTCTTTGCTAAATTGCCCGCAACTTGTTATAATTATTCAGATGGGAGTTGATACTGCATGGCAATTAATTATCCCAACGGCCGGCCGTTCAGGGAGGAAGCATCTTCCCCCGGAAGGGTCAGGTCAGTGAACACAATCTACGGGAACCGCGGCATGTCGCTTGAAGATGAGATAAATGAAAGCAACAGATACTATCTCGAACACGGAATCGCAGTCATTCACAAGAAGCCGGTTCCGATTCAGATCGTTGACGTCTCATATCCGAAGAGAAGCGCCGCAGTCATCCGCGAAGCATATTTCAAGCAGGCATCGACGACCGACTACAACGGCGTCTACAATGGAAGATACATTGACTTCGAGGCCAAGGAGACAAAGAACAGGACCTCGTTTCCACTGAGCAACTTCCACGGACACCAGGTCGAGCATATGCGCGCCTGCATGAAGCAGGACGGAGTATGCTTCACAATCGTCAGGTTCGTTGCAAGTTCCGAGCTCTATCTCATGCCCGCATCCGTCCTGTTCGAATACTGGGACAACCGGGAACAGGGAAGAAAGTCCATTCCGAAGAGTGTCATCGAAGAAAGAGGAATCGGACTGAGCTACGGAATCGAGCCGCGCATTCCCTATCTGGAAGGCGTGGACAGCCTGATTTCAGATTGCAAGTCTAACACATATCAAGGAGGATATGATGGCAGAAAATAATCAGAAACATTCACGTACTGCAGGCAGAAACGCTCAGCAGCAACGCAGTCAGGGCCAGAAGCATCCGAAAACCCGCAACGGCGCTCACAGACGTCCGGTCAGGCGCAGAAAGAAGATGCCGCTTTTGGCAAAGATTCTCATCGGCTTCGCCCTGGCACTCGTCGTTGCCGTCTCGTCCGGGGCAACGCTGTTCTTCATGTGGGCCAAGGATGCCCCGACTCTTTCCGAGCAGCGCCTCGCCAGCGCCGGATCGACCATCATCTACGATTCGGACGGCAACAAGATCATGTCACTCGGCACGGAGAACCGCTCGTACGTCAACACTGGCGACATCCCGCAGCAGCTCAAGGACGCCGTTACGTCAATTGAGGACAGGCGCTTCTACAAGCACGCGGGCGTCGACCCGTTCCGCATCGTGGCCGCGGCCCTCTCGAACATCAGCGGATCCTCCGCCGGCCTTCAGGGCGGCAGCACGCTTGACCAGCAGCTGATCAAGCTCTCGTTCTTCTCGACCAAGAGATCGGACCAGACGTTCAAGCGCAAGGCCCAGGAAGCCTGGCTTGCCCTGAAGCTTGACAGGACATTCAGCAAGGACCAGATTCTTACCTACTATGTCAACAAGGTCTTCATGGGCTACGGCTGCTACGGCATGCAGACGGCGGCCAAGTACTACTACGGCAAGACCCTCGACCAGCTCGACCTGGCCCAGACGGCACTGATTGCCGGCATTCCGAACGCCCCGTCCGAGTACAACCCGTACTCGAACCCGACATACGCAACACAGAGGCGCAACGAGGTCCTGAACGCCATGGTCGCCAACAGGAAGATTTCCGCCCAGGAGGCGGCCTCCGCAAGAAACGAAAGCGTAAGGAACGGTCTGCTCCAGTCCCACCAACAGCAGGGATCGACGGAAAACGAAAAGGTTGCGGACCCGTACATCAAGCAGGTCATCGAGGAAGTCAGGGACAAGGGCTACGACCCTTACAAGGGCAGCCTTCAAATCTACACTAACATGAACATGGGCGCCCAGAAGCGTCTCTACGAAATCGCCAACAGCGACGAGTACCTGAACTATCCCGATGATGAGCTGCAGGTTGCCTCGACCGTCATCGACCCGAACAACGGCAATGTCGTCGCCATGATCGGCGGCAGAAAAAACGGCAACGTCACGTTCGGTCTCAACCGCGCCGTCCAGACGGACCGCACGAACGGATCGACCGCCAAGCCGCTCATGGACTACGGTCCGGCCATCGAGTATCTATCCTGGGCAACGTACAAGCCAATCAAGGACACGAAGTACATCTACCCCGGAACGAACATCCAGCTGTATGACTTCGACCACGCGGAAAAAGGCACAATGACCATGCGCAATGCCCTGATTCAGTCAAGGAACATTCCGGCCATCAGGGCCCTCGAGGCGGTCGGCATCACCAAGTCCCAGGCCTTCATCGAGAAGCTCGGCTTCAAGTACAAGAAGACGCTCGAGTTCCAGAACGGCATCGGCATGCCGTCCTCGACACTGCAGAACGCTGCCGCCTACGCTGCATTTGCAAACGGCGGAACATACTACAAGCCAAGATACATCAGCAAGATCATCACGGCCGACGGCTCCGTCAAGAACTATGCAAGTTCCGGCAGAAAGGCCATGCAGAGCTCAACCGCCTACATGATCACCGACATGCTCAAGCAGGTCATCACGGAAGGCACCGGCACGAGGGCCGCCATCAGCGGCCTCTACCAGGCCGGCAAGACCGGTACCAACGCCTATCCTTCGGACGTCGCCGCGAAGTTCCCTTCAAGCGCCTCCATGGACTCCTGGTTCAACGGCTACACCAGGCACTATTCAGTGTCCGTCTGGGTCGGCTATGATCACCAGTACCAGGAAGGCAACTACCTCGACCGCTACTCGCAGGCGCTGGCATCGCTCTTCTACAAGGCCGCCATGTCCTACCTCTCACAGGGCAAGACGAACTCCGACTGGACGCGTCCAAGCAACGTCTACGTCAAGGAAGTCGGCGGCGTGCGCGAGCTCTATCTCGCCGGATCTTCCAGCGAGACCGTAAAGGACGTCGGCGATGACTCGTCTGTCAGTTCGCTTGAAACAACTTCAAGCGTCCTCTCATCGACGTCATCGTCCTCATCGGAGACCTCATCCTCATCCGAGACATCATCAGACAGCACGGCTGGCAACGGCAATGGCGACAACAATCCTGCAAACACGACAACGTCAAGCAGCAGTACATCCGCAGTGACAACGTCGACCGTAAGCTCATCATCGTCGTCAGCACAGCAGCCTCCGCAGCAATAGAAGAAAACCGCGTCCGGAATGTCCGGACGCGGTTTTTCGGTTCTAAACTAAATGGTGCTGATACAATCGATAACTCCGCTTCAGAAATGGAGCGGAGTTTTTTTAACGCCTGACAGAAGAACGAGCAGGTCTGCCAATTGCCACTTTTGAATTCAATACTATCTCCCGGCCCCGTCATTTCACCTGTTCTGCCTGAAATATCCGCATTCAGCCTGCAGTGGACAGGTCTCGCATTTCGGCCGGCGGGCAAGGCACTGGTATCTGCCCCAGAAGATGAGCAGGTGATGGGCCTCGATCCAGCGATCCCTGTCAATCTGCTGCATGAGCTGACGTTCAATGCTCGAAACATCACCGGGATCGGCAAGTCCTATTCTGACGGCAACACGGCTGACGTGTGTATCAACGGCAAGGGCCGGGATGCCGAAGCATTCTGCCATGACGACGTTTGCAGTCTTGCGCCCGACGCCGGTAAGGCTCATGAGCTCCTCTCTTGTCTGCGGAACCTGTCCGTCGAACCGTTCCGTCAGGTCGCGGGAACAGCCGACAAGATAACGGGCCTTGTTACGGTACAGGCCGATTGTCCTGATGTACTTCTCGACTTCCAGGGGTTCGGCCGAGGCCAGCTCGGCAGGCGTGCGGTAGGCGGAAAAAAGCGCCGGCGTGACCTTGTTGACGGAAACGTCCGTCGCCTGGGCGCTCAGGATGACCGAAAGCAGGAAGTGAAACGGGTCGGTCTTCGTCAGCGTCGTGTCCGCATCGGGAAATACACGCTTCATCTCATCAAGTATGACTGTCGTCTGTTCTCTGCTAATCATTTCTGTCAACTCCAGACCAGTGATTCAGCGGGATTGCCGGACGGGCGGCATTGCCCTTCTTCTTTCTCCCGGGCGTCTTCCTCGCTTCGCGCCGCTCCCTGACGCGCTGAACGTCGGCTGCAGAACTCACATTCTGCTTCTCCCACGAGATGAGGACGCGGTCAATGTATTTGAACGTGTAGGCCTGATTCAGGACGGCTTCCTTCAGGGCAAGCAGCACGATTTCCGGTGCATAGCCGTCCTCGTCGAGCCAGCGCCGCACTTCCTCCAGCTCCATGCTGGAAAGCGGACGTCCGAACTCCTTTTGAAAGCTGTCGAAGACCTTGTCCCTTGTCGCCTCTTCCTTCCTGTCGTCTTCTGACTGCAGCTGACTTCTGACGAGCTGAACCAGCTTCTCATAAAGGAAGGAGAAATCATAGCAGTCCTTCTGCCGGCCGGTTGCATCAACTTCCGTCTTGAGCTCGACGATTTTCTTGACGATGAGACTGTTGAGCAGCGTGCCGATTTCGGCGTCGGTCTTGCCCATCATGCGCGAGAGGGCCTCAAGATCGACGTCCTCCTTCTGCTGGTCGAACTTCAACAGCATGACCAGCAGGAGCAGTTCACCGTCAGTCAGGCCGAGGTCCGTGTAGTGCTCGAGCAGCAGGTTCGAGACATAGGTCTGGCCCTTCTTCAAAACAAATACTGTTACATCATCCATTGAATACACCACTTTCCGGATAGCAAAAGAGCCAGGAAAACTCCTGGCCCCATTCTCCAATTATTTCATCAAGGATAGATACGGTTGAGCAGACGCGGGAAAGGAATTGCCTCGCGGATGTGCTCCTCGCCCGTCAGCCACGTGATGCAGCGTTCAAGGCCGAGACCGAAGCCTGAATGCGGCACGCTGCCGTAGCGGCGCAGGTCAAGGTACCACTCGTAGTCAGCCTTGTTGAGACCGGCCTTGTCAATCTGCTCCGCCAGATATTCCGGATTCGTTGCACGCTCGGAACCGCCGATGATTTCACCGTAGCCTTCCGGTGCAAGCAAATCGGCACAGATGACGACGTCGTCGCGCGTCGGATGCGGCTTCATGTAGAACGGCTTGATTGCCTTCGGATAGTTCATGACGAAGACAGGCTTGCTGAAATGTTCGGCAAGGTATGTCTCCTCAGGTGAACCGAAGTCCTCGCCCCACTTGACATCCGGGAACTCGCCGCTTTCCCTGAGCAGGTCGATGGCTTCATCGTAGGAAATGCGCGGATACGGGAGTTCCGTGTAGCGCTTGAGAACATCACGGTCTCGGCCGAGAATCTCGAGCTCGTAGTCGCAGTGGTCAAGAACGCTCTGAACAAGCCAGGCAATGTAGCGTTCCTGAATCTCAAGGCTTTCCTCCTGATGCATGAAGGCCATTTCCGGTTCGATCATCCAGAATTCAATCAGGTGACGGCGTGTCTTGGACTTTTCAGCGCGGAACGTCGGACCGAACGAAAAGACCTTGCCGTATGCCATTGCGCCGGCTTCTTCGTAGAGCTGGCCTGACTGTGACAGATATGCATCCTTGTCAAAGTATTCCGTATGGAACAGTTCCGTCGTTCCCTCGGGTGCACTGCCCGTCAGGATAGGCGCGTCAAGCTTGATGAATCCTTCGTTGTTGAAGAACTCGTATGTCGCACGGATTACTTCGTTTCTGATCTTCATCACGGCGAACTGACGCTTGGAACGAAGCCAGAGATGACGGTGGTCCATCAGGAAGTCCGTGCCGTGTTCCTTCGGCGTGATCGGATAGTTCTCGCTTTCTCCAACGACCTCGATGTCCTCGACTTCGATTTCATATCCGAAGTGAGAGCGCTTGTCCTCATGAATCACGCCCGTCACGTACATGCTCGTCTCCTGCTTGAGTTCCTTGGCGAGCCTGAACGTTTCCTCGGAAACATTGTTCTTCACGACAACACCCTGAAAGTATGCCGTGCCGTCGCGAAGCTGCAAGAACGCAATCTTGCCGCTTGAACGCTTGTTTGTCAGCCAGACGCCGATTTTCACCTTCTGGTCGACATGATCCCTGGAATCAATAATGCTGATAGTTTCCAAAACCAGTTCCTCCTACATGTGTTTTTCTACAAATTCCTTCATCCGGCTGCAGGCCTTCTTCAAGTCGTCAAGACCCGCCGCATAGCTCAGGCGGACATGCCCGTCCATCCCGAATGCCGCGCCCGGAACAACGGCCACGTGAGCCTCCTCGAGCATCCTGTCCGCAAATTCCTCCGTCGAGGAGAATCCGCAGATGGAGACCGCCCCGCTGACGTCAGGGAACATGTAGAATGCCCCTTCCGGCCTGCTTCTGAGCTCAAAGCCGGGGATGGCGCAGACCAGCGGATACACCACGTTCAGGCGTTCCTCATAGGCTTTGCGCATCTCCTCCGTGCAGGCCTGGTCGCCGGTCACGGCGGCAAGCGCCGCATACTGGCTCACTGCCGCCAGATTGCTTGTCTCGTGACCGATGACGGCCCCGATTCTCGAAATAATCTCCTCTTCGGCAACGACATAGCCTACTCTCCAGCCCGTCATCGCATACGCCTTCGAGAAGCCGTTGACAAGAATTGTATGCCGTCTCACCTCCGGCTCAAGTTCCATCAATGAGACAAACTTATTACCATTATAGACTAACTTGCTGTACATGTCATCAGCAATCAGATAAATATCGTGCTCGACTGCCCAGCGGCCGATTGCCTCAAGTTCGGCCCTCGTGTACACCAGACCGGACGGATTCTGAGGCGAGTTGATGATGACGGCGACTGTCCTGTCCGTGCGCGCCGCTTCAAGTTCGGCCGGCGTCACCTTGTTCGTCTCTGCATTTGATTCGACGAACACCGGAGTTCCGCCCGCAAGCTTGACCTGTTCGCCGTAGCTCACCCAGTACGGAAGCGGGATGAGCACTTCGTCGCCCTGGTCGATAACCACCTGTGCGACTGCATAGAGCGCCATCTTGCCGCCCGCCGCAACTGCCACGTTCTTCCTTGAAAATGCAGTGCCGAAATCATCGTTGACGAATCCGGCCACGGCATCCCTCAGTTCCGGAATGCCGCTTGCAGGCGTATAGAAGTCAGACTTCCCCTCATTTATGGCAGCGATGGCTGCATCCTTGACGTGGCGCGGAGTGTTGAAATCCGGTTCTCCGATTGACAGGTTGATGACGTCAATCCCGGATGCCTTCATCTGCTTGGCCTTGGCTGAAAGCGCCAGGGTGGCGGAAGGCGTAATGTTTTGCGCACGCTGCGATATCTTCATCTTGAAAAAAACCTCCATCAAATGTTCTGAATTGTCTTGATGACGTCGCCGTTTTTGAAGGCAATGATGTCATAGCAGAGATTGCCGTAGGAATTGAGATAGGTGACTTCCCAGACCGGAGTCTTCCCTCTCATTCCCATTCCGACGTTCATTACCTTCCTGACGTTCTGCCGCCGCCTGACCATGTTGCCGGCCGTGGCGGCGGAAATGCCGTCCTTCTGGTTGTAGATATTGATCTTCCTGCCGTTTTTCGAAACAATGACGTAAATCTTCCGCTTGCCGGAATCCGTTCCCGCAACCGTGTAGAAGGTCTGATTCCTGCTGTAGCGGTAGAAGGCGTCCTCTTTTCTGAGATGCGCGTACTTTCTGGCAAGGCGGACCGCCTCCCCGTGCGCATCCTTCTCCGGCTGAACAGCCCTGAAGAAGACGGCGAAGACTGCCGCCGCCACCAGCACCACTGCGATGACGGCATACATGCCGCCGCGTTTTCCTTTCCTCATCTGAACCAAAGCTCCCTTCATCCTTGTGCTGAACCGGCGGAAAGCACAATACACTTTTCATTATACCAGTCTTTTCACATCAACGGGTCTAAAACTTGAAATCTTTTTGCGCATCCCCGATGATTTCCGGAAGTTCACCGGATTCCGCCACAATGACCGGAAGGCTTTCAGGCAGGGTGGCAGTGAATTCATGCGCATAGCGCTTCGTGACGATGCGCGAGTCGAGCACCACCATGATGCCGTGGTCATGCTGCGTTCTGATCAGGCGGCCGAAGCCCTGACGGAACTTCAGCACGGCCTCCGGCAGCGAGATGGTGGCAAACGGATTTCTGCCCTTCTCCTGTGCCCTGCGGTAGCGGACTCTGTTGATCAGCGTGTCCGGGGCCTGAAACGGCAGCCTTGTGATCACCAGCAGTTCCAGCTTGTCTTCCGGCAGGTCGATTCCCTCCCAGAAGCTGCCGGCGCCGAGAAGCACGCTCTTCTCCTGCGTCAGGATGAAGCGCTTCTTCAGCTTCTCCGGCATTCCGTTCACTCCCTGGGCCAGGATTTCGCGCCTCTTTGCAAGCCCCTTTGCGGCCAGCCGGGAATAGACGGCCTCGATGTCCTCAAGTGAATTGAACAGGACCAGCGTCTGAAGATTCGTCCGCTCGATGATTCCCGCCAGGGCGTCCGCAATGTACCTGTGATACTCATTTCTGCTCTGCATCGCCGACAGGTCCGGGGCATCGGTCGCAAAGACCGCCCTTGCCTGGCGTTCGTAGTCGAACGCTCCCCTGTAGCGCTTCATGACGGCAGATCCGTCAAGTCCGAGCTGCTCCTTCGTGTACTCTTCCGTCTTCTTCGTGAACATGAGCGCACCGCACATTACAACGTGACGGAAGTGAGTGTACACGCTTTTTGAAAGGAAGCCTCCGGACTCAAGTCGCGAAAAGCAAAGACGCAGATGCGTCTTCGGATTCTGCGGCGAGTACTTCAGCCAGACAAGCGCGTTCTCATCCATCTTCTCAAGTTCCGCGAACTCCAGCAGATGCCACCTGTCCATCGCGGCAATGAGCCTGTCGCAGCCGGCAAGCCAGTCCGAAATCAGATTCACCGCTGAACCGTCGAGCGTTCCTGCGTCAAGTGCCGCAAAGAACCTGCCCTTCAGCACCGCAATCTGCCCCAGAAGATCGGTGTAGGCGCGGCTTGCCTTGAGAAAGACCGCAAAGTTCTCCTTCACAAGACCGAGCACCTTGCCCGGAGAAAGAAGAATCTCGGCAAACTCTCCCCGACTGCCGTCATTTCGCACATACCTGTTCCAGAAGGCCTCTCTCAGGAAAGGCACGGCATGGTCAACCGTCCGGACGTTCTCGAGCAGCGCCCGGTACTCGCTTCCGGTCAGAAAGTGCTGCCTGATCAGATCTGAAAACGAGAACGAAACCCGTGACTCCATCTCGACGAGCAGCGTGTCCGCCTGAATCTTGACCATGTCGAAGTCAAACACCGACTGGCTCTGCTCCATTGCCGTCCCCGGCACGTTCTGCGCTTCGTCCAGGATGAGGTCCGCCCTGCCCTGACCCAGCTCCTCCGCATGCCTCAGCAGATAGGAATGATTCGTGAAGACGAAGTCCGCAAACTTCACCCGGACGTCTCTCAGGCGCACGAAGTCGAGGCCGTAGAACACGCTGTCAGATGAAAGCGCCCCGGTTCCGTGATGTCTGATGAGCCGGAACAGCTGCGTGTTGTACGTCGTCAGGCGCAGCTCGTCAAGGTCGCCCGTCTTCGTCTCGGACAGCCAGGACAGGATGCGCATCTGCATCACGCGGGTCTGGTCGTTCACCGGCAGCCGGAGCGTACGACTGAATTTCTCAAGGTCGATGTAGTGCCCGCTGCCCTTCATGACTTCATATGAGACGTCAAACGGAACAATCTGCTTCAGAAGCGGCACGGACTCGCGGACGACCTGATCAAGAAGCGCCGTGGTCGACGTCGAGACGACGACACGGACGCCGTCCTGCGTCCGGTAGGCAGCGGGCAGAAGATAGCCGAGCGTCTTGCCCGTCCCGGTCGGTGCCTGCACGAGCATCGTCTTCCTGCTGCCGTTCAGGTGCGCACTGACGTCGTTCATCATCGCCGCCTGCTCCCTGCGCCAGTCGATGATGCCGGAAAACAGGGCTGTCTGCTCCTCCCTTGTCCCCGGAAATTTGCCGTGAAAGCTCTTCTTCGCCTCGAAGCGCGGCCGTCTCAGCACGATGCCTCCGACCTCGATATGCTCCGGATCAAGCATCGCATGCTCTGCCTTTCTCTTCTCATATGCCTGCCAAATGCAGTGACTCGTCTCATATAGAAGCGAGTCAGAGAGGTCCGCCAGACTCTTCAGCAGGGCTTCCGGCATCATCAAAAGCCTCTTTTCAAGGAAGATGAAGAGTTCGGCCGTCACCAGGGCATCGCTGTCCGCGTGGTGCGGATGCCTGTGCCTCAGTCCGAGAAAATGTGCCAGATCGCCCAGCCGGTACGAGGCAAGCGTCGGCAGCACGACCTGCGCCAGCTGAACGGTGTCGATGCCCTCAAGGTCAAGAGGCGGAAAGCCCGCGCGCTCGAATTCGCCGCTCAAAAAGCGGTAGTCAAGCTCGATGTTGTGGGCCACGAAGACAGTGCCTGAGAGAAGAGAGTAGATTGTGCCGGCAACGTCCTCGAACACCGGCGCATGCGCCACGTCCCCGTCCGTAATGTGCGTCAGATTCTGAACTTCCTCCGGGATGTCCTTCAGAGGATTAATCAGCGTCGAGAAAGTGCTGACGATTCTTCCGCCCTCAACGAAGACACAGGAGAACTGAATCAGGCGCTCGCTGCCGTCCGGCCTGGTTCCCGTCATTTCCAGGTCGACGACGGAATATGTTTGATGCTTAGCCATTTGTCTCACCATTTCGTTTGATATTCCTCTTAAGTGTACCACATCTTGCATCATGTTTGAAACTTCCACGTATGCAGGACGACTTACGTGCAAAGCTGCCCCTGTCTTCGTGACAGGCTTGAACATTCTCATCCTCCTTTTGTCCTGCCGTTCCGAACAGGTTGTGAAATATACGGAAAATGCTCAGCCGGACGACCGCTGCAGGTAAAAGACACTGAATCAGGCATGAAGTCCGGGATTAGTATATACAAATTACATCACAAAACGGAAAACTGATGTAAAATTACATCAGAAATGCCAAAACTGATGTAATTAGTATATACAATCGCCGCCCCTTTGAATTCAACATTTCATCCCAGCACATTCAGACTGTGTTTTTATTCTTCATCAGCAGCTTTGCCTTCGTGGAAATTTCCGCATGAAAAAAGCGAGCCTTCAGAGACTCGCTTGATTTTTAGCTTACTTTTTCTAGTCGTTACACCTTCCCGCCGTTTCTGACGGGCTTGGCTCGGGATCAACATGTCATTTGAATAACCTGTTTATAAACGAAATTACGCCGGAGACAGCAAGAAAAATGAATATTAATGCAAATTCAGCAGCTCTTTTAAAAATATCATCAATCGACGGTAAATCGCATATGCCCCAAATAAAGCCTGCGACTGAACCAATTACGCAGGCGACTACAAGAGCCGCCATTGTCTTACCATCGCCCTTCTTCCACTTATACATGCTATCACCTCCGTAAAAACGTTTATCTATTTGAGATTATTATATCATGATTTAGCCTTCCCCGAATTAACAAAGTCGTTTTTCAAAGCAATTTCTCGCTAAGCGGCCAGTTTTACCAAAGCCTTGTCTGCTTCCAAACCATTGTTACTCAAAACACCCATGACACTTGCCGTTTCAGACAAACCGAAGCCCGCCTGATGAGCTGTAGCCGATACATAGGACATCCCGATGCCCAGAGACTGGAACGATGTTGACGTAACGTCAGCAGAATAGGCCAAGGTGTTGACGGTCTTCTTGGTCTGCACCGTCATCTCCCTGGTGGAACTGAGTTGTTTGCCGTTCTTGTCAACGGTCATACCGAATCCTTCAAGCGTCTGTGACGCAACTTCAACGACATCGGAGAAATCATCCCCCGAAGCAATGGAACCCTGAAGTCCGGTGTTCATTGCACCGTGCATCAGGCACTGGCGGATCATCACATCCTGCATCTGCCGCTGCCCGTGAATTGCCACTCAATCCCAACCTCAACGGGTTTTCCGGCATTATGCCATTCGTCCCCGGAGTCCTGGAAAAGGCAAATAAAGGTCTGACCGGATCTGTTAAGGTTGCCGTTTCCTCCATATTAGCGTACAATTAGTCTGATTGCAAAATTACGGAACGGAAAGGAAGCAGTACATTTTGGAAGAAGAATCACGTACGGGCTTCGGTGAAAGCCATGCGAAGGTCATCCTGATCGGCGAGCATTCCGTAGTCTACGGCAGGCCGGCGATTGCGATTCCGCTCAAGACGATCAAAACGACGGTGACGGTGACTCCGCGCGAGGACGGAGGCCTCTTCATCACAAGCGAACGCTTCACAGGCTCTCTCAACGAGGCGCCGGCCGACATGGACGGCATCAGGGAACTCGTCCTTGCCGTCATTCAGAAGCAGGGCTACCAGTCGGGAATGGACATCACCGTCCGGAGCATGGTTCCCGTTGCGCGCGGCATGGGCTCGTCGGCGTGTGTCGCCGTCGCCCTGACACGGGCACTGGCCGGCTTCTTTTCCCTGCATTTGACGGGAAGGGAACTGCTTGAGACGGCAAACATCGAGGAGAAGGCCACCCACAGGAATCCGAGCGGACTGGATGCGGCGACGTGCGCTGCGGACAACCCGGTCTGGATGGCGGACAGGAAGACGAAGGACATCCCCATCCGGCTGAACGGCTGCCTGCTGATCTGCGACACCGGCATCAAGGGACAGACGTCGGAGGCCATCGCCGCCGTGAAGGAAAGGCTGAAACGGTTCCCGCAGGAGACGAACGCACAGTTTGACACACTGGAGAAACTGACGGTCGCGGCCGGAGAACAGCTTGCGGGAAATGAACTGGAAGGCCTGGCCGAAACGTTCCGGCAGGCGCAGCACACACTGAAGAACCTCGGCGTAAGTTGCCGCGAACTTGACGAATACATCGGAATCGCCGAGGCAAACGGGGCGCTTGCGGCCAAGCTGACCGGCGGCGGTCGCGGGGGATGCTTCATCTGCCTGACGGAAGACGCCGGAAAGGCGGCGGCCCTTTCAGAAAAGCTGAAGGAGGCAGGAGTCAGCCAGACATGGATCGAACCGCTTTCGTCCAAGGGAGGAAGGAAATCATGAAAAAGACTGCAAGAGCTCACACGAACATCGCGCTCGTGAAATACTGGGGCAAGGAAGACGAGGAGCTCATCATCCCGATGAACGGCTCCATTTCCCTGACGCTTGACCACTTCTACACGGACACGTCGGTCGAGTTCGACCCTTCACTGAAGGAAGACGTCTTTTCACTTGACGGCAGAAGAAGAGAGGACGCAAAGATCGGCCGCTTCATGGACCTGGTCAGAAGCATGGCTCAGACGGACGCACATGCCAGAATCGATTCGGTCAACCACGTTCCGACGGCGGCCGGTCTGGCGTCGTCGGCCTCGGCTTACGCGGCACTTGCACTTGCAGCCACGAGCGCAGCGGGACTGGAACTTTCCCGCCGCGACCTGTCTCGTCTTGCACGCCGCGGCTCGGGTTCCGCCACACGCTCGGTCTACGGCGGCTTCGTCGAATGGGTCAAGGGGCACGATGACCTGACGTCATTCGCCCGTCCCGTCGAGGAGGACACCGACTGGAACATCTGCATGATTGCCGTCGTCATCAGCGGCAGCACGAAGAAGATCAGCTCGCGCCAGGGCATGCAGCGTGTCGTTTCCACCTCTCCCTACTACAGGGACTGGGTGAAGTCGGCCGAAAACGACCTGGAGCTCGTCAGAAAGGCCGTCAGAACCCGGGACTTCACCCTGCTCGGCGAGGTTTCCGAATCAAGTGCCATGAAGATGCATGCACTGAACATGAGTGCAGCGCCCCATTTCTCATACTTCATGCCGGAAAGCATTGCTGCGATGCAGAAGGTCGAGGAAATGAGGGAGCAGGGCATCCCCTGCTACTACACGATGGATGCCGGACCGAACGTCAAGGTCATCTGCGAACAGAAGAACGCAGAAAGGGTCATTGACGGACTGGCGGAACTCTTCCCCCGGGAGGACATTCTGCCGGCCAAGCCCGGTCCCGGCGCCACACTTCTTTAAGTTTGAAAGGATTTGAAACAATTGATCAAGGTCAAAGCTCCCGGCAAGCTCTACATTGCCGGCGAATACGCCGTCGTTGAGACGGGCTGTCCCGCCATTCTGGTCGGTCTCAACCGCTACGTCTACGTTTCGGTCGAGGACAGCGAAAACGTCGGCACAATCATCTCCCGGCAGTATGAGAACTCCACCGTCGTCTGGAAGCGCCGCGGCTCCGAAATGGTGCTCGACAACCGCGACAACCCGTTCGAATACATCCTGTCCGGCATCCGGATCACCGAACAGTACGCACAGGAATGCGGCAGGAAGATGCGCTGCTACAACCTGAAGATTGACAGCGAACTGGACAGTCCGAACGGCAAGAAGTACGGCCTGGGCTCGTCGGCGGCGGTCACCGTCGCCACGGTCAGGGCCCTTTGCGCATACTACAGGCTCGACGTCTCTTCCGACGAGCTGTTCAAGCTGGCCGCCATCGCCCACTTCGACGTCCAGGGCAACGGTTCCCTCGGCGACATCGCCACCAGCGTCTTCGGCGGCTGGATCGAATACCACTCCTTCGACCGCCAGTGGCTGAAGTCCGCGCGGCACAGCTACACCCTGGGCGAACTGCTCGACAGGAGCTGGCCGGGTCTTCAAATCAAGCCCCTTCCCTCCTTCGACGAACTCAACCTCGTCATCGGCTGGACGGGCTCCCCTGCCTCGACCTCGAACCTCGTGGACAAGGTCGAGCTGTCAAAGGAAGAACGCCGGAAGAAGTACCTGGCCTTCGTCCACGAAAGCAGCAAGTGCGTCGAGGAAATGGAACAGGCCTTCCAGGACCACGACCTGAAGACCATCCAGTCCCGGCTCCGAAGAAACCGGGAGCTTCTCGGCAACCTGCACGAAATCACCGGCGTCGAAATCGAAACACCGGCCCTGAAGTACCTGATTGAAAGCGCGGAAAAGGCCGGCGGCGCCGCCAAGACATCCGGCGCCGGCGGCGGTGACTGCGGCATCGTCCTGATCGACTCGTCAATCGACACGTCTGCCCTGCTCGCCGACTGGAAGCAGCACGGCATCATCCCGCTTGACCTGAGCGTTCACTACAATGACTGACCCAAAAGGAGGGAGCCCCTTGAATCTTCATTCGCACAGAAAAGACGACCATGTCATGATTGCCGAAAAGCTCTACCGTGAACAAAGCGAAAACGGGCTCTCCTCAGTCCGTCTCATCCCGGAGAACCTGCCCGAACTTGCGCTTGAGGAAGTGTCGCTGAAGACGACGCTTGCAGGCCTGGAAACCGGCATCCCCTTCTTCATCAACGCCATCACCGGCGGAAGCGAGGCAACGGACAGGCTTAACGAGGGCCTGGCCCGGGCTGCCGCCAGAACCGGTCTGGCCATGGCCGTCGGCTCCCAGAGCGTTGCGGTCAGAAACCCTGCATTTGCCGAGGGGTTCGGGAAGCTGCGCGAGATCAACCCTGACGGCATCATGCTGGCCAACCTCGGCGCCGGACATCCGCTGGAAAATGCAGAGCTGGCAGTAAGCATGATCTCCGCCGATGCGCTGGAGCTTCACCTGAACGCAGCACAGGAGCTCGTCATGCCCGAAGGCGATTCGTCCTTCTACTGGCTCGACAATCTCGTGCACGTAAAAGACAGCCTCAACGTACCGGTGCTCGTCAAGGAAGTCGGCGCCGGCATGTCCGTGAAGACGCTGAAGGACCTGGCCGACCGCGGCTTTTCCTATGTCGACATCGCCGGTTCCGGCGGAACGGACTTTGCCGCCATCGAAAACGAGAGACGAAGTGACAGGACCGCCCTTTCGTTCATGCAGGACATCGGCCTGACGACGGCCGAGTCGCTCCTCGGCGCCAGAAGACACGCCGCCGAACTGTCCGGCCTGTCGCTCACTGCATCGGGCGGAATCAGGGATGCCGCTGACATCGTCAAGTGCCTCGTTCTCGGCGCAGAAAACGTCGGCATCTCCGGTCTGTTCCTCCACATCCTGATTCAGGAGGGAACGGACGGCCTCGTCGCACGCATCGAGGACATGAAGCTCGGCGTGCGGACACTGATGGCCCTGCTCGGCTGCCGCACCGTTTCCGAGTTGCACAATGTCCGCTACATCCTGAACTCAGAACTGAAGAACACGATTGAACAGCTCTGATGACTCAATGACGAAAAACCGGGACAAAATATTATGAAATTTACGGAAGACGCTTCGCGCATTGACAAATGTGCGGGGCGTTTTCCTTTAAATTCATAGCTGCCCTCCCCCGAAAATGAACGGAACATGGCACAAACACTGCGCCGAGTTTCCACTTTAACTTTACGAACATGCATGATACCATATTCCTACATAACTCAAGGGAGAATGAAAACAAGGAACATCATGCTCAGAGTCACTGCGCTTTCGCTCCTGCTTGGCGGCTGCAGCAGCTCAGAAAGCCACCACAGGGAGAAAGAAAGCAAAAAGGGAACGGAAATCAACCTCCTGTCGGGTAAATCCTCATCCTCTTAATCTGCCGGGACCGGCTCCAGTTCGCAGAAGGACGACAACACCGTCAAGACCGAGCCAATGGGGGATGCCGACACGGCTGCCCTCACAACCGCCCGGTGCATCGCCTGGGGCACTGCAGCATACGCCGTCAGCCATCACCTGAGCTTCACCGACACGACGGACCACTACGCCAAGGTCACGAACGAGCTACATCGACATGTTCAAGGGCGGAAAGCAGGTTGCACGCTACCGGATCACTGCCAAAGACCAACTCAAAGGCATGAAGACGAAGAAAATCGGCAGCAGGAAGCCGATTCAGATTGTACTGATCAAGTCCAGTCACAAAAAGCATCACAGCAATATCACCGTCTTCAGCAAAAACAGCAGTTCTGATTCGTCATCCGCTGGTCCATCCAGCAAAAATGCCTTCGACATCGGCGGAAAAGTGAATGGGGTAAACGAAGACACGCCGTTTTCAAGCCGGCATCCGACCAGTCAGGAACAGCCGGTCATATGGCTGTCGCGGCACTCAATAACGAAGGGACAGTGCCTTCTCCTCCGGAAAAGGTCCGGTAACCAGGTTCGGCAAATTCCAGAATCAAAATCCGCGACTACGGAAACGGTCGGATTTTCCTGTGCACCAATTCCAGCGCAGACAAGGACAGCTATGTAGTCTGTGACTTCAACTATACCGTTGAAGTTTCCGGAAATAGCATCAGGATTCATCAGGTGGCGGCAGCCATGTCACAGAACCAGATTGACAGTTTACTTTTCGCTGACTTCGATGACGACAGCGGCGACATCCTTAAGGGAACTTTCACTGCCGACCAGCTCTACCAAAAATCCGGCAATCAACGCGGACAGGTCGATGTCTGGCTCAAGGTCCTGAAATCATGACAATGACAGAAGTAAAACAGCACGCCCGAATGGACGTGCTGTTTTACTTCTCATTGATAAATTCTCAAGCCCTTGGGGAAGAAGTTCTTCACCGTCAGGTCAACGGCCTTGCCGAATGCATAGGCCTTGCCCTCGCACACCAGCAGATACCAGCCGTTGCCCTGCTCCGGACGTTCCGTCAGCGTGATGACGTTGCCGGCCACGTACTTCTGCCATTCACTCCGTCCGGTCTCGATCACGCGCGGACATTCAGCCGGATCAAGCGCAAGCGCAAGACTGTAGGAAGGCTCAAAGCGCTTCTTCTTGAACGTGCCGAGCTGAAGTCCCGGTCTGATGAACTTCAGACGCGAGATGTCCGGCCACGACTTTCTGTAGAAATACAGATGATCGCCCAGAACCTTCAGATTCTCATCCCTGACATCAAGCCCGAAGTCTGCGGCAAAGCCGTGCCACAGCTCGGCCTGCTCGGAAGTCAGTCCGGATTTTCCTGCGCGCTTCTTCCTGTCCTTTTTTCTTTCAGACGGGGCTTCAACAGGCTCTCTTGTATCCCTGATCCTGGCAATGAAGTGGCCCTCGCCCTGAAAATGGTGCATCATCAGCCTGACGCAGCCGCGAAGTTCTGCATTTCCATCGGAAAATTCAGGGCGTCCCTCATCCATGCCGGCATATTTTCTGATGGGAACGAGTTCCATGTACGGATACTCCTGCATGAGCCAGGAAACAACCTGCTCGTCTTCCTCGGGCGCAAACGTGCACGTCGAGTAGACCAGCGTTCCGCCCTGCTTCAGCATCTTCATGGCATCGGCCAGAATCAGCTTCTGCCTGGCGGCGCACTCGGCCGGATAGTCCCCGTGCCAGTACCTGACTGCGGCATGGTCCTTTCTGAACATGCCCTCGCCGGAACAAGGCGCATCGACGACGATTCTGTCAAAGCAATGGTCAAATGCCCTCGTCAGTCCGGCCGGGTCCTCGTTTGTCACGATGACGTTTTCCGCACCGATTCGCTCCATGTTCTCGGCCAGGATCAGAGCACGCTTTCTGTTGATTTCGTTTGACACCAGCAGTCCCTCATTATTCATCAGGGACGCCAGGTGACTGGACTTGCCGCCGGGAGCGGCGCAGAGGTCAAGAATCATCTCACCGGGCCTCGGACCGCACACTTCACCGACGTACATTGCACTCAGGTCCTGACTGTAGACGTAGCCGGTCTGGTGCTCGAGCGAGTTGCCGCTGACCGCACCGACGTAGCCGACCGATGAATATTCAACCGGACGGCTCAAGTCAAGGTCAACGTTTCTGAAGTCATGCTTCAGCGGATTGAGCCGGAACCCCTTCTGCGGCTCCGTGTCAAAGCTTGCGAGGAACGGCCCGGCCTCAGCGCCGAAGAGGTTCGTGTATTTTTCAATAAAATCAGCAGGTAGATTCAAGGTAAACAACTCCGTCTAATCATTTTTCATCTGATGTCTCAAAAGCAGGTAGAACAGACCGCTGGAAACGACGAACATCCCGCCGAGGAAACAGGCCACCGGCACAACGGTGGTCAGATTGTAGATCATCGTTCCGGCCATGCCGCCAAGGCCGAGGCCAAGAGCGATGCAGATGCTGAAGGCACGCCATTCGGCAAAGATGAAGCGCGGCATGTCGACCTTCAGGAAAATCGTCTCATTGTAGCTGCGTTTCGACGTGATGATCCAGAAGACGATTTCGCCAAGCATCAGCACAATGACCATAATTATTCCAAGAGCCTGCGCCCAGTGGGAGGCTAGCCAGGACTCATCGGACACGATGAAGTGGTTCGTGACCTGATGCTTGACGGAACTTATGCCAAGCGCCTTCCTGATTGAACCTGCCTTCAGGTCTTCCGGGCCGTCAATCAGGATACGGTAGTTATTCGAATAGGCATTCCTGAGCTGATCCGTCGAAAGCGATATGAACACCTGGTTGTCAAGGTCCGAGCTGTACTCGTCACCCATGATGCCGATTACCGGCACATACCTGCCGTTCCACTTCAGATAGGCCTGGTCCTTAGGCCGGTACAGCCTGTTCTGCCAGTTCTTGCCGACCACGACCGTAGCCACGTTTGACTTGAAGTCACTGTCCGAGAAGAAGTGCCCGGAAAGCATCGGCGGTGCGGTGAAGCTGCCCTTGCCGTAGAAGTAAGTCACGTTCCTGTTCTCGCAGTCCTGGTAATGTACCTGGACCCTGCCGAGCTCCCCGGAATCCTCAATCTTCTGATTGAGGTCGTACAGCGTGGTGTTCTGTCTGAGCGTCACGCGGTATGTGTTGGAGGAAAGGTTATGGTTGTTCAGCTGAATGATGAGATCCCGCTCCTGAATCTTGAAGCAGAGATACACCGAAAACAGCGCAACCAGGAAGAAATAGAAGAATACATAGATGCGTTTCTTGAACAAGATATTCCAGCCTTTCCGTTAGTGAATACCAAGGGCCATCTTGGCATAGCTCGTCATCCGGTCAGTTGTCCAGGCAGGCTCCCAGATGAACTTGACGTCGACCTTCTTGATTTCCTCGACATCGCCCAGGGCATTCGTGACGAGGTCTGCCAGCAGGTCCGTCAGCGGGCAGCCCATCGTCGTCAGCGTCATCGAGACGACACAGGTGCCGTCGTCGGTCAGGTCGACGGCATAGACCAGTCCCAGGTTGACGATGTCGACGCCCAGCTCGGGATCCGTCACCATTTCCAGGCGGTCCAGAATTTCTTCCTTGATCTGTTCATTTGTACGTTCTGACATTTCAAATACCTCACTATCTGTTTTCGTAGTACTCAGCGAATTTTCCGGCCATTTCAACGGTTGTATCATAGGACACCTTGTGCACAGCACCTTCAGTCGTCGTGAACGTCACGTTTGCGGCATAGTCCTCATTCTTGACTTCATCGTAGAAGGCCCTTGTCGGCTTGTACGGAACCATAGGGTCAGCCGTGCCGTGCCAGAAATGGAACGGACGTCCGGCAATCCTCTCCGGTGCAAGCGAAAGGTCAACCGGCTTGAGCGCATTGAGCTGTGCGTCGACGATTTCCTGCGGCACATTGCCCGCCTCCGGAATCGTGGCAATCAGCAGCCTGGCAAACTCGACCGGGCACGGTGAACCCATCAGGCAGACGGCTGCGGAAATCCAGTCGTAGGAAGCCATCATTGCACATGTCGTGATACCGCCCATTGAAAGGCCGCTGACGCCGACAAAGTCATCCCTGATGCCGACGGTGCGGCTGTAGTAGTCGACAATATCCGGCAGTTCTGAAACCGAGTCGGCGATAATCTGCCAGAACTCCATGAAATGCGTCTTCGCAGGACCATTGACCTCGCGTTCGCCATGATACTGGGCATCGGGGAGAACCACACGGAATCCGCGCCGGGCGATTTCATATCCCTGCGTCAGAACCTTCTCCTTGCAGCCTTCCCAGCCGTGATAGAAGAAAACAAGCGGCAGCGCCTCATCGACGCTTTCGCTGTCCGTAAGTTCAAGGACAGGATATTTTCCTGCATGTCTGCGTGCAACTTCAATCATCAGATAACCCCCATCTAAAATACTTAACATCAATTATACACTATTCCGGCGGATTTCGCCTTTTTCGCGGCTGACTTTAACGAATTTGCAACGTAAAGTTAAAGTAACTTCATATTGTTATTCACCATCCTTCATGATTTCCTCCGGCCGTCCAAGTACCCGGCCCTGCCCCGAATTGGAAGGTCCGCCCTTCCTGCAATACCTGATCCGAATGATTTCGCCCATGTCAATTTCATTACCGTCTGTCATAATAACGACCACTTCGCCGACGGAATACCTGTCTTCCTGAGCAATGCACCATACCCCTTCGGATTCATCGAACATTTCCGAATCGGCAGGAAGCTCTGCTCCCGCCGCCGCCATCCTGTCAAGTTCTCCCATCTTGGCGGAAAGGTGACTGCTGAGAAGCACCTGGCAGAATGTCTTCTCCCCCTGGCGTCTGAGCCTCTGATTATAGAGGACAGGGTTCATGAGTTCACCGACGACGGCATGGTCATAGAGAAAAGTCCGGAAGTAATCTGCAAAGTCAGGCCAATCCGAAGGAAGACCGTCCCTGTCAAAGCTGCCCCTTACCTCACGCTGCCGGCCGTGAACCGTCTTCATTCTGATCATGTAGTCCCGCCGGTCACCGACCTTCCTTTTCGCGTTCTCCGGATTGCCGGCAATATGCGAAAGGTCATCAGGCGAGATGTCCTCCAGAAATTCCGCCACCTTATCGCCAATGTGATACCTGCACTCCGCTTCCACGGAACCGTCGACGCTGCGCTGAACGGTGACCGTCTCACTGTCCCTGTCAATCATGATTCTCTCGCCGGTGTCGACGGAACTGCCGTCCAGGTTCTCAACGGACCTGCTGTAGAGCAGTTCAAGACTGACAACATGGTCGCAGTTCCCGTCAACCAGAAGCAAATCCTTTCTGCCGAACAGTTCACGAATGCTCTCCGAAACATCGACGAGCATTCCTTTCGTCTGGAAGTCCCCCCGTCTCGTAAGCGTCCGTCCCGCATGGTCCGTCAGCGTCATCTCCCAGTCGCTGCCCTCATTGTCATACAGCCAGGGCATGTTATAGACCATGCACATGTCGGATAAAAGCTGTTCGTAGAGCATTTCATCCAGCTCGTATTCCTTCGAACCGGCTTCAGGCGTGACAATCAGCACCATTCCCCGGGCGAACGTCAGCGTCTGCATGCTGCAGGCACTTCCCGGAACCAGTGTATCCAGTCTGACTTCCCCAACGGTTTCAAAAAGAAATTCAAGTTCCTCCATATCTCATACCTCCCGAAAATGCAGGGCTCCCCTGCTTCATCCCTTTTACGTCTCAATGCTTTCCTATGATGTGCTTTATCCTGTCAACAGGATAGGGCGCATCCTCCTTCGTGTGATACTCGACCGAATCCACGATTCCGACCGTTTCCCCGTATCCGTCCCTCCTTGTGACGGGAACGACGACCTCCTCGCCGGAATGGTAGATGTCCTCGTCGGCAAGATAGCAATACGTCTTGCCACCGTCCTTGAACCTGACGTTGCAGAAAACAAGTTCGCCCTTTCTTCTGAGCGTCTTGCCGTACATGAACGGGTTCAACATCTGGCCCATGACACCGTAGTAGTAGAGAAACCTGCTCAGCATGTCCGCAAAGTCCGCCCAGTCATCCGGCAGGCCGTACCGGTCAAAGGTGCCCTTGACTTCCCTTTCTACGCCGTGCTTCATCTTCACCCGGAACAGGTAATGTCTGGTGTCGTTTCCGTTCTCCACTGCATCGGCGGGATTTCCCGTCACATGCGAGAAGATGTCGACGGGAACCCCGTCAAGAAAGGCGGTCACGCCGTTCTCGATGTGGTAGCTGCCACGGACCTCACTGCCGTTGAACATTCTGCGGTACACGTCGACCTTTTCCGACAGCCTGTCCAGCATGATGCCCTCCTCGGAAGTTTCACAGCATCTGCTGGAAATTCTTGCCTTCCTGCTGAACATCAATTCCATACTCACAATCTTGTCCGGGTTGCCGTCAAGAAGCTTCAGGTCCTGACGGCCGAACAGCAGTCTGTACGCATCAGAGACTTCCCCCGTCGTTCCCTCCTGCGAATAGTCACCGTCAACCTTGAACCGCCTGCCTTCCCGGTCAATCAGGTACAGCCGCCAGTCCCCCACTGTCCTGTAGCAGAGCGGAGCCTCATAATAGACCTGGGTCAAGTCATCGACGATTCCCCTGAAGATGAACTTCGACAGATTGTACTGCTCGGTATCCCCGCCGCATGAAATTGCGGCCTGATTTTCCGTAAACACCACTTCCTGCCCCTCAGCCGGATTCTCCAGCACCATCTTCCTGATGCCGTCGCTCAGCTGCGGCCTCTTCACCCGGTCCGGGAGACGGGATGCATTTCTTGTCTCATGCATCCTGTAAAGGCATTCACATATGTATCCCGTCTCACACAGGCCGAGCATCAATCCGGGACATATTCTCTCCATGTCCGTCAGAGCTATCAGCAGGGCGACGCATTCACTCGCATCGATGCACCCCAGAAAGACATGGGTCAGCGAATCCCTGTCATTCCACTTGATGTTTTCTGCGGCAAGGATGCGTCTGTATCTGTCCTTGTCAAATACCGGGTCATGATGCTTCATTTCATAAAGAACGCAGAACAGGTCCAGCATGACCGCGTCATACGCAACAAAGGGGTCGTGTCCCCCGTTCATGATTATCCTCCCCGGAGTGCACCTCCGGAGCTTCGGCAGAAACGCCGTCAGTTTCTCATACAATTGAATCATTCCATTTCCTGCAGCATTTCATCACTGCATTTCTTCATTCAGCTTCCGTTCCGAAAGAACGCCTTCAATCTCCAGCAGCCGCTGCTTGCGCCAGGTTCCACCGGCGTATCCTGTCAGACTGCCGCCGGATCCGAGCACCCTGTGGCAGGGCACGATGATCGACACGGGATTGTGTCCGACGGCTCCTCCGACCGCCCGCGCCGCCGTCGAACCGGAAAGCTCCGCCGCAATCTCGCCGTACGTCATGGTGCTGCCATACGGAATACTCAGCAGAATCTGCCAGACCCGCCGCCGGAATGGCGTTCCGGTCAGGTGCAGCTCGGGAGTGAAGTCCGGCCTTTCGCCTGAAAAGTACAGGTCAAGCCATCTCACTGCGTCCCTCATTGCGGATGCTTCCTCCTCGTCTTCGTTGTCGCCGAGTCCCGCCGCATAGTATTTCTGCTCCTCAAACCAGAGTCCGGTCAGGCCCGTGTCGTCTGCCGCAAGCAGAATGCGGCCGAGCGGAGAGTCATATGTCATTTTGTGCATCGCCATTCACCCTCCTCTTCATGTAGAGAACTGGATACGGATTTCCCTGACCGTCAATTTCCAACCTGTCGCAGACCTGAAAGCCCAGAGCACCGGGATTCTGCTCGTTCACCGAAAGGCTGTTCACACCGTATTCCTCCATGCCGCACTCGAGCATTCTCCTGCCGATTCCCCTTTCGCGAAAGTCCGGATCAGTTTCACGGTTGATGTGACCGATTATGTCAATCACTTCCGCCAGGCGCTCATCCTTTTTCCCGGATATTCGAATTCAGCGCTGCCGTATCCAAAATACATCAATACCATCTCTGTCCTTCACCTTCCCCGTTGAGTCAATTATACCCCATTGCCCGTTCGAATGCACGTTCGAAGCATTGCATTTTTCAGATCAAAGTCAGGGAACTGTCCTGTGTTTGCGGGTTCCTGTAAAATCGAAGGAACGATTGCCCTTTCCTCCCCTTCTGTGGTATCTTTAGATAAGCAAGACTTATGGAGGGTATCATGCAACGCAAACTGATTGCACTGGATTTGGACGGAACGACACTGAACAGCAGGGCAGAAATCACGGAAAAAACGAAGGAAATCATCGGACGCGCCCAGGAAGCGGGTCACATCGTCTCGATCGTCACCGGACGGCCGAACAGGATGGCAGTGGGCTACTATGACGAACTGAAGCTGAAGGGACCGATGATCAACTTCAACGGCGCACTGGGCTACATCCCGCACAAGAACTGGGAACACGAGTATCAGACGACGTTTTCAAGGAAGATCGCGCTCGACATTCTAGCCGCCAAGCAGAGGCTCGGCATCAGGGTGGTCTCGGCCGAGGGCAAGACAATGGCCCTCTCCGACGTGCCGAACAAGAGCATCGACGGCTTCTTCCAGCCAGTGCTCAGAAGCGACCAGGTCCTGAACCGCATCAACCTGAAGCACGACCCGGCCGCCATGACCATGCTGGTGGATCGAAAGAGGAAGCCTGAAATCGTCTCAAGACTCGAGCAGGCCTTCGGCAGCAAGGTCAACGTCGGGGTCTGGGGCGGACCGACCCCCATCCTCGAACTTTCGCCCAAGGGCATCAGCAAGGCCCACGGCATCGGCTTCCTCGCGAAGACCTACGGCATAGCGCGCAGGGACATCATCGCATTCGGCGACGAACACAACGACGAGGAGATGCTCGACTTCGCCGGCCTCGGCGTGGTGATGAAAAACGGCACCGACCGGCTCAGGCGGATTGCAGACGACGTGACCGAGTTCGACAACGACCACGACGGCGTCGCCCGCTACCTGAAGAAGGCTCTGGGCCTTTAGAAATGCAGGGCTTGGAAGATGATATGAAGACAGCACCCGCAGAATGAACTGCGGGTGCTGTTCCTTCTGCTTCCGCTGCCTGAAATTCCAGCAAACGTCATAAAAGGAGAGATTCCATGTCAGGAAAAGATGAATACTTGATTACAGATACCCCGATCAGAGCACTGACCGTCTTTGCGCTGCCCATGATTCTGGGCGGCTTCTTCCAGCAGGTGTACAACATGGCCGATTCAATCATCGTCGGACAGTTCGTCGGCGCCTCCGCACTCGCGGCAGTCGGCGCCAGTGCCGCACTGACCAATGTCTTCATCTGCGTGGCGCTCGGTGCCGGCATAGGCGCCGGCGTGCTCGTGAGCCGGCATTTCGGTGCCGGAAACTACGGCAGGATGAAGACGATAGTGTCGACGTCACTCATCAGCTTCCTGGCTCTCAGCATCATCCTCGGCGTCATCGGCTTCTGCCTCTCCCACCTGATGATGAGCGCCCTGCAGACACCCGCCGACATCATGGACCAGGCCATGCTGTACCTGCGCATCTACTTCGTCGGCTTCCCGTTTCTGTTCATGTACAACATTATCTCTACCATGTTCAACTCAATAGGCAAGTCAAGAATTCCCCTGGCACTTCTGATCTTCTCGTCCATCCTGAACATCCTCATGGACCTCTGGCTGGTGGCCGGCCTTGGCCTCGGCGTGTTCGGCGCAGCCCTCGCAACGCTTGTCGCCCAGGGCATTTCCGCCCTTCTCTCGCTTCTGGTCTTTCTCAACCAGATGCGCAGATACGAAGGTCCCTTCAGCTGGTTCGACGGACGCGAGCTGCGTTCAATGCTTCGAATCGCAGTCCCGTCGATTCTTCAGCAGTCCACGGTGTCTGTCGGCATGATGATAGTGCAGGCAGTCGTGAACCCGTTCGGCACCCAGGCGCTTGCGGGCTACTCGGCGACGATGAGAGTCGAGAACGTCTTCTCGCTGATATTCGTGTCCATCGGAAATGCAGTGTCCCCGTACGTCTCGCAGAACTTCGGCGCCGGAAAGCCCGACCGCATAAGAAAGGGCTACCACGCCGCCCTGGTGCTTGACGTAATCTTCGCAGTCCTTGCCTTTGCAGTCATCGAGACGCTGCACACCCAGATTTCCTCACTGTTTTTGGGCAGGGACGGAACCGCCCTGGCCTATCAGGTGTCAGGCGACTACATGAAGTGGCTCGGCTGCTTCTTCATCTTCATGGGCGTGAAGATGGCAGCGGACGGCGTTCTCCGCGGTCTCGGAAACATGCGCCCGTTCCTTGTCGCCAACATGGTGAACCTTGCAGTCCGCCTGTCGGTTGCCCTGATCTTCACGCCGCATTTCGGCATCGCCTTCGTCTGGCTTGCCGTACCCGCCGGCTGGCTTGCCAACTTCCTGATTTCCCGCGCAGCACTCGGAAAGTCCCGGATTCTCGAAGGTCAGGTTCCGGACAAAATGTGAAGACTGCGGAAACGAGCGTGCAGTAGTTCAATATTGTCTCTCGGACACTTAATCTGACATGAAAAGCGGGATTGGTATATACAAATTACATCACAAACCGGAAAACCGATGTAAAATTACATCAGAAACGTCAAAACTGATGCAATTAGTATATACAATAACTGGTTTTTAATTCAACATTTCATCAAGGTTCAGCTGCGTTGACACAACTGCATCTCATGGCATGAAAGATATTTTCCGGACACAAAAAACGGTGTTGGGGAATCATCCTCAACACCGTTCGGCAGGAATTCGCCTTACTGTCTGACTAGTCGTCAAGTCCCAGCTCGCAGGCCATCATGTCCTCGTAGGTTTCCCTTCTGACGACGAGACGGGACTTGCCGTTCTCGCAGAAGACGACGGCCGGACGGGGGTTGCGGTTGTAGTTCGAGGCCATCGTGTAGCCATAGGCTCCGGTTGAAGGCATGGCGAGGATGTCGCCCGGCTTCGTGTTCGGCAGGGCGCAGTCGTGAACGAGAACGTCGCCGGATTCACAGAACTTGCCGACAACAGTCACCATCTGTTCGCGCAATGCGTTCGGCCTGTCCGCAAGACAGGCTTCGTAGTGTGCATCGTAGAGGGCAGGACGAATGTTGTCGCCCATCCCGCCGTCAACGGCCAGAAAGTGGCAGACGCCGTCGACGTCCTTGCGCGAGCCGATTGTGTACAGCGTCGTAGCCGTCTCGCCGACCATGGCGCGACCCGGCTCAATGATGATTTCGGGCATCCTGATGCCGTATTCGGCGACAAGTTCCCTGACGCGCTTCACGATGGCGGAAACGAACTCCTCAGCCGGAAGCGGCTGGTCATGCTCATTGTACCTGATGCCGAAACCGCCGCCGAGATTCAGGATGTCGGCCTCGTAGCCGTATCGTTTCTTCCAGTCGGCCAGCACCTGAACAAGCTTTTCCGCAGCCATCAGGAAGCCGTTGACAGCAAAGATCTGGGAGCCGATGTGGCAGTGAATGCCCATGAGGTTCATGCGCGGATTCTTCAGAAGCTGCAGCATGGCCTCCTCGGCCTGGCCGGAACGGATGTCAAAGCCGAACTTGGAATTGGACTGGCCCGTCATGATGTACTGATGGGTCTCGGCCTCGATGCCCGGCGTGACGCGCAGGACGACGCCGGTCCTTGCATGCCTTCTTCTCAGGACGTGGTCAAGCAGCTTGATTTCATGGAAATTGTCGACGACGATTGTGCCCACCTTGGCGTCAACGGCCATCTCAAGTTCCGATTCAAGCTTGTTGTTGCCGTGAAATTCAATGCGTTCCGGCGGCATGCCGCCCTTGAGCGCCGTGTAGAGTTCACCGCCGGAAACTATGTCACAGCCGAGGCCGTAGCTGCCGATCAGCTGATACATCGCAAGTGCGGAAAAGGCCTTGCTGGCATATGAAATCATGTACTTCACGCCGGCGTCCTCAAACGCCTTCCTGAAGCCCTCGATCTGGTTTCTGATCTTTCTGACGTCATAAGCAATGACCGGTGTGCCGTATTCCTCGGCAATCTTCACTGCGTCAACCCCCCCTATCAACAGGTGTCCCTGTTCGTTTACCTCAACTGACTCTGCCAACTTCCATCTTCCTTTCCAACACTGGATTTTAAAACATGTAATAAAAAAGCCGAAGATCAGCTCCCCGGCTTCCGCGCCTATTACTTCTCGTCGCTCTTGAGCACGCCGCCTACCGAGTAGCGGTCCCTGCGCATTTCGCTAAGAATGACATGCACGTGTTCTGCCGGTGCGCCCGTGTTCTTCGACACGACATCCGTGACGTCCCTGACGAGATTCCTGAGCTGTTCCTGCGAACGGCCTTCGATGAGTTCAATGTGAATAAGTGGCATTTGAAACATTCCCTTCTGTCATTTGTCTATGTTATCATTATTGCATAGGTATAGATTAAAATGCAATTAGAATTTGTAATTCAGTGCGTTTTTTTCAAGTTTTTCCGCTGTGTGAGATATAATTGAAGCAAGAACGCAAAAAGGACGTGAAAACAATGCAGCAGCACAATTTTGAATTCTCCGCCTGCACGAGCATTCTCGCCGGCAAGGGGGCCATGGCCGACGGCTCGACCGTCATCGGCCGCAACGAGGACTCAAGAAGCGCCTGGCCGAAGCACATGGTCATTCATCCGCGCGAGACATTTTCGGAAGGGCAGACGTTCACATCAAGGGACAACGGCTTTTCTATGCCCCTTGAGAATGTCCGTTTCAAATACAGTGCAACGCCCGAATGGACCGCTGAATACGGTCTGTTCGAAGAGGACGGCATCAACGAGTACGGCGTCTGCATGAGTGCGACGGAAAGCGCCTATGCCAACGAACGTGTCCTCGGCTTCGATCCGCTGGTGAAGGAGGGAATCGGCGAGGAGGCCATGGTCACCGTCGTCCTGCCCTATGTCAGGTCCGCCAGGGAAGGCGTCAGGAGGCTCGGCGCAATCGTTGAGAAGTACGGCACCTGCGAGTCAAACGGCATTCTCTTCTCCGACAGGGATGAGGTGTGGTATCTCGAGACGGGATCCGGACATCACTGGGTTGCCCAGCGCATCCCGGACGACTGCTATGCCGTGGTCGCCAACCAGCTCGCCATCCAGGAAATCGACTTCGACGACAGGGAGAACTTCATGCATTCACCCGGCATCCGCGAATTCGTCGAAGCAAACAACCTCAATCCGGACGCCACGACGTTCAACTTCAGGAACATCTTCGGAACGCACACCCTTTCGGACGAAATCTACAGCACGCCGCGCGTCTGGGACGGTCAGCGCCTCCTGACGCCGGGCGCAGTTCAGGACCCGATGAGCGAGGACCTGCCGTTCATAAGGAAGCCGGACCGCCTGCTCTTCATGGATGACCTGGAGCGCGTGCTTTCCTCGCACTTCCAGAACACGCCCTACGACCCGCTCGGCAAGGGACCTGACAAACTGAAGCACAAGTTCCGGCCGATCAGCCTCGCCAAGACGCAGGAATCTCACCTGCTGCAGATGCGCCCTGGATTTGACCCGGACATCGCCGGGCTGCACTACGTTGCGATGGGCGTGACGTGCCAGAGCGTGTTCGTGCCGGTCTATGCCGGCACGACGGACGTTCTGGAATGCTACAGACACGGTGAGAAGACATATTCAAAGGACTCTGCCTACTGGGCCTACAAGCTCCTGGGCGTCCTCGTCGACCCGCACTATCCGCTGTTCGGACAGCGCCTGCATGACCTGCAGAAGGACTGCGCCATCGAGTTCCGGAAGAAGATTTCAGAAACCGACCGCAGAGCCGGCGGACTTTCAGGAAACGAACGTGCGCAGCTTCTCACGCAGGCTTCCGTGGAAATGCAGAGACTTGCCCTGGACAGGGTTGAGAAGCTGACTGCAGAGCTCATCACCGAGTCAACGGACCTTTCACCACTTAACTTCAAGACCGATGCAAACCTATAGGAGGAAAACAACATGAAGAAATATTGTCTTGATCCAAAGAAAGAAGAAGACATGGCCGACACGGAATACATCTTCTTCACCCATATGTCCGACGAAATAGGCCGGCTTCTGGGCAGGCTCCCGAAGACGAGTGAGGCCTTCATTACCCAGGAAATCTACAAGCTGGCACAGAGGGTGCTGAAATTCTGTGAAGTACCGCTTCACATCCTGGAAAACACCAGGATCATCCCCTATGACTATCCGGTCGAACTGAACGGACTGACGGTCACCGCCAAGGCCAACGATGACGGCTGGTTCGGCTCGTGCGTCCTGCTGATTGAGGAGGACGGAAGAAAGACCGGCTATGCGCCGCGCTTCGTCACGCACGGAATCCACAAAAAGCGCATCAGGCGCTGGAAGCAGTTCTTCAGGGACCAGAAACTCGACCTCCTCATTCTCGGAAAGGCCATGATCGGCGAAGGTCCGGCCACGCTCAATGACTTCGTAGACCTTGACCAGGGCATCGCCGGTCTCAAGCCGGACGCCACAATCACGACCACGCTTTCACCCTATGACCCCGACTCGCTGATCAAGCTGAACGTCATCTGCCGCAAGCACGGTCACCGTCTGCTTCTTGCACCCTACCAGGCCGCCACTGCGAAGGCCTTCGCGCCGTTTGACGACTTCGAGACCGGCATGGAAAGCGACATCGTGATCAACGACCCGCGCAGAAACTTCGACCTCCCTTGCGAAATGCAGAGGCAAAACGACATCGATGACCTGATCAAAGTCATCAGTCCGGCCGAAGTTCAGTACATCTGAACGTGACGAGGTGAAATCATGGAAACTCCGGAAGACATCCGGGACGAAATCAGAAACGATCCCGCAAACATGCAGTATACCAGACAGAACATCGCCCCTCTCTATCAGACCTGTTCCCGCGCAAGAATCCTGATTGTCGGCCAGGCACCGGGACAGCGGACCCAGGAGGCCGGAATCGTCTGGAAGGACAGAAGCGGCGACCGCCTGCGCGACTGGCTCGGCGTTTCCGAGGACACATTCTACAACTCGGGGCTGATTTCCGTCTTGCCGATGGACTTCTACTTTCCGGGAAGCGGCAAGTCAGGCGACCTGCCGCCAAGAAAGGGCTTTGCGGACAAGTGGCATCCCCGCCTGCTCGCCGCCATGCCGGACATCGAGCTGACGGTTCTCGTCGGCAACTACGCAGTGCGGCACTACCTTCACCTGAAGCCTCGGGCCAGGCTGACGGACGTCGTGAAGGACTACCGAAAGTATCTGCCGGAATACTTTCCCCTCATCCACCCCTCACCACGCAACCAGCTCTGGATGAGCAGAAACCCCTGGTTTGCAGATCAGGTGCTGCCCGATCTGCGGAAAAGGGTACGTGAAATACTGAAATGACGAAAAGGACCATGCATCCTCAATCGAGGGATGTGTGGTCCTTTTCGTCCTATGCCAGCAGATGCCGTCACCGGCTCCTTCATTCGGAAATGCTGCTCCCGTCCTGTCTTTCATCCGAGAGTCCAAGAAGATAATCAGCGGAAACGCCGTACATCTTGCAGAGAGCCACAATCTGCTTTGCATTCGGACTTCGTGAACCGTTTTCGAACTTACATACGGTGGTATCCTTGGTTTCAAGGACTTCAGCAACCTTGCTCCGGAGATTGGAAACTAAATAGAAATCCCAAACGTTGCAGTTATACCGTTTTTCGTTTCCCGAGCGGTCTAAGTCATCCCATTCACCATAACGAGTTGTGCGCCGAGATATGTTTCCGAGCATTTACCATAAGCGTCTAGATTATCAATTCCAGTGATTGACATTGCATGGCCTATCAGCCCGTCATCAAGGTCAGTCATTGCGAATGTCCAGATTGTGTTTTTAATCGACATCTTCAGATCATACAATGTGGAAATGTTTGGTTCGCATGTTGCACTATCATATGCAACAGCCACTCCGAATGCGTGAGCGTTGTTCTTATTTCCGTTCACGACATTGAGCATGGCAAGCATTCCCTCTGTCACTGTGACCTTGCCGACATACGGAGTAAGCCCGAGGTCATCACGAAGACTGTTGATGATCCAGCATGAATACTGGGAAATTTCAGTCTGCTGCTCGCACGTTAGATGAGACGGGGCAACGGACACGTTCTTGTCATCTTCGTTGCCCGTGAAGATGAGTTCATCGTTTTTGACGTTGAGATACTTCTCGTTGTCATGCAGGGAACGGAGAAAGTCCATGTACGCATCTTCCCATTCCTTGTTGTATCCCTGGTCATTAAGCGGTCTGCCCGCCTTTTCCCACTTGTCGAAGACTTCAAGCATTTTCTTGGCCTTTGCTTCGTGGTTTTACTGACTAAAAGCTTTGCACCCGCAAGGTCATCAGCTTTTTTCTGAACACTGTTTTCCTTTTCCTTTGCCGTGTCATAAGCCTTCTGCGCAGTTTCATAATCTGAATGAGCCTTGTTGTATGCGTTTTGAAGCAACGAAAGGTCTTTCTGAGCCTTGTCAAGCCCGTTGTTCTCAAGAGCTTTCTTCGCATTCTCGAAATCGGCATTCGCCCGTTCCAGTGCAGCTTCAGCCTTACTGTACTTTTCCTTTACGGACTGGACACGCTTTTCAAAATCATTTTTCTGACTGACTGCATTGTCATACTTTTTCTGAGCGGCTGCCACGTTATTCTTCTGACTGTTCACGTCATTCTTTGCATTTTCCGCATTCTTGTCTGCCTTTTCGGCATCGGACTGTGCGTTGTCGGCTTTTGTCTGAGCCTGCTGTTCATTCTGCTTTGCATTGTCAAGCTCTGACTTTGCATTTTCTGTTTTCCGTTCGGTTGTCGCCTGTGTCTGAACCTGCTGTTCCGTGATGTCAGATGTATGTACGTCTGACGTTTCATTGATAAATACATGGAAACTCGTCATATACAATTCTCCCCCTTAACTTCTCTCATCGTCACCCACTGTCAGAAACGAAAAACGGCGCTGGTGAACCTTCACCAACGCCGTTTACACCACCGGTCTCTCAGCCGATTTCCCTGACCGTTTTACATGTCTCTTCCAGGTCAACGACAACAAGTCTGACAACCGCTTCCCGGTTTTTCTCTCTCACTTCGTCAATGTCAGATGCTTCCGGAAGATCATCCATATCATAAAGCATCAGTCCCAGAGCCTCCGCACCGTTCTTCAGGGCCTGATCGATTCCCTTTCCCTCACTGACCGTACCGGGAACGTCGGGAAACGTCACCGTGTACACGTCATCGGGATTGAAGCTGTTATTCAACACTGCAGGATAAGTCATCTTTCTCATGTATCATTTCCTCCTGTTCCACGATACAACGATATCATCGAATGAAAGTCCCTTCAAGAAAAATGCCTGTAAGCTGTCACGCATCCTTTGCAATTTTAAGTTAAAGTAACACCATACTGTTGTTGTTTATGACAAGTAATGCTACAATTAAATCAAAACAACCAGCACCGAGGCGATGAAATATGGCATTCCCCTACGAAAAACAGTTCCGGCACTATCTGGCCAACAAGCGCGTTTTGGCCGACAGTACCCAGCAGGACATCTGCAGCGACGTCGAACGGCTCTTCACGCATCTGCGCGGATTCAACAGAGTCTACCGGCTGAATCCGAGCCTGTCGAACATCACGGAGGCCGATGTCAGGGACTACCTCAACATGCTTCAGGTCAAGCGTAAAATCAAAAATTCGACCTACAACAAGACCCTGACGCATCTGAACGTCTACTTCACGTTCCTGTTCACGAACGGTCTTTCAACGTCGCTGCCGACAGTGGCCATCAAGGGACTGAAGAAGAAGACAGGGCAGGACGTTCCGCTCGACTGGGCTGACAGCCTGCAGGAATATCTGGAGGACAGCCGGCTGACGCTCTACACGCGCATGGTGCTGCTGTGCCTGGCCCGCTTCTACACGATTTCCGAAATCGTCAGTCCGGGCTTCTTCAGGGTGATGGCCACCGATAAATTCAGCGGCTTCGAACAGGACTTCGTTGACAGATTCATGGAAGGCACTTCCGAGCTCAGGCGGCGCCAGAACTGCGAGGAACTGTTCCCGAAGCAGCGCATCAACCTGACGGAGCCGTGCGTTACGCTGCCCGGCATCCACAAGTACCTGAAGAAGGACCAGAAGTACCTTGACCTGCGTCTCGTCCCGCAGAAGCTCTACCAGGCAAACATCCTGAACTTCATCAGGAAACACCAGGACATGCCGGACGAGAAGCTCTGCTCAGTCACCCATCTCGAGGCCGGATCGCTCAACTATTACCGGAGCATGCTCGCCTCGCTGAACTGAATGACGTAAAAGGCAGCCCCCGTCCGGGAGCTGCCTTTTATGAATCCTTGTCAAATGGTGTTGAAAAATCATCATCAACACCATTTCGCCTAGTATTCGAGTTCTTCCTTCAGCATTGCCAAGTCATAGTCGTCGGCACACATTCCAAGCGCCCTGTCCGCACAGGAAAGCGCTCTTTCCCTCTCACCGGCATTGCGATAGAAGAAGGCCGCATCCCTGAGAAATTCAGGGCTGTCACCCAGGTCGCGCCCGGCAGCCTCGTAGTACCTGACTGCATCGTCGTAGCGGTCAAGCGCTGCGTATGACCTGCCGAGATTCCAGTAGAGCTGGGAGTCGACCTCGTCGTCTTCAAGATAGCGGCTGACAAGGCTGACATTTTCCTCGTGCCGTCCGAGATCCGTCAGAAGCGTGCTGAGCTCGACCACGAGCGTCAGGTCATCCGGGTCGATTTCAACGGCCTTCTTCAGGTACTCGAGCGCCTTGTCCGGATTGCCGCATTTGCCGGAAAGTCCGGCTGCCTTCTCGTAGAGGCTCGTGTTGAACTCATCGACGGCAAGTCCTTCCTGGGCCGTGCGGAGCGCCTGGGCCAGATTGCCGTCATGCTCGTAGATTTCGGTCAGGTAGGGATAAAGCGTCGAATAGTCGGGATTGGTGTCACGCAGCCTCTCGAAGTTCTTCTGCGCATCCTCGTAGTCCTTCTGCTGGAACTGGATGAAGGCAAGCTGGAAGCACGTGTCAGCGTCAAGCTCCTCTTCCGGAATCTGCTCCAGATAGCCGAGCGCCGTCTCCAGCCGGCCGAACCCGGCATATGAAAGACCTAGCCGGCTGACGAGATTCACCTTGGAGAACTCAAGCACTCCTGACTTGACCAGGTCAAGGTAGCACTGTGCCGCCTTGCGGTATTCCTTGATGTTGAAGTAAAGCTCCGCCAGTCCGAACTGAATGACCGTCTCATCCGGTGCAAGGCGTCTGGCCTCAAGCAGCTTCTGCTCGCTGACGTCAAACATCCCCTGCGTCTGATAGAGGTCGGCCGAGACAAGCAGTGCCTCAAGATAGGCATCCGAATCGGGTGCAATCTCCGAGAGCAGCTCAAGTGCGCGGTCGTCATGCCCGTCGCTGATTTCAATGTCGGCCAGGGCCGTCCTTATGCTGTCCTCATCAGGATAGCGCTCAAGCAGTTTCTCGTACGCCCTCTTCGCCTGCCTGGAAAAGCCGAGCGAATAGAGTTCCTCCGCCAGGCTGTAGATCATCTGGTCGTCGTCTCTGCGCAGCGCCCGGCCGAATTCCTTCCCGGCCTCCTCAATCTGTCCTGCCTCAAGCAGTTCGAGTGTCTTTTCTGAATGCGTCATCTAATCCCTCCCTTTAATGTATCGAAAGCGGCGCAGGCCTTCAGTGATCTGATGCCTGTGCCGCTTCCTTCACATCATTCCTTGAACTGCTTCTTCAGCTTCTCGAAGAAGCCCTCGCCGAATGACTTCCTGCCCGAGGCCTCCGCAAAGGCCTTGAGGGCAAGCTTCTGCTTTTCATTAAGATTATTCGGCGTCACGATGTTGACCGTAACCTGCTCGTCACCGTTGCCGGAGCCGCGAAGACGCGGAGCGCCCTTGCCCTTCAGGCGGAACGTCGTGCCCGTCTGCGTTCCGGCCGGAATCTTGAGCTTGACGTTACCGTGAACGGTCTTGACCTCAATCTCGTCACCAAGGGCCGCCTGAACGAAGCTGATGTCCTGGTTGAAGTAGATTTCGGCGCCGTCACGCCTGAAGTCCCTGCTCTGTTCGACGACGAAGACAATGAACAGGTCACCGTACGGTCCTCCGTTGAAGCCGGCTTCACCCTGGCCCTGAAGGCGCATCTGATTTCCGTTTTCAACGCCGGCCGGAACCTTGACCTGCACTGCATGCTTCTTCCTGACATGACCGGAGCCGTGGCAGGTCGTGCACTTCTCCTTGATTTCCCTGCCGGAACCGTGACAGACGTCACATTCCTGCTGCGTCATGACACGGCCGAGCGGTGTCTGACGCTGAACCTGAATGAAGCCGCGCCCGCCGCAACGGGAGCATGTCACAGGACTTGTGCCGGCCTTTGCGCCGGAGCCGCTGCACGTCGAGCATGTTTCCTCTCTTGTGTACTGAATCTCCGTCGTCTTGCCGAAGACTGCCTCCTCGAACTTCAGACTCATTTCATACTGAAGGTCGCGGCCCTGACGCGGTGCGTTCTGACTGCGTCCCGCACCGGAACCGCCGCCGAAGAACGAGCTGAAGATGTCGTCGAAACCGCCGAAACCGCCAAAGTCGCCGCCACCGAAACCCTGACCGAAACCCTGGCCGCCGAAGCCACCCTGAGCACCGGCTGCGCCGAACTGGTCATACTGTGCCTTCTTCTGCGGATCGCCCAGGATGTCATAGGCTTCATTGACTTCCTTGAACTTCTCCTCGGCGCCCGGCTCGTGGTTCAGGTCGGGATGGTACTTCTTCGACAACTTGCGGTATGCCTTCTTGATTTCATCAGCAGATGCATCTTTTGAAACGCCTAAAACGTCATATGGATCTCTTTGTTCTGCCATACTGATACCCCTTCAAAATTTATGTCCTTGAACCTAGCATAACACAGGTTCGCGGATTGAAAAAGGGCTGGAATGAATCCAGCCCTTCCCTGACTACTAGTTCTTATCGTCTGGATCTACTTCCTTGAAGTCGCCGTCAACAGTGTTGCCGTCATTTCCTGAAGAAGCGTTGCCCGCATCCTGTGCACCGGCTGCGCCCTGAGCCTGCTGCTGGGCCTGCTGAGCCTGTTCGTAGAGCTTGACGGAGACGTCCTGGACAGCCTTTGTCAAATCGTCCTTCTTCGTCTTCATGTCTTCGAGGTTGTTTGCCTCCTGGGCCTTCTTCAAGGCGTCACGGGCATCCTCAACCTTCTTGACTTCAGCTTCGTCGACCTTGCCCTTGACTTCCTCAAGAGTCTTGTCAGTCTGGAAGAGCAGCTGATCGACTTCATTTCTGAGATCGACTTCTTCCTTGCGCTTCTTGTCGGCTTCCTCGTTTTCCTTTGCCTCCTTGACCATGCGGTCGATTTCCTCATCGGAAAGGCCGGACGAACTCTTGATCGTGATCTTCTGTTCCTTGTTCGTGCCGAGATCCTTGGCGGAAACATTGACAATGCCGTTCTTGTCGATGTCGAATGTAACCTGAATCTGAGGAACACCACGTGGTGCAGGCGGAATGTCCGTCAGCTGGAAGCGGCCGAGCGTCTTGTTGTCTGCGGCCATCGGACGTTCACCCTGAAGGACGTGGATGTCAACGGCCGGCTGGTTGTCAGCGGCTGTCGAGAAGACCTGTGACTTGGATGTCGGGATTGTCGTGTTGCGGTCAATGAGCTTCGTGAAGACGCCGCCCATTGTCTCGATGCCAAGTGAAAGAGGTGTGACGTCAAGCAGGACAACGTCCTTGACATCGCCTGTGATGACACCGCCCTGGATGGCGGCGCCGAGGGCAACGGCTTCGTCAGGGTTGACGGACTCGTTCGGAACGTGACCCGTTTCAGCCTTGACTGCTTCCTTGACGGCCGGGATACGTGTGGATCCACCGACAAGAATGACTTCGTCGATGTCGGCGTTTGTCAGACCTGCATCGGAGAGGGCGTTGCGGACAGGAATCTTCGTGCGTTCAACGAGGTCCTGTGTCAGTTCGTTGAACTGGGCACGCGTCAGCGTTGTCTCAAGATGAAGAGGGCCTTCTGCGCCGGCCGTGATGAACGGAAGGGAAATCTGGGCGGAAGTTACGCCGGAAAGGTCCTTCTTGGCCTTTTCAGCGGCATCCTTCAGACGCTGCATTGCCATCTTGTCAGCTGAAAGATCGATGCCGTGCTCCTTCTTGAAGCCGTCAACGAGCCATCCGATGATCTTGTTGTCGAAGTCGTCACCGCCGAGATGTGTGTCACCGTTCGTCGAGAGAACCTGGAAGACACCGTCGCCGAGTTCGAGGATGGAAACGTCGAACGTGCCGCCGCCAAGGTCGAAGACGAGAATCTTCTCGTCCTTGTCCTGCTTGTCAAGGCCGTAAGCCAGGGCTGCGGCCGTAGGTTCATTGACGATGCGCTCAACCTTGAGACCGGCAATCTTGCCGGCATCCTTCGTTGCCTGACGCTGTGAGTCATTGAAGTAGGCAGGAACCGTGATGACCGCCTGTGTCACTTCCTCGCCGAGATACTTTTCAGCGTAGTCCTTGATGTACTGAAGAATCATGGCCGAGATTTCCTGCGGCGTGTATTCCTTGCCTTCGATGTCGACCTTGTAGCCGGCTTCGCCCATATGACGCTTGATTGATGAAATCGTGTCCGGGTTCGTGATGGCCTGGCGCTTTGCGACTTCGCCGACCTGTGTTTCACCGTTCTTGAACGATACGACGGAAGGTGTCGTGCGGTTGCCTTCCGGATTCGTGATAATCTTTGCTTCCTTGCCTTCAAGGACAGCGACTGCTGAGTTCGTCGTCCCGAGGTCAATACCAATGATCTTTGACATTAGTTATTCTTCCTTTGCTTTTAGTTTTCCATGTTACTGTGCAACAACGACCATTGCCGGCCGCAAAACGCGGTCTTTCAGCATGTAGCCGTCCTGATAGACCTCAACCACGGTCTCCGCTTCCTGGCCTTCCTCGACCGGAACCGCCTTGACCGCCTGATGAAGCGTAGGGTCGAACTTCTGACCCAGTGCCTCGATCTTCGTGACGTTGTTGTCATTCAGTGCCTTTTCCATATTGCGCTGCACCATCTCGATTCCGCGCTTGAGCTGTTCAGAACCGTTCTCTCCGACGTCCGTCTGAAGTGCGCGGTTCAGGTTGTCGATGACCGGCAGAATGTCCTTGATGAAGTCCTGGCCCTCGTACTTGAGAAGCTGCTGCTGCTCCTTCCTGAAACGCTTCGTCATGTTCTGCATCTCAGCTTCGGCGCGCAGATACCTGTCTTCCAGCTCGTCGTACTTCTTCTGAAGTTCCTCGAGCTTCTTCTCTGCCTCTCCGGTCTGCTTGTCTTCGGGCTTGTCTGCTGCAGCACCCTGTCCGGCCTTCTCAGCCTTCACGGTTTCCTCTTCCTCAGCGGACTGGTCCTGCTTTTTATTCTTGTCCTCTTCAGTCACGTAAACACCCCTTTTCCTTCAATATTCAACTTAAGTGACGGTAATAGTCGAAGATCCGCCGCGTCAGCTCGTCCGAAAACGCGCTGAGCAGTCCGATGACCTTCGAGTACGGCATGTTCGTCGGACCGAGAATCGCAATGATTCCCCGGCCGTTGTTACCGTCGTCGTATGCCGCTGAAACCAGACTGTAGTGTGCAAGCAGATTGTCCGGTAGTTCGGACCCCAGTCTGACGGAAACGTTTCTGTCCCCGTTCTCCAGCAGCGTTCCAAGATCCGCTGACCTGTCAATCAGCGAATAGAGAGCCTTGATCTGCTCGGGCGTCGCCCCGTGCGTGAAGCTCAGAAGATTCGTCTTGCCGCCGACGTAAATCTGCTTTCTGACGGCCTTGTCAAGAATGCTCCCGAAGGCATCCATGAATCCGTCCGGCTTGTGCAGATACTGCGTGATGAGCGGCAGACATTCATGCAACCTGGCAGTCACCTGATTCAGTGACAAGCCGACAACCCTGTCGTTGATAATGCGGATGACAGACTCGAGCTCGTCGCCGCGGATTCCCTCAGGAAGATTGTACATCTGACTTTCGACGGTGCCGTCACTCGTGACGAGAATCACCATGACCTGCCGGTCGCCAATCGGCACCAGCCTGAAGCCCTCAAGCCTGATGTCCGTTGACTCAGGCTTCAGGGAAATTGCAGTATACTGCGTCAGGTCTGACAGAATCCGGGCCGAGGTGGCCACAATCTCATCAACCTTCTGGAATTCGCTTCCAAACGACTGCCGGATGCTCTGGACGGCCCCCTTGTCAATCTTCGCCGGTTTCATGATGTGATCGACGTAGTAACGGTACCCCCTCTCGGAAGGGATGCGGCCGGAGCTTGAATGCTCCTTGGCAATCAGACCGAGTCTCTCGAGGGCAGCCATTTCATTTCGAATTGTTGCCGAACTTGCATGAATGGGCAACTGCTGTTCCAGGCGCTTCGAACCGATTGGCTGACCCTCGTTAGTATAGTCGCGAATAATCGCCTCCAGAATCAGAAGCTGCCTTTCCGTTAACATACAATCACCTCTTTTAGCACTCAGCACACTTAAGTGCTAAGTCAATTATTAATATACACAAGGTTCGCCTGATTGTCAAGCGTGCAACACCACTGAAAGCGTGATTTCAGCGGCTTTTCGACCACCTTTTTAGCACTGGTGACTCCAGAGTGCTAACAACGGCGCGGTTTTCAGCGCTCAGTGGATTTTCCTGCAGAAAATGTTAAGAATTTGCTAAACCGTCAACGATTTCCGCAAGCCGTCTGAACCCCTCCTTCATCTGCTCCTCGCTGACCTGGGCAATCGAGATGCGCAGGTGATTGTCCGGCTTCGAATGGATGTAGTAGGCATCCCCGTTCGAGATGACCAGACCGGACCTTCTTGCCTCCTCAACGATTCTTCCGGCGGAAAGTCCGTTCCTCAGCCTGATCCAGAAGCAGAAGCCCCCGGACGGATTCAGCCAGTCAAACGAAGCACTGAATTTTTCCGCAAGAATCCGGCAGGCCTCGTCATGCTGGTGCTGATACGACTCCCTTAGCATCCGGCTATGACTGTCCCACAGGCTGCTTCGCAGATAGTAGTCGAAGATCCGCTGAATCAGGCCGGATGTCTGGATGTCGTTCATCCGCTTGACGCTCTTCAGCCGGTCGGAAAGCTTCGCCGGCGTGATCAGGTAGCCGAGACGCATCCCCGACACGAACATGTGCGAGAGGCTGCGGATGTAGATGACGCGGTCGTCACGGTCGAAGGCCTTGAGCGGCGTGAAGTCGCCCCTTTCGTACATGATGCCGCTGCAGTAGTCGTCCTCGATGATGTAGAAGTCATAGAAATGCGCGAGCCCGAGAACCCTGTGCCTGACCTCCTCCGACATGGAAAGACCGGTCGGATTCTGCACAATCGGCATCAGATACACGAGCTTCGGCCGGAACACCTTCAGCTTCTCCTCGAACTCGTCAATCGCAAATCCCCTCCCGTCAACGGTGATGCCGATGACCTTGGCGCCGCTTGCCCGGATTGACTCAAGCGCACCCGGATACGTCGGATCCTCGGTGAAGACGCAGTCGCCCGGTTCAAGCAGTGCGCGGGCGCAGATGTCGATTCCCTGCTGGGCACCCGAAATCACCTGCACGTTCTGCGGCGAAGTCATGATCCTGCGCTTCGCCAGCTCGCCTGCCAGCGACTCGCGCAGCGAATAGCAGCCCAGCTCGTCGTCAACGGTGAAGGCAAGCCCCCCGGCACTGTCCAGCACGCGGTTGACGGCCCGCTTGAAGTCACCGGTCGAAAACCGCGCCGGATCGAGCGCAATGCCCGACATGTCTATCATTTCCCTGACAAATGCAGTGTCTTCCTTCACCAGCGCGGGCAGGTCGTCAAAGTCTCCGCTGCCGTAAAGCGGCACCTCGGCGACAAAGCTGCCGCTGCCCCGCCTGCTGATGAGATAGCCGTTCATCTCAAGCTCCCTGTAGGCCCTCACCACCGTTCCGGGATTGATGGAGAGCCTGCCCGCCAGCCATCTGATTGTCGGCATTCTGTAGTCCGTGCTCAGTCTGCCCTGCTCAATCATCGCCCTGATGTGCCGGTACAGCTGGATGTACAGGGGGATCGTGCTTTCTTTGTTCAGCTGTATCGATACAATGTCGTCAATTATGTCCTGTCCCATTGTCATGCGCCCTTTCGTTGACTATAATGTCATTAACCGTCAGAAACACGGCGGAATTGTTACGTAACAATTCTAACAGGTGTACCGACAGCTTTCAAGGAGGAGGAGTTTTCACATGGAAGAAAGAAGCACATTGAACAGAAACCTGGCCCAGATGCTCAAGGGCGGCGTCATCATGGACGTCACGAACGTCGAGCAGGCCAAAATCGCCGAGGACGCCGGCGCCGTCGCAGTCATGGCGCTTGAACGCGTCCCGGCCGACATCCGCGCGGAAGGCGGCGTCGCAAGAATGTCCGACCCGAAGATGATCAGGGAAATCAAGGAAGCCGTGTCCATTCCGGTCATGGCCAAGGCCAGGATCGGTCATTTCGTCGAGGCCCAGATTCTCCAGGCCATCGGCATCGACTATATCGACGAGTCCGAGGTGCTGACTCCCGCCGACTACGATAACCACATCGACAAGTCATCTTTTGACATCCCGTTCGTCTGCGGCGCCCGCAATCTCGGTGAGGCGCTCCGCCGCATCGGCGAAGGCGCAAGCATGATCAGGACAAAGGGCGAGGCCGGAACGGGCGACGTCTCCCAAGCCGTCCGACACATGCGCACCATGCAGCAGGACATGCGCCGCGTCCAGTCCGCAACGGAACCCGAACTGATGCATCTTGCCAAGGAATACGCGGCTCCGTTCGACCTCATCAGATACGTCCATGACAACGGCCGGCTGCCGGTCGTCAACTTTGCCGCCGGCGGGGTCGCAACGCCTGCCGACGCCGCCCTGATGCTCCAGCTTGGATCGGACGGTGTATTTGTCGGCTCCGGCATCTTCAAGTCCGGCAATCCGAAGAAGCGCGCCAAGGCCATCGTTGACGCCGCGGCCTTCTACGACGACCCGGAAAAACTCGCCGTCATCTCCGAGGACCTCGGCGAGGCCATGGTCGGCATCAACTGCGATGCCCTGCCTGAAGACGAGCATCTGGACAGACGCGGGTGGTAGTAGCATGAAACGAATTGGCATTCTCGGGATGCAGGGCGCAATCGCCGAGCATCGCCGTAAAGTTGAGGAAACGGGAGCAGAATCCGTCATCGTCAGGACAAGGGAGGAACTCGCCGCAGTCGACGGCCTGATTCTGCCCGGCGGCGAATCAACCGCCATGGGGCGCCTGCTCAACCGCTTCGACCTGATGAACCCGCTGAAGCAGACCATCGAACAGGGGCTCCCCGTCTGGGGAACGTGCGCCGGCATGATTCTTCTCGCCGACAGAATCGAGGGCCAGTCCGAACGCTATCTGCGCACGATGGACATCACCGTCCGCCGCAACGCCTACGGATCCCAGCTCGACAGCTTTTCATGCCGTCAGCGCATCAGCGGGATCGGCGGAGACGACCCCCTTCCCCTCGTCTTCATCCGCGCTCCGTTCATCACGGAGCTTGGAAGCCGGGTCCGTGAAGTGGCCGCAATCGACGGCAACATCGTCTGCGCCGAACAGGACAACATGCTCGTATCATCCTTCCATCCCGAACTGACGGATGACGCCAGATTCCACCAGTACTTTGCAGACAGGTTCGTCGGGTGACGACAAAAAGGCGGCAGGATTCAAACCTGCCGCCTTTTTTGCGGTCTTTGTCAAATGGTGTTGAGGCCATCAAAAACCCCTGCTTCAAAAATGAAGCGAAGTTCTCGAATCAATCAACACCATCTGACGAAGGTACGTAAAATCAGGCATTACGCCCGTTTTCCCTTCAACTGCCCGTCTGGCGCCCCGGACTCATGCACGCCGTTCACGTTCAGCTCATCCCCAGCATGAGGAAAGGATACTGACCGCCTCTGCCATGACTTCGCCGATTGGCTTCATTTCGGGCATCGGAACCTTGTGTTCGCCGATGAACTTCTCCATCCAGACCATGTCGTACCAGGTGTCGAACTTGTAGCCGCACCTGCTGAACCTTCCGACGAGATGATAGTCATGCTTTCTGTGGAAGTTCACGCTGCCGTGAGTAACGTGTTCGTCTTCCTTCTCGGCATACGTGATGCAGGCATTGACGTTCGTTATTCCCTGAAGCGCAAGGATGCTCTCAAGCGCCTCGTACAGCAGCGTACCGGTGCCGTGCCCGCGGGCGTCCCTTTCAACGTAGATGGACGTCTCGACGGCCCAGTCATACGCGGCTCTGGATTTGAACGCGCCGGCATAGGCGTAGCCGATGATGCGCCCGTCGCACTCGGCGACGATGTACGGATACCTCTTCTGCGTTCCCTCGATGCGCTGGGAAAATTCAGAGACGGAAGGAACATCGTATTCGAATGTAATTGCCGTTTCCGTGACATACGGTGCGTAGATTGCAACCAGTTCCGCTGCATCGGCGGTGGTGGCAAACCGCAGTGTCGTTTCTGTCATGTTGTTTACCTGCCTTTATGTAAAGGCGCCGCTGAAGCCTCAGACGGCGCCTTATGACTTATTCTGAAAGACTTTCTTCCTTGAGAAGAATCTGAAGGGAGTTGAGCAGCTCGTCGGACTTGACCTCGAGCGTTTCGCCCGTGCGGCGGAGCTTGATTTCAACGATGCCGTCAGATGCCTTCTTGCCGACGGTGATGCGGGCAGGAATGCCGATCAGGTCGGAATCGGCGAACTTGACGCCCGGACGTTCCCTGCGGTCGTCCACGAGGACCCTGTATCCTGCGTCCTCGAGAATGCCCGTGATCTTTTCGGCCAGTTCGACCTGTTCTTCCTTCTTGACGTTGACCGGAATGACGTGAACGTCAAACGGCGCGATTGAACGCGGCCAGACGATGCCGTTCTCGTCACAGTGCTGCTCGACGATGGCGGACAGAAGACGGGAGACGCCGATGCCGTAGCAGCCCATGATGATCGGGAGCTGACGGCCGTTCTCGTCGAGGACGACGGCGTCCAGGTCCTTGGAATAGCGTGTGCCGAGCTTGAAGATGTGACCGATTTCAATGCCGCGCGTGAACTTGAGATGACCCTGTCCGTCCGGAGAGAGCTCGCCTTCACGAACCGTCCTGAGGTCGGCGAAGTGCGTCACGCTGAAGTCGCGGCCGAGGTTGGCGTTGATGTAATGGAAACCGTCCTCGTTTGCACCGACGCTTGCGTTGGCCATGTTCTCGACGTCAAGGTCAGCGAGGATTTCGATGTCCTCGGAAACGCCGACAGGTCCCAGTGAGCCGAAGCCTGCACCGAGATACCTTCTTGCCTCGTCCTCATCGGCCGGACGAAGGAAGTCGCACGAAAGATAGTTCTTCAGCTTGACTTCGTTGACTTCGTCGTTGCCGTGCATCAGGACGACGACCGGCTGCTCGTCGGCAATGAAGAGCAGGGTCTTGATCTCACGTTCCGGAGTCGAGCCGAGGAATTCCGCAACTTCGTCAATCGTCCTTGCATTCGGCGTCGCAACCTTTTCAAGTTCGCCCGGAGTCTCGTGTGACTTCGGCATCGTGCGCCTGTTCTGGGCCATTTCCAGGTTGGCCGCGTAGTCGCTTTCGTCGGAGTAGACGACCGTGTCCTCGCCGACTGGCGCAATCGCCATGAACTCCTTGGAGTTGTTGCCGCCCATTGCACCGGCATCGCCGATAATGGAGCGGAAGTTCAGTCCGACGCGGTTGAAGACGTTCGTGTAGGCGGAATCCATGTCGCGGAACGTCTTGTCCAGGCTTTCCTCCTCCGCATGGAACGAGTAGGCATCCTTCATGATGAACTCGCGGCCGCGGAGCAGACCGAAGCGCGGACGGTTCTCATCACGGTACTTCGTCTGAATCTGATAGAGCGTGATCGGCAGCTTCTTATATGTCTTGATGGCGTCGCGCACGATGGTCGTGAACGTCTCCTCATGTGTCGGTCCGAGGATGAAGTCACGGTCATGACGGTCCTTGAACTTGAACAGGTTCGGACCATATGTCTCGTAACGACCCGTCTGCTGCCAGAGTTCGGCCGGAAGAGCGGCCGGGACGAGCATTTCAGCTGCATCGATGTTCTCCATCTCTTCCCTGATGATTGTCTCGATGTTGCGCAGAACGCGGTAGGCAAGCGGCAGGTATGCGTACATGCCAGCCGTGATCTGTTTGATGTAGCCGCCGCGAAGCATCAGCTGATGACTGACCGCCTCTGCGTCGCTCGGTACTTCCTTTAATGTAGGAATCAATAGTTTAGACTGTTTCATATGAAAGCAGATACCCCTCTCAGTTTTTTACTTTTTCATTATACAACTTTCAGTGGAAGAAATAACGCTGAATGTCATTCCATGTCACAAGAAACATCAGAATCATCATGAAGGCAAAGCCTATGAGCGTCAGGATGACTTCCTTGTTCGGATCGATTGGCCTGCCCCGGATGACTTCGATGATGTTCAAAAGCAGCTTGCCGCCGTCAAGAGCCGGAATCGGCAGCAGGTTGACGATGCCCAGGTTGACCGAAAGCAGCGCAAGCAGCGACACCACGCTGACGACGCCGTACTTTGCGGCCTTTGATGTGTACGAGTACATTGCAACCGGTCCGCCCAGATCATTCAGGCTGAAGCCGTGAAGCATGGAACCGAGCGCCACGAAGATGCGCTTCGTGACATCCCGGGTCTGCGTGAAGCCATAGCCGACGATGGCGAGCGGCGAGCGGTTGACCGACCGGCCGGCCATGACGCCGATTCTGCCGGTCTTGCTGCCGTTTTCGGTGACCGTCTCCGGCGTCACCCTGACGTCAAGCTTCCGGCTTCCTCTTCTGACCGTGAACCTGAGCTCCCTGCCCGGACTGCCGGTAATCTTTTCGGAAAGGTCCTCGAAATCGTCAATCCTGTCCCCGTTGACCGCAATGACCTTATCGCCCTTCTTCAGGCCTGCCTTCTGGGCAACGGAATTCTCCTGGACCTTCGCCAGGGTCGCCGTGCTCGTGACGACGCCGCCCTGAAGAGCAGCCGCCAGCGAAAAGGCGATGATGGCCAGGAAGAAGTTGTTCATGGCACCGGCGAAGTTCGTAATCATCCTGTTCGGAAGCGACGCCGACTGAAACTGGACGTCAATCGGCGCAATCTGCACCTCGGTTCCGTCAGACTCGACGATCATCGCATCGTGGTCGACCCTGTAGGTCACTTCCCGGTCCTCGTCACCGTTATCATAGCCCCTGATCCAGAGTTCCTTCTCCAGGTCCCAGTCGGACACCTCAAGCGGCACTGCATTCAGCAGAACCTTCTTTCTGTCGGTGCTGATCTTCTGCACGGTTCCCTGTTCGTCAATGACCAGGGAAACAGGCTGTCCCTTCTGCAGCGTGTCGGAATCGTCCTCCAGCCCGGCCATGCGCACGTAGCCGCCAAGCGGCAGGATGCGCAGCGTGTAGGTCGTCCCGTTCTTGTGGTACGCATAGATCTTCGGACCCATACCGATGGAGAACTCGCGCACGAGAATGCCGGAACGCTTGGCAAAGAAATAGTGCCCGAATTCATGGACGAACACCAGCAGTCCGAAGACGATGATAAAAGTTATTATTGTCGTAATCACGGGCAGATTCCTTTCCTGGTCAAATCAGGCCGAACAGATGCATCAGCGGCAAAACGAACAGCAGCGAGTCAAAGCGGTCGAGAATGCCGCCGTGCCCGGGCAGAATCCTGCCTGAATCCTTGACGCCGTAATGACGCTTGAAGGCAGACTCAATCAGGTCACCAATCTGGCCGCCGACGGAGAAGAGCAGCGACAGCAGAAGCATCACGGGCAGACTGTATGAGAAGCTGACCGGTGCAAAGGCCAGGTACAGGCCGGCCACAATCACGCTGACGACGCTGCCGCCGATGGAGCCTTCCCATGTCTTGTTCGGGCTGACATGAGGCGCAAGCTTGTGCCTGCCGAGCTTTCTGCCGATGAGATATGCGCCGGAGTCAGTGATCCAGACAATCAGCAGCGCATAGAGAATCACCCAGAAGCTCTGAGCGCGGGCCGTCATCATCAGATGAAAGCCCATGCCGGCATAGAGTCCGCCCAACGCCGTCACGCCCGCATCGTCAAACGAGATGCGGTTCCTGGAAAATACAGTGTAGACAAGCAGCAGGAGCATTGTGAAGTAGAATGCATCAAGCGTCGTCACATGCCTGGGCAGAAATGAATGCCACATTTCCGGTGCCAGCAGCGCCGAAATGCCGATGAAGCTGAGAAGCGCCTCGACTGAAACGATGAGTTCCTTCTTCATCACCAGGAACTCGGACATGCCCACGATGCCCATTGCAAAAACCAGAACGTTGAACGGCACTCCGCCGATCCAGAGCAGCGGAATGAAAACCGCCAGGGCCACGACTGCCGTAATGACACGTGTCTTCATTATTTATTGTCCTCCTCGTCAAGGCCGCCGAAACGGCGGTCGCGTTGTTGAAATTTACTGATGTCCTCCGCCAGATCGGCCGGTGAGTAGTCCGGCCATAAAACGTCGGTGAAGACCATTTCGCTGTAGGCAAGCTGCCACAACAGGAAGTTCGAGATGCGCTCCTCTCCGCTCGTACGAATCAGAAGCTCGGGGTCGTCATACGGTGAAACGGCCACTGTCATCAGACTGGCGCTGACCGTCTCCTCACTGATGTCGTCGACGGAAAGCTCGCCGTCGCGGACTTTGCGCGCGATTTCCCTGACGCCGGTGACGATTTCCGCCCGGCCGCCGTAGTTCAGGGCGAAGTTCAGCACCATTCCCGTGCAGTCCTTCGTCTGTTCGATTGCATCGCGCACGGCCTTCTGCGTCTTTTCGGGAAGACGGTCGACATAGCCCATCACGTTCACCCTGACGTTGTTCTCAATCAGTTCCGGCACGAATGTGTCAAAGAACCTTGAAGGAAGGTCCATCAGAAAGCTGACCTCGGATTCGGGGCGTTTCCAGTTCTCGGTCGAGAAGGCATAGAGCGTCAGCACCTTCACGCCGAGTCCGCTCGCCGCCTTCGTGATTTCCTTGACAGTCTCCATTCCCTGCCTGTGTCCGGCGACGCGGGGCATGTGCCTCTTTTTGGCCCAGCGGCCGTTGCCGTCCATGATGATGGCAATGTGCGTCGGAATCCGGTTCTCATCCAGCGAAACCTCCTCGGCTCCGCTTCCGGAATTAGTCTTGAACAGTTTCGAAAACATCTTGCTCATTCCTCCGTATCTTGGCAGATACAACAATAACGGGACCGTCAGACGCAGAAATGCCGTTGCGACTCTTGCCCCGTTATCGTCATCTGTTTCTACTCTGCCAGAATTTCCTTTTCCTTGGCAGCGGTGATGCCGTCAATGTTCTTGATTGAGGCATCAGTGATCTTCTGAGCCTCGTCCTCAAGGTCATGAAGCGTGTCCTCGCTCATGTCGCCGTTCTTCTGTGCCTTCTTCAGTGCATCCATCATTTCGCGGCGGACGTTACGGACTGCAACCTTGCCCTTTTCGGAAGCCGCGCGGACCTGCTTGGCAAGTTCCTTTCTGCGTTCCTCCGTAAGCTGCGGGATGACGAGACGGATTGCGCTGCCGTCGTTCATCGGCGTAAGGCCGAGATCAGACGCAAGCAGGGCATGTTCGACATCCTTGAGCGATGACTTGTCGTATGGCGTAACCATCAGGACACGAGCCTCCGGAACGGAAATCTGTGCCATCTGGTTGAGCGGCGTCGGTGCACCGTAGTATTCCACCATCACGCGGTTGAGCAGGCTGGCATTGGCAACGCCGGCGCGGATGCCGCCGAGTTCGTGCTGCAGCGCAGCTTCCGCCTTCTCCATCTTTTCCTGATATTTAACTAATTCTGAACTAACAGCCATTGTCCTATCTTCCTTCCTGATGCCGGATCACGCCGGCAGAATATGTAACGCACCGCCTCATTCCGGCGGCCGTGCCCCGAAGTCCTTGCTGACTACAGGGTTCTACCAAATACTATGTTATCTAACGAAAGTAAATTTGTCAAAAGTAATCTGACGTGGAAGCGGCAAACTTAACAATATCTTTGCACTTTCCGAAAACAGCACTAAAAAGGCCGGGAGCATTCCCGGCCCACAGTCACTGACTGGACTACTTTGTAACGGTCGTGCCGATGTTTTCGCCGAGAACGACCTTCTTGATGTTGCCATGCCTGTTCATGTTGAAGACCACGAGCGGAATGTCGTTGTCCATTGAAAGGGAGGATGCCGTCGTGTCCATTACGTTGAGGCCCTTGTTGATGATGTCGAGATGAGTCAGGTTGTCATACTTGACTGCACTTGCATCCTGGCGCGGATCTGCGGAATAGATGCCGTCGACGCCGTTCTTGGCCATCAAAATGACATCAGCGTTGATTTCGGAAGCGCGCAGGGCTGCCGTCGTGTCCGTCGAGAAGTACGGGGAGCCCGTGCCTGCGGCGAAGATCACGATGCGGCCCTTTTCCAGGTGACGCACGGCCTTTCTTCTGATGTATGGTTCTGCAACCTGACGCATTTCAATCGCCGTCTGAACGCGTGTCGGAACGCCCACCGACTCCAGGTTGTCCTGCAGCGCCAAGGCATTCATGACCGTGCCGAGCATGCCGATGTAATCGGCCTGGGCACGTTCCATGCCCATGGCAGCGCCGGCCTCGCCGCGCCACATGTTGCCGCCGCCGACGACAATTGCGATTTCAACTCCGAGATCATGAACTTCCTTGATTTCTTCGGCAACTTTACGGATTTCGGGCGGGTTGATGCCATGGCCAGCTTCCCCGGCCAGTGCCTCACCGCTCAATTTCAAAACAACGCGCTTGTACTTAATATCCGCCATCGTAAGTTATCCTCCTGAATCTTGTTTCATTATCATTCTAAAATATGATACCATTAATTCCACGTGCTTTCAAACGGCTTTTTCAAAAACGCATCACATTTTTGTCAAATTCAGAGCTGCACGTCGTCATCTTCCTTGTGTCCCCAGCGCATCGGATCCACCAGATTCTCCAGCACGAACCTGCCCGTCTCCGTATCGTACTCGAACACGGCAATGCCGCAGTTCGGGATTCCGTGCTGGTTTCTCAGAAGCTGCATCGTGTCCGGAGCCCAGCGGTCAATGAAGGTGCCGATCGTGCAGCCGTGCGAGACGATCAGGATGTTCTCCCCGTTGTCTTCTCTCATGATCGCCTCAACGCAGTTCTCGAATCTTTCCGCCATCTCCTGCACGGATTCACCGCCGTACGGCACGAAGGCCTCTGTATTTTCAATGAACCAGTTCTTCGGCTGCGTGAACTCGCGCTGGGCCTCATAGAGTCCGAAGAACATCTCCTTCAGGTCCTTCAGCCTTGTATACGGCTTGTCCGTAATGCGTTCCGCCGTGTCCGACGTCCGCTCGGAAGTTGACGTGTAGACAGCCGAGAAGTCGACGTTTCGCAGCGAACGGCCGGCTTCGTCCGCCTGCCTCTTCCCGAGTTCCGTCAATGGCGAGTCGCACCAGCCCTGGGTCATGTGCAGCTCATTGAAAAGCGTCTGTCCGTGACGCACCAGATACAGTTTCTTCTTCATTGTAAATCACCTCAAAGTCAGTCATCTGCTTTCAGTATGCACGTTCTGCGACGGCAATGCAACGAACTTCCGGGGGATATTCTGAGATTTTTTCCAATTACCTTTTAAAACCGGACAAACTATTGTTATAATTGACAATGTTGATACACGAAGAAAGGAAAGAAATTCCGTTGACTACCCAAAATCAAAGAAGATCAAGGCCGAAGAAGCGGCCGCTGCTCTCCGGAAGCAACATCGTACTGGCACTGCTCATCCTCGGACTGGGATTCATCCTGGGCTACCGGACACAGAGCTACATGGACCAGATAGTCGTTGAAACGAGCGACGCCGTGCTGAAGTCGGGACCCGGCATCGAGTACAGGCAGGAGGGCTTTCTGAAGAAGGACCAGCGTCTGACCGTCTTCTCGAAGAAGTACCACTGGCTTCATGTCAGAACTGACGACGGCAAGACAGGCTGGATCGCCGACTGGATGATTGCAGACGGCTACACCAATCCGGTCAGCAGCCTGGGCAGCGCAACCATCGTCGTCGATGCCGGCCACGGCGGCGCCGACTCCGGCGCCCTGTCCATCAGGAACAAGAAGGAGAAGAAGTACACCCTCCTCTTCGCACAGGATCTGCAGAAAAAACTTGAAGAAGCGGGCGCCAAGGTCTACATGACACGCTCGACCGACAAGACGGTCAGCCTGTCCTCAAGACCCGTCCTGGCCCAGCAGGTTCACGCCGACGCCTTCATCAGCATCCACATCGACTCCTGCGACCAGCCGAACGCCGCCTCCGGCTTCACTACCTACTACTATCATTCGGGCAAGTCCTATGAACTCGCCCGCTGCCTCAACAGGAGCTTCGGCGCCCTCGGTCTCGAGAACCGCGGCGTCGACAAGGGCGACTTCCTCGTCATCCGCGACAACACCCAGCCGGCCGTACTGCTTGAAATGGGCTACATCAACACCCAGAAGGACTTCGAGAGCATCTCTGACCCGAGCTACCGCAGCGAGGCCATGAGCGACGTGGTCAAGGGCCTGAAGACATACATCGAGAACAAGTGACAGAAACGCTTCACACAGGTGGTGAGGCGTTTTTTCAGTACGAACGAAGAATTTTACGGACAAATCCAGGATTTTCTCCCGCTCGTCTCAGCCAAGGCGGCGAGCCGTGGACAAAGTGGCGGTTTTTCGCCGGAATCGGGCCTGAACTACCACTTCTGCTGCCAAAGAAAACACAAGAACAGCCGCATCCCCGTCAATCAGGGGTGCGGCTGTTTTCTGCACATTCTATTCCCTTGTTTCAGTCTTCAGATAAAGTTCTTCAAGCTGCTTTGGAGCGACCATGCTCGGGGCGTTGGTAAGCGGCTCGGAAGCCTTGGAGTTCTTCGGGAAGGCGATGACTTCGCGGATGTTGTCCTTACCGGCAAGGAGCATTGCAAAGCGGTCGAGGCCAAGGGCCAGTCCGCCGTGTGGCGGGAAGCCGTAGTCAAGAGCTTCCATGAACCAGCCGAACTGGGCCTCTGCACTTTCCTTCGTGAAGCCGAGGGCCTTGAACATCTTCTCCTGGATGTCCCTGCGGTGGATACGAATGGAACCGCCGCCGAGCTCGTAGCCGTTGAGGACGATGTCGTAGCTCTGGGCATGGCACTTGTGCGGATCAGTCTCAAGCAGGCCGAGGTCCTCTTCGTTTGGCATCGTGAACGGATGATGGGCGGCGATGTAGCGGCCGAATTCCTCGCTGTACTCGAACAGAGGCCAGTCAACGACCCAGATGAACGCAAACTGTGATTCATCAATCATGTCAAGTTCCCTGGCGATTGAGACGCGCAGATAGCCGAGGGAGTCAGCGACAACCTTGCTGCTGTCGGCAACGAACAGGAGCAGGTCACCGGTCTTGGCACCGGCGGCCTCCTTCACTTCCGCTTCCCTTTCCTTGAAGAACTTGGCAACAGGGCCGGCGAGCCCTTCGTCCGTGACCTTCATCCAGGCCAGGCCCCTGGCACCGAAGCGCTTGATGTAGTCCTGCTTTTCCTCGATCTTCTTGCGCGAGTACTTGTCGGCGCCGCCGGGAACGCAGACGGCCTTGACCTGGCCGCCGTTTTCAAGGGCGGAGTCAAAGACCTTGAAGCCTGCACCCCTGACGACGTCTGCCATGTTCTTCAGTTCCATGCCGAAGCGGATGTCCGGCTTGTCGGAACCGAAGCGGTCCATGGCCTCGTTCCAGGTGATCTGCCTGATCGGCGTCTCAAGCTCGACGCCGAGCGTCTCCTTCATGACTGCCTTCAGCAGTCCTTCCGTCATTTCACGGATTTCATCCGCCGTCATGAAGGACATTTCCATGTCGATCTGGGTAAATTCAGGCTGGCGGTCGCCACGGAGATCCTCGTCACGGAAGCAGCGGGCAATCTGGTAGTAGCGGTCATAGCCCGCACCCATCAGCAGCTGCTTGAAGAGCTGCGGTGACTGTGGCAGAGCGTAGAAATGACCCGGATAGACGCGGGAAGGCACCAGATAGTCGCGGGCGCCTTCCGGAGTCGAACGTGTCAGGTACGGTGTCTCGATGTCAAGGAAGTGGTTCTCATCCAGATAGCGGTGAACGGCCTGGGTGATACGGTTCCTGATCATGAGCGAGCGCTGCATTTCCGGACGGCGGAGGTCCAGGTAGCGGTAGCGCAGGCGTGTCTCGTCAGTTGCCGTCGTGTTGTCCTCGATGCCAAACGGCGTTGTCTTCGCCTCGTTCAGGACCGTGACTTCGAACGTCTCGACTTCAATCTTCCCTGTTTTCATGTTCGGGTTGACGGCGTTGTCCGCGCGGCTGACGACCTTGCCCCTTGCCTCGATCACGTATTCGCCCCTGAGCGTCTCGGCCGTGGCAAAGGCCTCTTCGGAGATCTCGTGGCTGAAGACAAGCTGCACGATACCCTCGCGGTCGCGGAGGTCGACGAAAATCAGATTGCCCAGGTTGCGGCTCTTCTGAACCCAGCCCTTGAGGACCACTTCCTGTCCGAGATACTTCTCGTCAACCAGGCCGGCATATGTTGTTCGCTTCATTTCAATAATCTTCCTTTCCTATTTTGCGAGTCCCGTAAAATCTGCATGGATGTCGTTCAATGAGACGCTGACTTCCTCACCGGTTTCCATGTTCTTCAGGTTGGCCCTGCCCTCGGCGAGTTCGGTCTCGCCGACAGTCAGCGTGTACTTCGCGCCGAGCTTGCTTGCCGACTTGAACTGCGCCTTCGGCTTGCGGCCGAGGTAGTCGCGGTCGGCGCTGAGGCCCTGACGCCTGAGGGACATGACCAGTCTGAGCGTTTCGGCGTTCGTGCTCTCGCCGATTCCGACAACGTAAACGTCGAGGCTGTTGTCGATGTCAAATGCATCGTCCTCCGCCTCGAGGATGAGCAGCAGACGCTCAACACCGAGAGCGAAGCCGATGCCCGGCGTCTCCGGACCGCCGAGCTGCTCAACGAGGCCGTTGTAGCGGCCGCCGGCGCAGACCGTCGTCCACTTGCCGCCGAACACCTTGGAATCGCTCATGATTTCAAAGATGGTGTGGTTGTAGTAGTCAAGTCCGCGGACCATGTTCGGGTCGATTTCGTATTCAATGCCGAGCGTGTCAAGCAGTTCCCTCACCGTCTCGAAGTGCTTCCTTGCGTCATCCGTAAGGTAGTCCAGGATGGACGGCGCTCCCTCGACGATCTTCTGGTCTCCTGCATCCTTGGAGTCAAGGACGCGCAGCGGGTTCTTGTGCAGACGTTCCTTCGAGTCGTCGGAAAGCTGTTCCTCAAACGGTTCCAGATAGTCAATCAGCGCCTGACGGTAGGCGGCACGCGATTCATTGTCGCCAAGCGTGTTCAGCGCAAGCTTCAGGCTGTTCAGGCCGAAGCTCTTCAAAAGCTCGATTGCCATCGAGATGACTTCCACGTCAAGCGTCGGATTGTCAACGCCGAATGCCTCGACGCCAATCTGATGGAACTCGCGGAAACGTCCTGCCTGCGGACGCTCATAGCGGAACATCGGTCCGATGTAGTATGTCTTGAACGGCTTCTGGACTTCCGGTCCGTAAAGCTTGTTTTCGACATAGCTTCTGACGACGCCGGCCGTTCCCTCCGGACGCAGCGTGATGTGACGGTCGCCCTTGTCGAAGAAGTCGTACATTTCCTTCGTCACGATGTCGGACGTCTCGCCCGACGTACGTGAGAAGACCTCAAAGCTTTCAAAGATCGGCGTTCTCATTTCCTGATAACGGAACTTTCTGAACAGTTCGCGGGCCTTTTTCTCAACAAACTGCCACTTTTCGGACTCGCCCGGCAGAATGTCGGCCGTTCCCTTTGGACGCTGGTATTTCATGTTCATTCCTCCTGCTTTCTTCCGGTAACAAAAAAGCCCCGTCAACCATCACTGATTGACAAGGGCGCATAAGCACGGTACCACCTTGGCTTTTAACTCGGGGATAACGCGCCATGTCGCGGTGCCTTCCTCAGGCACACCTCAAAAGTGTCTTTCGAAGGACCGGACCGTTGGACTTCTCAGCATCCGTCCACTCTCTTTGCGGTCTTCCCCTTCTACTCCTCTTTTTCACCGGTTCATTATTCAAATACAGTGTACTAGATATCAAAAACGATGTCAAGCTTCTTTCCTTAACAGCTTCAGCGTTTCCTCATCGCGTCTGCCGTGATAGAAGCGCGAGAGGACCGAAGCGAAGACTTCCTCCGCCTCGCCGTCCTGAATGCGCTGCGCTGCATTTTCAAAGAGCGTCATCGACGACTTGAGCTTGAGGCAGTCGGGATAGCCCATCACGCGGCGCGGATTCGTGTCTTCAGTCTCCAGCAGGAGCCTGGAGACGGCGACAAGCCTGGGACCAAGGATTCCGTCCTCAAGATAGGCGCAGGCCTCGCCTATGCCTCCGATGCCGTAAAATGCAGCGGTTTCGCTGCGACCGAGAGCCTTCAGCTGCGGAAAGACATACCACATCCAGTGCGTTCTCTTCCATCCCTGCCGGAGCTCCTCGACCGCATCCCCGTAGTTAGCGGCCTGGGCCTTCCTGAACCGTTCCAGATCATACCGGTCCATGTCACTTCTTCCTTTCCCGCAGAATGCCTGCAAGGTTCGTCAGCTGCAAAACGAGCACCGCCGTCTGCAGCATCAGCGTCAGCGTCTGGATCTTTCTCCTTCTGTCCATGAAAATCACACCTCTCCTTCTTCAAGCCTTTCTTCAATCATCTGCTTCAGCATACTTCCTGACGTATGACTTGGCCATGGAACGGTACTGATACTTCCTGGCCTTCTCCTTGTTCTTCTCGTCCCACTTCCTGTTGGCCCTCTTCTTTGCCTCGGACATCTCTGCCATTGCGTTCACCTCGTTGTCTCTTTTCATGCTCATTATACCACCGTCTGCGGCATTCCGGATGAGAAAAGCTCATCGCAGCGTACAGGCGGCAAGCTGCAGATGAAAAAGGACACCACCTCGGAAATGAAGTGATGACCATGTAATCACATCCGGTTCTACTGCTGTTTTTCAGCCTTCTCCGGATGCGGGTCGACGTAATGGTAGTTGGGGTCTATCTCCCGGTCAAGTCTTTCGAAGGCTTCATTCATCTGATTCAGAACCATTTCCTGGTTTTCATCAGTGAGCTTCATCCTGCGGTCAACCACGATCGGGTCACCGAAGCGCACCGTCAACTTCCTGCGCCTGCAGAGGTCCCCGAACGTCACCGGTCCCTGATAGACGACCGGAACGAGGGGCACGCCCGAAAGCTTGGAAATCAAAACGGCGCCGCCCTTCAGGTTCTGGCTGTGCCGCGTTCCCGACGGAAAGATGATGAGCGAAAGATCCGAATTCTTCAGCAGCTTCACAGGCTTCTTGATGGCTGAGGCACCCGGGTTCCCGCGGTCAACCGGAAAGGCGTTGGCATGCACCAGGATGAATTTCAGCACTGGATTTTCAAAGAGCTCCTTCTTCGCCATGAAGCAGAACTTCTTCGGGGAGGCGGCGAGCGCGAAGTAGATCATGTCAAACCAGGCGCGGTGCGGCGCAACCAGGATGTAGTTTCCTTCCGGCAGCTTGTCCCTGTTTTCATAGCGGGCGTTGCCGTTGATGACGAAGACGATGAATCTGGCAACCGCCCTGATAAAAGAATAGAACACGTTTCTTCTTCCCTTCAAATGTTATTCATACCCAATGATATGATGAAACAGTGAAAATTACAAGTTTTCCGAATGATTGAATGTTATAATGGAAAGTATCCTTGGAAAATCGGAGAATGGAAATGGACGTTGAAATTCATGAAAACGAGCGCATTGATGCGCTCTTCGCAAACGGCATCAGAATCATCCAGAGCAGCGAGGTGTTCTCGTTTTCGCTCGATGCCGTGCTTCTCGCACACTTTACGAATCCCGCCAGAAAGAGGGAACAGAAGATTGTCGACCTGTGTGCCGGCAACGGGGCAGTCGGTCTCTTTCTGACGCCGAAATGCAGTGCCAGAATCTACGAAGTGGAACTGCAGCCCAGGCTCGCCGACATGGCGAAGCGCAGCGTGGTCCTGAACGGACTCGAGGACCGGGTGACCGTAATCAACGATGACCTGAACAACGTGCTGAACCACCTGGAAAAGGACACCATCGACACGGTCACGTGCAACCCGCCGTACTTTGCCGACAAGCCGGACAGCAGCAAGAATCCCAACCCCTATCTCGCCCTCGCGCGGCACGAGCTGGCGGTGACGCTGGAACAGACCATCGAACAGGCAAGCGGACTGCTGAAGATGAACGGCAAGGCCGCCTACGTTCACCGTCCCGACCGTCTGCTCGAAATGCTGGAACTGATGAGAAAGCACAGACTCGAGCCGAAGCGGGTGCAGTTCGTCTACCCGAGAAGGGACCGCGAAGCCAACATGGTGCTGGTCGAGGCCATCAAGGACGGCAAGCCGGGCGGACTGCGCTTCCTGCCGCCGCTTTTCGTCTACGGTGACGACGGCGAGTACACAGAGGAAGTCAGGAAGATCATCTATGGCTGACGGCAGATACTACTTCTATGTGCTGCTCTGCTCCGACCGGACCCTCTACGGCGGCTTCACGACGGACCTCGCCGCCCGCGTGGCGACCCACAACCGCGGTGAAGGCGCCAAGTACACCCGCACAAGGCGCCCCGTCAGACTCATCCATCACGAGGAGTTCCCCGACAAATCCAGTGCCCTGAAGGCCGAATATGCCTTCAAGCATCAGTCCCGTGCAAGAAAGGAAGCCTATCTCATCAGTCACGGCGTGGATGAAGAACTGCTCCGGAGATGATTCAGCCCCGTCCCCGCATGACTTCCATAGATTCTGCTGAAAAATTAAAATAAATCGAAATTCCACTTGCCAATATCATTTTCAACTGATATAATTAACAATGTTATGGAGAGTTGGCAGAGTGGTAATGCACCGGACTCGAAATCCGGCGAACCGGTAACACCGGCGCGCAGGTTCAAATCCTGTACTCTCCTTACCTCGAACATGACATAACAAGGAACCGGGATGCCTGAGACGGCATTCCGGTTCTTTGTCAAATGGTGTTGACGGCCCCGAAAGCTTCACTTCAGAAATGGAGTGGAGTTTTTTTGTTTCCGTCGGTTTCTCCTGTGCTTTTTCAAATTGGCACAGGTATGCCCGTCAACGCCGCCCGCTGCACAAAAAGACCGTCCGGCACAGTGTTTCCTGTGCCGGACGGCCCCGTTCAATGTCATTGAATCATGCACCCTGTCCCTGCGTCTGAGCGCTCTGCATGCGGTAGAGTTCCGCATAGCGCCCGTTTTCGGCGAGCAGGCTGTCATGAGTGCCGCGTTCAACGATGTTGCCCTTGTCAAGAACCAGGATGAGGTCGGCGTCCTTGATTGTCGACAGACGGTGCGCAATGGCAATCGTCGTCCTGCCTCTTCTCATCTGATTCATCCCGTGCTGGATCATCATTTCGGTCTGCGTGTCGATGTTGGCCGTCGCCTCGTCGAGAATCAGAACCTTGGGGTCTCTGACGATGGTCCGCGCAAACGACAGAAGCTGGCGCTGACCGGCAGAAAAGGCACCGCCGCGCTCGAAGACCTTGGAATCGTACTTCTGAGGCAGCTTCTCGATGAACGACGAGGCGTCGACGAACTCAGCAGCCGATCTGACCTGATCGTCCGTAATGGATTTGTCGTACATTCTGATGTTCGTCTTGATGTCGCCGTAAAACAGAAACGGTTCCTGCAGGACGAGCCCCATCTTTCTTCGCAGCTCGGCCGTGGAATAGTCTCTGATGTCGTGTCCGTCAATCAGAATCTGACCGTTCGAGAAATCGTAGAAACGCAGCAGGACGTTGATGATCGAACTCTTGCCGCTGCCCGTGTGTCCGACCAGGGCAATGGTCTGTCCTGGCTCGGCCGTGAACGTGATGTGCTTTAAGACGGGATCTCCTTCATTGTAGCCGAACGTGACATCCCTGAACTCAATGCGGCCTTCCGTGATTTCGGCAGTTGAGTCCTCGTTTTGCTTCGGAGCATACGTCGTGTCATCCATGATTCTCAGAATGCGGCTTCCGGCCACGATGCCGTCCTGGAAGACGGCCATGTAGTCCATGACATTCGTCATCGGGTTGAAGAAGTTCTGTACGTATGACAGGAACGCATAGATGACGCCGGCCTTGACGAAGCTGTCAATGCCCTGGATGCCGAACCAGGACAGCGTCACGAGCTCTGCCAGGTTGTAAAGCAGCGTCACAATCGGGAACAGGAGCAGCGAGTTGATCTTGATCATCTTGAAACGCATCTGCATGTAGTCTTCGTTCTTATTCTCGAATTCTCCCGTGATGCGTTCCTGCTGCCTGAACTGCTGGATGATGCTGATGCCCATGAGCGATTCGTTGAGCTTCGTGTTGATCTGGCTGAGGTATTCGCGCAGACGGCGATAGATCTTCGAGCTGAGCTTCTCATAGAGATATGTCGTCCCGAAGATCACCGGCAGGAAGAGCAGCGTCAGAAGCGACAGTGGAACGCTGACGCTGGCCATCGCAAAGAACGCCGAGATGACGGAGAAGCTGGCAACGAAGATTGTCAGAAAAAGCGTCCAGAAGTCAAACAGCGTCTTCGTGTCGTTCGTGACACGCGAAACTATGGATCCGGCGGGCACGTTGTCGAAGTACTTGAGGCCAAGCGAGTGGAGCTTCCGGAAAAGCTCGACGCGGATCTTCTCAAGCGTGCGTTCGGCGCCCATGCCGAATGCGAACTGCTGCACGAACTGCGTCACGGCCTTGATGACCGTTCCGAGAAAATACAGTGCCGCGAATGCCCAGATCATTCTCATCGTCGTGCTCGAATTCGTCAGATAGTGATCCAGATAGTACTGCAGCGTGCGGGGCAGCGCAATGTTCACGAGACTCAAAAGGAGCGCGAACACGATGGCGATGATGAACTGTCCCTTGAATTCCATGGCATACGGAAGCAGACGCCTGATTATCGTCCTCTGCTCCTTTCTTGTGAAGGACCTTGCCCATGCTGATTCATTCTTCATTATTCCTCGTCCCCCTTTCCTGCATTCTGTTCGAGACGCTGCATCTCAAACGTCTTCTGGTACCAGCCGCCGTTATGCGCAAGCTGCTCGTGCGTGCCGCGCTCGACGACGGTGCCGTGGTCGATGACGATGATCTCGTCAGCAGCCATGACGGAACTCAGGCGGCTTGCGACCATGATCGTCGTCCGGTCCGACCTGCTCTTCCTGATGCGTTCGAGAATGTGCCTTTCAGTCTTGGCGTCAACGGCAGACAGGGAATCGTCAAGAATCAGCAGTTCCGGCGAGACCATCAGCGCCCTGGCAATGGCCATGCGCTGCTTCTGGCCGCCTGAAAGCGAAACGCCCATCTCTCCGACTTCCGTGTCATATCCGTCCCGCATCTGCCCGATGTCGGCGTCGAGGTCGGCGGCATAGGCGGCATCATCGACTTCCTCCTGAGTCGCCTGCGGCCTTGCAAAGCGGATGTTGTCCCTGACCGTCGTCGAGAACAGGAAGCTCGTCTGCGGCACATAGCCGATCTGTGTCAGGAAATCCTGCATTTGGTAGTCGCGGATGTCGTGACCGCCGAACGTGATGCTTCCGTCATAGCTGTCGAACTCACGCATGAGCAGCCTCAGAATCGTGGACTTGCCGGCGCCGGTCCGGCCGACGATGCCGAGCACCCTGCCCGGCCTGACCTCGAATCTGACGTCAGTCAGGTTCACGCCGCGGTCCTTCTGGTCAGGGTACTTGAACTCCCGGATGTCGAAGTCAAGACTGCCGCTGACTTCCGTGTGTTCTTCAAGCTTCGGCTCAACCCAGTGGTTCTTCTCGCCGAGCAGCAGCATGATGCGGTCATAGCTGGCCGTGCCGCGTTCAAGAATGTTGAACAGGCGGCCGATGGCAAACATCGGCCAGACAAGTTCGGCCAGATAGGAAACAAACGACACGAGCTGACCGATGGAAATCGTGCCGTGAAGCACGGACGCCCCGCCGTAGACAATCGTCATGACGTACGAGAAGCCCATGATGACCGTCGTCAGCGGATCGAACAGGGAATCGATGATGATTGACTTCCTGTCGGCGGCAATCGTCCGGTCAACGTGACGCTCGAAGTCCTTGATGTCCTCGTTCTCCTGACCGAGCGTCTTGATGACCTTGACGCCGGTGATGCTTTCCTGAGTCTTGTTGTTCAGGTCGGAAAATGCAGCCTGGGCATCCCCGAAGGCGTCATGAATCTTCTTGCCGAGGTACGTGGCCTCAAGTGCAAGGAACGGCAGTGGAATAATTGCAAGAACAGTAAGATGCCAGTCAACGAAAATGCACATGGCAAACAGCGTCGAGCAGCCCGTCATGAGCGAATCCGCCAGGGTCAGAATGCCCGACCCGGCCACTTCGCGGACCGCGTCGACGTCGTTTGTGGCATGTGCCATCAGGTCGCCGATGCGGTGCTTGGAATAAAATGTCTGGTCCATCTTCATGAAGTGGCTGAAGAGCCGGCTTCTGATCTGCCGTTCGAGAATGAATGACGTACCGAATATGTACTTTCTCCAGACGTAGCGCATCAGGTACCTGATGACCGCGCTGAAGAAGAAGACTGTAAGCATGAGTACAAGGAACCCCGGCTTCAGGTCCCGCTGTGAAATTGCATCAACGATGCTGCCGATGATCTTCGGGGGCACAATCGTCATCATGGCCGTGACGAACAGCGCCGCCACGCCCAGAAAGTAACGTTTCCTCTGTTCCTTGAAGAACCAGCCCAGACGTTTGAAAATACCCAAAGTAAACACCCCTTTTCAAAAAATAACAAAAAAGCCGGAACACGCAGAAATCGCGGTTCCGGCTTGATTTCAGCATAATCTAAACATATGACTATTTCTTATCCATGTTTGATTTCATTGCTGCCATCATCTGGTGAAGTTTCTTTTCGGAAGGCTTCTGGCCCATCTGGACCATCATCGTCCTCAGCATCTGCTCATTGATTGGAGGATTCTTCTTCAAGTAATCTTCCATGTACTTGCGAGCAGCGAAAAAACCACCTGCAAAGCAGGCCAGGCCCACTACCACGACGATCAGCACTACGACTGGTGTTGACATACTAACGCCCCCTTCTGATTAAAACTAGGTCTCAACCAATAATTTTACACAATATTTCGTGAAAAATAAAGTGAAACCTCAAGAAACCTGCCATTGTCTCCTAGTCGTCACGCAATCCGCGCTTTCTCTGAATATCCTTGATTTTGTCAGGAGTGACTTCCCTGCCACTCTTGTCATAGACTTGAAGCATCTCAATTCTGCTTCTGAATCCCTCACGGAAAATGGACAGATACGTCTCGCGGAGACTCTTCTGTTCCTCCTGCTCCTCGGGAGTCAGACCGACCGTCTTCTTCTTGTTGGCCAGTTCATTGATGCGATCAATGAGATTCTGTGGAATTTGACCATCATCCATTAAGATCAGACCTCCTGTATTTAAAAATCAACATGGCTTATGATATCTGAATTCTGCGGAAAATACAAGTTATATGCCTGGAATCGAAAAAATTTTTTCAGAACGAACTTTAGTTTGATTGTCTGCGGATTTATGTTATAATAATAACGAAAACAAAGGGAGGTGTACCTATGCCAAAGAAAACATCTGAAAAACGCCAGATCAAGGTTTTACGCTACATTTACGATACAGTTCAGGAGAAGGGCTATCCGCCGACAGTCCGTGAAATCTGCCAGGCTGTCGGCCTTTCGTCGACTTCCACGGTTCACGGGCATCTGGCACGCCTGGCCAAGCGCGGCTACATCAAGAAGGATCCCACCAAGCCCCGTGCAATGGAAATCACGCCTGAAGGCCTGGAAGCCATTGGCGAAACTCCAAGAAAGACGAAAATTCCCGTCATTGGAACCGTCACTGCCGGTGCACCGATTCTTGCCGTTGAGGAAACGACCGATTATTTCCCGCTGCCACCTGAATTCGAGGACGCAGAGGACCTGTTCATGCTTTCCATCCGCGGAGAGAGCATGATCAACGCCGGCATCCTGAACGGTGACCAGGTCATCGTCCGCAGGCAGAATTATGCCGACAACGGTGACATCGTAATCGCAATGACAGAAGAAAACGAGGCAACATGCAAGCGTTTCTTCAAGGAACGCGACCACTACCGTCTTCAGCCGGAAAACGACACGATGGCCCCGATCATTCTCGACAATGTGACGATTGTCGGCAAGGTCATCGGTCTGTACCGCAACATGATCCGTTAACAAGTGAAAACGAAACAGACGCTGCCGGAATTCCGACAGCGTCTGTTTTTTTGGTTCCATACCAAATGGTGTTGAAGAATCATCATCAACACCATTTGGTATGGAACTGTCTTTTTCATCGTCATCATGGCTTCCTCTTTATCTCGGCAGCCATTCCGAAGAGCTCGCCTGCATGTTCCAGGGTCAGTTCGGTGATTACTGAACCGGACAGCATTCTGGCAAGTTCACGTATTCGGTCATCATCGTCCAGAACCTTGACGTGAGTCTCGGTCCTGCCGCCGACAACCTGTTTGGCAATGAAGTAGTGATGGTCGGCGATTGCCGCCACCTGCGGAAGGTGCGTGATGCAGAGGACCTGCGAATTGCGCGAGATGAGACTGATTTTCTCGGCGATGGCCTGGGCAACGCGGCCGCTGACACCGGTGTCGACTTCGTCAAAGATGATGCTCGTCACACCCTGCCTTCTGGCAAAGATTGTCTTCAGCGCCAGCATGATGCGCGAAAGTTCGCCGCCGGAGACAATGCGTGCCAAGGCACCCATCTCCTCGCCGGGATTGGTCTGAATGTAGAATTCGACCTGATCAATACCGTTTTCGTTCAACTGCGGAGAATCCCCCTGCAGGAACCTGACCTCGAAGACGGCCTTGTCCATGCAAAGTTCCGACAGCTGCTGATGAATCGCCTTCTCAAGCTCTGCGGCAACTTCCCTGCGAATTGCGCTCAGCTCCTCCGCCGCAGACACGGCTGCAGTGCGGGACCTGTTCACTTCTTCTTCCATGTCCCTTGAATTCTCGTCAACCTGCTGCATGGAGTCAAGTTCGGCTGAAATCCTGCCGTAGTAGTCAAGAATCTGTGGAATGGAATCACCGTACTTGCGCTTCAGCTGATGAATGGTCTCAAGCCTGGACTCAATCTCGTCCAGGCGGTTCTCATCCCATTCCATCGAGTCAAGTTCGCTGGAGATGTCCCGTCCCGCATCCTGCAGGCTGTAGAACGCCTCGGAAATCTTTTCGGAGATTGATTCCAGCCTGTCATTGATGCCGGAAACCCTGCCCATCTCCTCCATGACGTTGCCAAGCACGCCAAGGACGTCGAATTCCTCGCCGTTCAGCGACTCATAGCCGGTCTCGAGCGCGTCATGTATCTTCTGATAGTTGTCAAGCTCCTCCTTTTCGGCAAGAAGCCTCTCCTCCTCGTCTGGAACAAGGGATGCCGCCTCTATTTCGCGGACCTGGAACTGCAGCATGTCCATGCGCTGCGCCCACTGCTTCTCGTTGCTCTCCTTCTTCTCAAGGGCCTTCTTCCTGCTGAGATAATCGGAGTAGCGCTCCCGGTAACCGGCAAGAAGCGGCCCAATTGAGCCGTCAAAGCCGTCAAGGAGATGAATGTGCGTGTCAGGATGCATGAGTTCCTGGTGTTCGTTCTGACCGTGAATGTCAATCAGCGTCTCGCCGACCCGGCGCAGGGACGCCAGATTGACCAGCGTGCCGTTGATCCGGCAGATGTTCCTGCCGCTCCGGTAAAGGTCACGTTGCAGGATAAGGCCGTCGCTTTCAACCTCTATTCCAAGTTCTCCCAGGACTGCATTTGTCCTGGCATCCTCAGGAACGGCAAAAAGCCCCTGAATCATGGCCTTGTTCTCGCCCTTGCGGATGAAGTCGGCAGAGCCGCGGCCGCCCACAAGAAGCCCCAGCGCGTCGATGATGATTGACTTGCCGGCGCCGGTCTCACCCGTCAGCACGGTCATTCCCTCCTGAAAATCCAGATCCATCCTCTCGATGATTGCAAAATCACGAATTGTTAACTCCTGAAGCAAACTATGACCCCCCAGACTATTCCTCGCCGATCATCTTGAGCAAGGTGCCGTGTATCTTTCGGGCATCCTCCTCCGACCTGGCGAAAATCATCACCGTATCGTCATCGCCCAGAGTGGAGAAGACCTCATCGTAGGCCATCTGGGAAATCAGGCTGGTGACGACCGGACCATTGCCCGGAAGGACCTTGAAGACGCACATGTCGCGCAGGACATCAGATGAAACGTAGGCCTCACCCAGGATGCGGTTAAGCTTCTTCTCCGTGCTCGTCCTGACTGAAGGCGGAACACTGTAGCGGTAGTTTCCGTCAGGAGTGGGCACCTTGAGAAGCTGCATCTCCTTCACGTCACGGGAGATGGTGGCCTGGGTCACGTCAATGCCCCTGGCCTGAAGGGCCGAAACCAGGTCTTCCTGGCGGTAGACTTCATTTTCCTGAAGAACCCGGCGTATTATTCGCTGCCTGTCTATCTTTCTCATCAGCTGCACCTCCTATTTCTGTTCGAGTACGGCATGCGCCTGCCTGACAACGGCCGCCGCATCGATTTCCGGATCAATGGCACCCTCGCCCGCAACGGACCTCAGGTGAACCAGGAACTCGATGTTGCCCTGCCCGCCGGTGATTGGCGAGAAGTCAAGCTCGCAGACGTCATAGCCCGCACCGGCGGCAAAGGCCATGATGTCCTCGACGACTTCAAGATGCGTCTTCGAATCGTGAATGATGCCGTGCTTGCCGACCTTTTCGCGTCCGGCCTCGAACTGAGGCTTGATCAGGGCCACAACGTCCCCGCCTTCGCTGATGATTGTGTGCAGGTTCGGCAGTATCAGATGAAGTGAGATGAACGAAACGTCAATCGTGGCAAAGTCGGGCTGACCGCTCGTGAAGTCCTCTAGCTTCGAATACCTGAAGTTCGTGTTCTCCATCACAACGACGCGCTCGTCCTGACGCAGCTTCCACGCAAGCTGATTCGTGCCGACGTCAAGCGCATAGCTCATCCTTGCGCCCTTCTGCAACGCCACGTCCGTGAAGCCGCCCGTCGACGAGCCGATGTCAAGCACCGTCCTGTTCCTGATTGTGAGATGAAAGACCTTGAGCGCCTTCTCGAGCTTCAGGCCGCCGCGGCTGACGTAAGGCATCTTCGTTCCCTTGAAGTGCAGCTTCGTTTCGGGGTCTATCTTCATCCCCGGCTTGTCCAGTCTCTCCTCGTTCTCGCCGAGAATCTCACCGGCCATCACGGCGCGCTTTGCCTGTTCACGTGTTTCAAACAAGCCCTGCTGAACCAGCAGGACGTCTATTCTTTCTTTTTTCATTGAAATTCCTTACCTACTTTGAAATAATTCAGCAGCTCCTCAAGCCCTGCCGTATCCGCTCCGTGCTCTTCACGCAGAACCTGCAGACATTCCCTTGCGTCCTTTCCGGCTTTCTCCAGCTCGGAAACGGCGCCGTCAAGTCCGAGAAGCCCCGGGTACGTGTTCTTGTGCCCGGATTCGTCCTTGTGCGTTGCCTTTCCCATCTCCTCCGGGGTCGAAACGACGTCCATGATGTCGTCATAAATCTGGAAGGACAGGCCGAATGATTCGCCGAGCGCCGCCAGTTCTGCCATCGTGCCGCCGGAAACGCCGGCGAGAATGCCGCCGGCTTCGAAGGCATACCTCAGAAGAGCTCCCGTCTTCTGGGCATGGACCTCCTGGAGCTGCGGCAGCGTGAGCCTCACGCCCTCGTTTTCAATGTCTCCGGTCTGACCGTTGACCATCCCCTGCGGACCGGCCGCATATGCCAGCCTGCCCGTCAGACTGACCTTGACGCCGTCACTCAGGTCCGTTCCGTTCAGGCATTCAAATGCAGCGGTCAGAAGACCATCGCCGGCAAGAATGGCCATCGCCTCGCCGTACACGATGTGGTTGGTCGGCTTGCCGCGGCGCAGGTCATCGTTGTCCATGGCGGGAAGGTCGTCATGAATGAGGGAGTAGGTGTGCACAAACTCAAGCGATGCACAGACGTCCAGGACATCCTGGTCAATCATGCGCTTGAACGCATCGCAGACAAGCATGATGATGAGCGGTCTGATGCGCTTTCCTCCGGCATCGACCGAATAGGCCATGGCGTCATGCAGTGTCTTCCTGGTGTTCAGCTGCTGAAGCCAGACATCCATGCGCGAGTCAAGAAGCGGCAGGAACCTGTCCTGAAATGCCCTGAGATCAGAACTGCTCATTGTCATCAGCTCTTTCGTATACTTCTTCCTCGCCGTTGACATTGATGACCTTCGTCAATGTCTCCTCGGCGTTGTTCAGCGTCTTCTGCAGCCTGTTGCTGAGGTCGATGCCCTTCTTGAACTGCTTCATGGCCTCCTCAAGCGGCACGTTGCCCTGTTCCAGATTCTCCACGATCTGCTCCAGCTCCTGCAGCTGCTGTTCAAATGTCTTCTTTTCCATATGTCTCAATCCTTTTCAATTTCAGTGACTGTCGCATCCGCATGGCCATCCTTCAGATTCAGCCTGATGCTTTCGCCGGCACTGAGCTCGTCAGTGCTGCTTACGACATGGTTCCTGCTGGTAACGTATGAGAAGCCGCGCCCCATGACCTTGAGCGGACTCAGCATGTCGAGGGAGTCCTTCGCCCTGACGAAGCGCTGCTCTGCATTTTTCAGCTTCGAGACACCCGCCGTCTCAAGCCGGCCGCGCAGCCGGTCCAGATCTCCCTGGGTCATGCGTATCCTGTCCGGCATCATCCGGCCGTACAGAACCTTGTCCGCCATTGCCAGGCGGTTCCTCTCGAGGCCGATTCTGCCCTGCATGTTGTCGGTCAGACGGTCCCGCAGCCTGTCGAGCCGCTGGAGATACCCGTCATACAGGCGATCCGGCTGCACGAAGATGTACGAGCGGCAGCACTTGTCAAGCCGCTGTTCGACGTGGTCGAGTCTCATTCTCATGTTCTTGATCAGGCGGTAACGGTACTGTTCGAGCAGCGCCAGGTCGTCACTCAGGACGGAAGTGGCAAGTTCCGCCGCCGCTGTAGGCGTCGCAGCCCTCATGTCAGCCACGAGGTCGGCAATCGTCGTGTCCGTCTCATGTCCGACGGAGGAGATGACCGGAATTCTGCTGTCGTAGATTGCCCGCGCAACCTTCTCCTCGTTGAACGGCCACAAGTCCTCGATTGATCCGCCGCCGCGTCCGATGATGATTGTGTCGAAATCCCCCCTTGCGTTGACTTCCTTCAGACGAGCCACAAGCGTGTCCGCAGCCTGCGGCCCCTGGACAATCGCCGGGAAGAGCACGATCTGAGCAATCGGATATCTTCTGTGAACCGTGTTCCTGATGTCCTGGATGACGGCACCGGCCGGACTGGTGATGACCGCAATCCTTCTCGGGAACCTGCTGACCGGCTTCTTTTGCGCCGAGAACAGCCCCTCGGCCGCAAGCTTCTGCTTGAGTTCCTGATAGGCCTGGTACAGCGCGCCGATTCCTTCCGGCTCCATCGTGTCGACATAGAACTGGTAGCCGCCCTTGGCCTCGAAGACGTCAACCCTGCCGCTGACAATGACCTTCATCCCGGTTTCCGGCCGGAACTTCAGCTTCTGAAACTCACGCGAGAACATCACGGCGTCAATCACCGAGTTCTCATCCTTCAACGAGAAGTACTGATGACCCCGGCGCGGCTTGTAGTTTGAAATCTCGCCCGTAAGATACACCCTGTGCATGTACGGGTCGGCCGTGAACTTGCGCCTGATGTAGCGTGTCAGCGCAGTGACGGTCAGATACTGTCTCTCTTCAGGCATCCGCAACACTTCTTTCTGCAAATTCCACCGTCTGCTTCATCAGCATGGCCACCGTCATCGGACCGACGCCGCCCGGAACAGGCGTCAGGTAGGATGCATGACCCATGACGTCATCTTCGTCGACGTCACCGCAGAGACTGCCGTCCGGCATGCGGTTGATGCCGACGTCAATGACCACCGCACCTTCCTTTATGTAGTCCCGGCCGATCATCTTCGGCTTGCCGACGGCCGACACGATAATGTCCGCCTTTTTCGTGACTTCCGGCAGATTGTGCGTCACGCTGTGTGCAACGGTGACCGTGGCGCTCGAGTTGATCATCAGGGCTGCCAGCGGCCGGCCGACCAGGTTGCTGCGGCCGACGATGACGACTTCCTGCCCTCGGACATCGATGTCATATTCATCAAGCAGTTCCATGATGCCGCGCGGTGTGCACGGAAGCGCCCTCGGTTCGTTCATGAACAGGCGGCCCATGTTCTCCGGATGAGATCCGTCGACGTCCTTGGCCGGATTGATTGCATCGATGATGACCTTCTCATCGATATGCCTTGGCAGAGGCATCTGCACCAGGATGCCGTGAACGGCCGCGTCCTCGTTGTATTCCTCAATCAGGGCAATGACCTCTTCCTGGCTTGCCGTTGCGGGCAGCGTCCGGTCAATCGTCCTGATGCCGATCTTCTCCGCGGCACGGTGCTTGTTCCTTACATAAACCTTGCTTGCCTCGTCATCACCGACAAGAATCACGGCAAGCGTCGGCACGACGCCGTTTGCCTTCAGCCTTTCAACACGTTCCTTCAAGGATTCCCTGACCTTTGCCGAAAGCGCACGTCCGTTCATTAACTCCGTCATTAAACACACCCCATATTCTGTCTATTTATAGATATTTTACCATAAGGCATTGGAAATTTCAGTCGCCATGTCTCGAAATTGTTCATTTATTCAGGGACATGCGCCCGCACCGTCCTGCAAACAGCAGTGCGGACCGGCTGCAACCGGGAGGAGAATCGCAGCATTGTGCCAGTTCTGCCTCACTCACCCGTCACTTTGCCTGCTCACCGCTGCAGCTGAAGTGCGGTTCTTCTCCCGTTTCACCTCACCGTCACATCAGATGCGCCTGTCTGCCGCACACGTCCGGAGCGAGGCCGACGGAGCCATCATCATCACAAAAAAACAGCTGCCACATATGCGACAGCCGTCATTTGCTTAGATTAAGTTTGACAGAACGCCATTGATGAAGCGGCGTGAAGTCTCATCGCTGAATTCCTTTGAAAGTTCAAGCGCTTCATTAAGGCTCACCTTGTTCGGAACATCATCAACGAACTTGATTTCGTAGACCGCGATGCGCATCAGGGTCAGATCGGTCTTGTTCAGACGTGAAATTGGCCAGCCCTTCTTGAGATGAGCAGAAATTGCTGCGTCAATCTCGGGAAGATGCTCATTCACGCCGTTGACAAGCTGCATAAGGTATTCCGGTATCTCGGCATCCTCGCCAAGCACCGTTCTGCATACATCAGCGCAGGCAGCATCCGGATTGCTGTTCATCGCAAACAGGGTCTGGAATGCCAGGCGTCTCATGTCATGTCTGGACATACTCAATTTTCTTCACCATTCTCTTCGCCGAACGGGTTGTCAGGATCGATCGCCGGAACTTCCCTTTCAGGAATGACGCCGCAGACATGGACGTCAACGCCCGCAACTTCCAGACCGGTCATGAACAGTACCTGCTGGCGCACTTTATCTTGAATCTCGCAGGCAACTTTCGGTACGGAAACGCCGTAGTTCAAGAAGACATATACATCAACGAGCAAGCCGTCCTCGCCATTCTCAAGCTTGACGCCGCGACCGCGGTTCCTGCGGCCGAGAAGCTCTGTCAGGCTGCTGGCCAGGGAGCCGCGCATTGAGCATACGCCTTCGACCTGACTTGCGGCAATCCCGATGATCACTTCAATCACTTCAGGAGCGATGCGAACTTCGCCCAGGCCTTCTTCACCTTCTGCCAGGACAATGTTGTTATCTTCAGCCATTTAAAGGACCTCCTTGAATATCGCCGTGTCGACCTTCCTAGTTGGCACGTGAGATGTATGAACCGTCAACCGTGTTGATTGTCAGGACGTCGCCTTCGTTGACGAAGAACGGCACCTGAACGACCAGACCTGTTTCCATCGTGGCAGGCTTGGAACCGCCGGAAGCGGTATCGCCCTTGATGCCGGGTTCCGTTGCCTGAACAGCCAGGTCAACCGTGTTCGGAAGTTCAACGCCGAGTGTTTCGGCACCGTACATGATGACGCTGACTTCCATGTTTTCCTTCAGATACTTGAGCTCTTCAGTGAGTTCCTCGCCTGGAAGTTCAAGCTGTTCGTATGTCGTCGTATCCATGAAGACATAGTTGTTGCCGTCTGCATACAGGTACTGCATCTTGCGGCGGTCAATCTGAGCCTGTTCAACCTTTTCGCCGGCACGGAACGTCTTTTCCTGAACGGCGCCTGTGCGCAGGTTCTTGAGCTTGGAACGAACGAAGGCTGAACCCTTTCCTGGCTTAACGTGCTGGAATTCAACGACACGCCATAATTCACCATCGACTGTGATGGTCAAACCGTTTTTAAATTCGTTAACAGAAATCATCTGATGATCCTCCTCTGTGATTTATGGACAAGAAAAAGCTCATGCATGCTTATCCAAATATAACTCATACACTCTATAATACCAAAAGAACATGGCATTGTGCAAGGGCCTCATCGATAATCGCCTCAGACTTCCGTGTAATCACGGGAGAAGTCAGTCAGAATCTCGTAACCGTCCTTTGTGACGAGAACGTCGTCTTCGATTCTGACGCCGCCGACGCCCGGAACGTAGATGCCAGGTTCAATCGTGATGATCTGGCCGGCCTTCATGTATTCCTTGTAGGAATAGCCGACATTCGGAAGTTCGTGAATGTCAAGCCCGATGCCGTGACCCATGCCGTGGTTGAAGTATTCGCCGTAGCCGGCGTCTTCGATGTAGCCGCGGCCGATGCGGTCAAGTTCCTGGCCGTTGACGCCTTCCCTGACCGCCTCGATCGTCCGGTGCTGTGCCTCAAGCACCGTTTCGTATATTTTCCTTGCCTCGTCGCTCTGGCTGCCGACAGAGAATGTGCGCGTCACGTCTGAAGTATAGCCGTCAACATAGTAGCCGAAATCAAGCGTGAACATGTCGTTTGCCTCGACCTTCTTCGTCGTGGCGGTTCCGTGCGGCCATGTCGTACGGTCACCGGAAGCGGCAATCGTCTCGAACGAACGCTCTTCGGAACCGTTTTTCTTCATATAGTAATCAAGCTCGTTGGAGACTTCCAGTTCAGTCATGCCGGGCCTGATTGTGTCAAGGACATACTGGTAGCCCTTGCCTGACAGGGCGCAGGCACGGCGGATTGCATCGATTTCCTCAGGTGACTTGACTGACCTGATGTCTTCAATCACGCCGGACAGAGGCACGATGTCGGACTCGCTCTGCTCATCGATCACTTCATATTCCGAATAGGACATCGAGCTTTCGAAGGCCATTGCCGCAACATGATTCTCGGTGCAGAGCTCACAGGCCGTCCTGAGATAGTTTCTCGTGATCTTGGCCTCCCAGTCGGGCTGGTCGTGCGCAATCTGCTCTTCAAAACGCGTGTCGGTAATCAGATAGCGATGATCCTCCGTCACCAGCAGAACGCCGTCGTCGCCCGTGAATCCGCTCAGATAGTACCTGTTCGACGGATTGGTCACAAGATAGGCGTCAACGCTCATCTCCTGCATCCTGCGGCGAAGCTCCTCAACTCTTCTGCGTGACATTTCATCTGTTACAAACATCATTTTGACTCATCTCCAAATTTTCTCATTCTTTTATAGCCATTATATAAGATTTTTTCACTGCATTCAATAACTTCACCGTAAAATTCAGTGCGGGATTCCGCCTTGCACCAAAAACAGCGGCCGACCGCCGGGCTGACCGCTGTTTTCTCATGAGGCATAACCTCTTCTGTCATTTAACCACATATCCCCTGACAGGCTTTCCATCTTCCATCTTGACGATGGTCATTGCCTTCTTCGGGTTGTGCTTTGCATCCATCGTCGTCTCACCCGTCACGCCCTGGAAGTTCCTGATTTTTGCCAGACCCTGCTGAATCTTGACGGAGTCTGCCGACTTCTCCGTTTCGATGGCCTGCTTGACCATGTAGACGCAGTCATAGGACAGTGCCGCAAATGTCGGTGAATCCTCGCCGTACTTTGCCCTGTATGCCTTGTTGTATGATGCCACCTTCGGATTCGTGTTTGCGGACAGTGCCGTGAAGGCCGTAGTGTAGTAGATGTCCGTCGCGTTGCCGCTGCCGGCAATCTTGACCATCTTGTCATCGGACATGCCGTCAGCGCCCATGATCGGCTGCTTGATGCCCATTTCACGGGCCTGCTTGATGATTGCGCCGCATTCCGTATAATAGGCAGGAACATACAGTACATCAAACTTCCTGGACTTGATGGCCGTCAGAACGGAATTGAAGTTCTTGTCACCGGCCTGGAAATACTGCGTGTCGACGATCTGTCCCTTGAAGTACTTCTTGAAGGCCTTGGAGATTCCGATGCCGTAGTCACTGGAATTGTCAGCCAGGATGGCCGCCTTCTTCGCCTTAAGCGTGTCATAGGCAAACTTGGCAGCGGAACTGCCTTGATAGTCGCCCTTGAAGTAGGCGCGGAAGACGTAAGGCTGAACCTTGCCGTTCTTGTCAAGCGTGAAGTTCGGTGCCGTGGCCGATGCTGAAAGGAACGGAACACACGTCTTGTTGGCAGTCGGAATCGTTGCCGTCCCGGCGTTTGTCGTTGCAGGTCCGATTGTTGCAACGACCTTGTCCTGGGTCGTCAGCTGGCTTGCAACCGAAGCGGCCGTCGAGGTGGAACTCTTGTTGTCGCGGTAGATGGCCTTGATTTTCCTCTTCTTGCCGTTGACGTTGACACCGCCCCCGGCGTTGATTTCGTCAACCGCAAGCTGAATGCCGTTCTTTTCCTGCTGGCCGTAGCCTCCGGCAGCACCGGAAAGTTCCATGTTGACCCCGATCTTGATTGTATCGCCGGCCTGGTTGCCCTTGACTGCAGCTGACGACTTTCCCGAACATCCTGCCATTACTGCTGAACACATCATCACTACGGCTGCAAAGCCTGTCATCTTCCTGATCTTCATATAAGCTCATTCCCTTTCCTATATGCCTTTTGCATTAATCCAATATATTTTTCGAACCGATGAGAATAAAAACAGCCCTCGTTCCAAGCGTCCAGAACGAGAGCTGTATACACCCCGGGAGCCCTCATTCCAAACGTACTCAAACAAGGACTCGCCGGCATGGAAAATGTTGTTTTCCTATGTCACCGAATCCCTGTGAATAGTAGGAGGGCACGAGAAGAAGCGCCTTGAATCATATTCATTTTCTCAACATTGATGAATTTCATTTCAATCGCTCCTTCCCTTAAATGACTTCTATATCGATTTGATGATTTCATTATAATTACAAACCGATTAGGTGTCAACATCATTTTTTAAGTTTTCTGCAATTCTTTCAACATTTTCGCCAAAAATGAAGTGACTGGCTCATAGTACAGACCCATTTCACTACCACTTTGTCCGCAATCGGTTCAGCGCAGTACCGGATGCGGGTCTCTGCATTGAAAGAATACAAAAAAACAGGTTCCGAATCCGGAACCTGTTCTGGTTATTAGTCAGCGACAGGGTAAACAGAAACCTGCTTCTTGTCGCGGCCTTTACGTTCAAACTTTACAACGCCGGCTGTCTTGGCGAACAGTGTGTTGTCGCCGCCCATGCCTACGTTCACACCTGGGTAGATGTGTGTTCCACGCTGACGGTAAAGGATTTCGCCGCCGTTAACGGACTGACCGTCGGCACGCTTTGCGCCGAGACGCTTGGAGCGTGAATCGCGGCCGTTGGATGTGGAACCGCCCCCCTTTTTGTGGGCGAAGAACTGCAAATTCATAAACATAACGAGTGCACCTCCTCTGTGCAAGTTATTTTACATGGATATATTCATGATATGAAACTTCAATATCGCGCAGCCCCAGTTCAAGGCTTTCAAGCAATAATTGAACTTTCGGACTGTCCAGGTCGGAGTCGGCCACGATGACCCTCAGCAGGCCGCCGTTCTCCTCGTCCGCTTCCTTGTCAAGGACAGCTCCGGCAAGCTTCTCGAGACTGTTGACCGTGTTGATCGACAGAACGGAAACCGCCGCGCACACAATATCCTGACCATATTCTCCCGAATCAGCATGTCCCTTGAGTTCAAATCCGCAAAGACGCGGACCCTCATGAAACAAGCGCGCATGTATCATCCTGATATGCTCCCGGAATTATGCATTGATGGCGTCGATGACAACCTTTGTGTATGGCTGACGATGACCCTGCTTTGTGTGCTGATGCTTCTTAGGCTTGTACTTGAAAGTTACGACCTTCTTTTCACGGCCCTGCTTTTCAACTGTGCCTTCAACCGTAGCACCTTCAACGAATGGTGTGCCGATGACAGTCTTTTCACCGCCTACGAGAACAACCTTGTCGAAAGTAACCTTTTCGCCGGCTTCGCCTGCAAGCTTTTCAACGTAGATAGCCTGACCTGCTTCCACCTTAAGCTGCTTGCCGCCTGTTTGAATAATTGCGTACATGTATGTGCACCTCCTCTTGTAAAGTTCTTAGACTCGCCGTAATTTAGTGATCCGAAACGGATGCTTTGACTTAAAACGTGCGGTTGCAGATGTGACATGCACAAATACAACACTAGAATAATATCAGCTTTTCACTGCTTAGTCAAGCGAAAATAAAAAGAACTGCGGAAATTTTTCCGCAGTTCCGAATGAATTACTTGCGACGTTCTGGGATACGGGCAGCCTTGCCGCGAAGTGCACGCAAGTAGTAGAGCTTTGCACGACGAACACGACCGAAACGTACGACTTCGATCTTTTCAACACGTGGTGTGTGAAGAGGGAATGTACGTTCAACACCTACACCGTTGCTGATCTTGCGAACCGTGTAAGTTTCGGAGATGCCTTCGCCACGGCGCTTGATGACAACACCTTCGAAGACCTGGATACGTTCGCGCTTGCCTTCAACGATGCGTGCGTGAACACGTACCGTATCACCGGCGCGGAATTCTGGAATATCATTACGCAATTGTGATTCCGTAATCTTTTTAATCAATGGATTTACTGACATTGGTTTTTCTCCTTTTCGTCGACATTCATGTCCAGTTGCAGCGGAATATCGTTAATATCCGGCATATAAGCCAACAATTAGTTTATCACATCTCCAACCGTCTGTAAACCGTAAAATGCAGAGTTCTACTCATCATCATGGCTGAAGAGCTTCTTCAACCTGTAGCCGAGCTTCTTCTTCCGCTTTTCCTCCAATTCCTGCATCTTCACCTCACGCTGCAGCTCGAACTGAGTCCTGGCGATTGCCTTCCCCTGCTCCCTGGCCTGGATGCGCGCAATCTCAAGTTCGTGTTCGTCATGCGCAACGCCGGTGTCAGCTCTGTATTTCTCACGCAGAACACTGTTGCCAAGCCAGCTGTCCATGTTGTCAATCACGATGGAGAGGCCGGCGTCCACCTGCGTCGGACATATTTCAAGGCGGGCCGGCAGATAGTCGAAATAGCGGCTGACCCCGTCCCTGCCGGGGAAGCAGTCCTTCGGGATGAAGGCCGTGTCGTCGCCCTTGTTGAACGAGATGTTCTCCAGAACGTTCTTGTCGCTTAAAAGGGCCATCCAGTTTCTTCTGCCGTTGTCATTCCTGATGTCATAGTTGTCGGCCTCGAAGTAGCGCGCCATTCCGTCATAGAGACCGTACTTCACGAGAAGCTCCCTGAAGACCGTCTTGACGGGATGGAGGAAGTCTGAGGCAAGTCTCGCGCATCCCTCGTCCGTGATGCCGTCAAGCCAGGCATTGATCCGGTATGTGAGATAAACGAAGACATTGTTGTTCAGGCCGTTTTCAAAGTACGTCAGCTGATCCCCGTCCTCCTTCGTAAGATGCCTGAACTGATTCTCCTGACCGAATGCATACGCCCTTCTGCCAATCTGATGCGGAATCGAGAAGTTGTGGTCGCGGTCATTCATTGCGATGAGAACAACGGGATGCGGCTCGTTCCGACTGGAGTTGGCCAGGTACTTCAGCGGGTTTTCAGCCGACTTCGACTGAATCAGACTGATGCTCGGATCATCGAGGCAAAGCGGCGTGACGGGTCCGCCCGTCATCATGTAGCGCTGGATGAACTCCCATGTGTTCTTGTTCATGACCGTCGTCGTCCCGGAGAACGGATTCTTCTTCTCGTTTTCAGTCAGCGGTCTGCCTGCGGAAAGCTTCTCCTTGACGGGAGCCTTCAGCTTGAACATGTCCTTCTGGGCATTGACGATGTTGTCGGCGTTGCCCACCGTCAGGCCGGAGACAATCCTCAGAAGCGTCGTCTTGCCGGTCTCACCTTGCCCGATCAGTGCCGCAACCACCGGCACGTTCTCGACGATGCCGCCATGGTCCGAAATGACCTTCCTGATCTTCCAGATGCAGGCCGACTCCAGGACATACATCATGAACGAGAACACGGCCTGGGATTCATCGTCCTGCTTGTGGTCACGATAGAAGGCGACGATGCTGCAGATGTCCAGGACGTCCTGTCTGCTGACCTCGACCGGAGCTTCGACTACTTCCTGAACCGATGAGCCATAGGCCGGCGTCTCCAGCATCTTCCCCTGCGTCCTGTCGTACAGGAAGAGCGGCTTCGGATAGAAATCGGACGCTCTGGCGTTCGCAAACTCAAAGCGCGAATCGGGATCGACGTCATGATACACCACATTGACCAGCTTTCTTCTGAGCGGTTCGTCATCCATGACGGCCGTCTTCTTCTTCGGCATCCCCTTCGTGTCATAGACAAGATTAAGCACCTGCACGGCGTCCCTCTTCTCCCTCTGCACGGTGCTGATGCTGCGGATTTCAGCATTGAGCTGCCGCTTGCCGTCAAGAACCTCCTCCGCGCTGAACACGCCCCTGGCCGCCAGTCCGTCAATCGTGTCGTCCAGCAGATAGACCTTTCTCTCCTCAGCGGACTTCCCGGCAATTCCCTCAATAATCCTGCGGTCGGCAAACACCGCCGAGTCATTGTAGATGCCGTCGAAGACCTCCCTGTAGACCTTCTGAAACAGGTCGCTCTCCTGCCAGCCGTAGTCGCAGAGCAAAAGCTCGTGATTGGCATGAAGAGCCTGCTCGCTCAGATTCATCGAGCCCGTGTACGCACGGTATTCCAGCCCGTTCTCAGCCGTCAGGATGTACAGTTTCGTATGCACCAGCTGCTTCTTCGTGAAGCGGATCTCCAGACTGCCGTCCATAATCCGCGACTGCAGTTCAGCACTGCATTTCTCAAGAAAATCAAGCCGGCCGTTCGTCAGGCCGTCGATATATCCGGCCACGCCGCTCGAACCCCTGCCGTCGCCCATGCCGACGACCAGGCGGATCTTCCTGAACCGCGGCAGCAGATACTTTTCTATCACATTGACGTTCGTATTGAACATGGTCCCGGAAAATTCAGTGAACGAAGCTCCGTTGCGGTCAATGTCCGCAAAGAAGTCACTGCCGAGATCCCCGATGTGCGTCCTGTCCTTGATGACAACCATTTTCCTCTACCCCTCACCGTCTGCTTACGTTACTTCCATTATAACCGGAGCCGCAGGGGAACTGTCAAGCAGGAGCAGACGCAGATCCGCTGCATCTGCATCAATCTGAAAACCCGCATGGAAAACGTGCAATTTCAATCCGCACTTTTCCTACATTTTGGTACTGCCATTTACAGCCGAGAGTCGAAAAGTGGTTGTAAAATGCAAAAATCGGGCTTAAACTACCACTTTGGCAGAATTTGCAAAATGCTGAAACCCGACCAGGTCGCAGCGCATGCGAACTTTGCCGATCAACGGCGGATGCCCACGCAACGCAGACGGCACACAGGTGAAAATGATGATTCAACTGCATTGGTATGGTTTCCTTCTATGGCATTGCGGCGATATTCTGCGGACACAAAAAAGACCGGGGCCAAGGCCCCGGTCCGTTTCAGTTTAAATCTACCGGTATCTAAATCTGATTAAAGCGCGTTGGAAGCACCATGGTAAACAATGCCACGACGGCTGTCAACTGTTACGACTTCACCATCAGAGATGAGTGATGTAGCGTTCTTGGCGCCGACGATGACAGGAATACCCATTGAGATGCCTACAACAGCAGCGTGTGATGTAAGACCACCGTTTTCAACGATAAGAGCTGAAGACTTTTCGATGGCTGGGAGGTAATCCTTGTCTGTTGTTGATGTAACAAGGATGCCGCCTTCGATGGCCTTCTTGTTTGCTTCTTCAGCAGATGTTGCAACGACTGTCTTGCCGATTACAGTTTCGTCACCGACACCCTGGCCTTCAACAAGCTTGGAGCCGATAAGCTGAATCTTCATGACGTTTGTCGTGCCCTTTTCGCCAACCGGAACACCGGCTGTGATGAGGATAAGGTCGCCTTCCTTGGCGAAGCCGCACTTCTTTGCTTCTTCTGTTGCCAGGCTGAACATTTCATCAGTTGAAGATGGTGTTTCAGCAACAACCGGGTAAACGCCCCAGTTGATGGAAAGGCCGCGGCGTGTACGTTCGTCGAATGTAACTGCCAGGATGTCTGCATCCGGACGGTACTTGGAGATCATACGTGCTGTGTGGCCGGACTTTGTAGCGGCAACAATCGTCTTGATGTTGAGGTTGTCAGCTGCTTCGGCAACGGCACGGCCGATTGCTTCCGTAACGTCCGTCTTGTCAAAGTCGTTGATGGCAAATGTCTTGTGCTGACGGAGTGCGTTTTCAGCCTTGACGTCAATGCGTGCCATTGTTGCAACTGCTTCTACAGGGTAGTCGCCGTTTGCGGATTCGCCTGAAAGCATTGTTGCGTCTGTACCGTCGAATACGGCGTTGGCAACGTCAGAAGCTTCGGCACGTGTAGGGCGTGGGTTTTCCTGCATTGAGTCAAGCATCTGTGTAGCCGTGATGACAGGCATGCCAAGGGCGTTGCACTTCTTGATGAGTGACTTCTGTACCAGAGGAACGTTTTCTGCCGGAATTTCGACACCCATGTCGCCACGGGCAATCATAAGACCGTCTGAAACCTTGAGGATGTCATCGATGTTGTCGATGCCTTCCTGTGATTCAATCTTAGGGAAGATCTGAACATGTTCCATGTGCTTTTCTTCAAGAAGTTCACGGATGTCGAGAACGTCCTGTGGCTTACGTACGAATGATGCGGCGATGAAGTTGATTTCGTTGTCAAGACCGAAGCGAATGTCATCGGCATCCTTTTCCGTAATGCCAGGAAGGTTGATGGAAACGCCAGGGGCATTGACACCCTTGCGTGAGCCGAGCACGCCTTCGTTGAGAACCTTGCATACCAGTTCATGGTTTGCTTCGTCCTTCTTCTCAACCTGCATGTCAATGAGACCGTCGTCAAAGAGAACATGGCCGCCTTCATGAACGTCGTCGTAAAGGCCCGGATATGTTACGGCAATCTTTTCGTGTGTGCCTTCGATGGAATCATCCATGGAGATGCGCACTTCATCGCCGATTTCAAACTTGATCTTGCCTTCCTTCTGTACTGTTGTACGGATTTCAGCACCCTTTGTATCAAGCATGATGCCGACCATCTTGCCTGTGATCTTTTCAGCCTGATGAACGAGGTTCATGCGGCCGAGATGTTCTTCATGGTCACCATGTGAGAAGTTGAAGCGGAATACGTTTGCACCTGCTTCAATCAACTTGCAAATTGTATCCAGGTCTGAGCTGGCTGGTCCAAGTGTACTTACAATCTTGGTCTTTTTCATGAGTAAAATCTCTCCTTTGAAAAATTTAAAATGACTTTACGCCGATTTTACAAATTCAACGAAACTAGAAGCTCAAGCGATCATTCAGGTCTGCAAGAGAAACGTCTGTCTGATGCTTGTGGTTTTCGAGTGTGTCGATGATATCCGTGGCAACGAGCTTGTTGTCATGGATGCCGATGGCAAGACCGCCCTTGCCTTCAAGAAGAAGACGGACAGCATAGTCACCGAAGCGGCTTGCGAGCACGCGGTCCTTAGGAGTAGGAACGCCGCCGCGCTGGATGTGACCGAGCGTGATTGCACGGCTGTCGAAGTCACCGCACTTGTCAAGCTTTTCCTTGAAGTCTGCTGCGGACATTACGCCTTCAGCAACGACAACAAGGCCATGATCCTTGCCGTGTTCACGGTTGGCAGTGAGCTTGTCGGCAATTGCCTGAACATCGTAGTCGCGTTCTGGAATGACGATTGCATCTGCGCCGGCTGCGATTCCGGACCAGAGAGCAATGTCGCCTGCGCCGCGACCCATGACTTCAACAACGAACACACGCTGGTGTGAAGTTGCCGTGTCATTGATGCGGTCAAGAGCTTCCGTTGCAACGCTGACAGCTGTATCGAAGCCGATTGTGAAGTCAGTGCCCGGGATGTCGTTGTCAATCGTGCCTGGGACGCCGATTGAGTTGAAACCGAGCTTCGTGAGCTTCAGGGCACCATGATAGGAGCCGTCGCCACCGATGACAACAAGTGCATCAATGCCGAACTTCTTAAGCTGTTCGATGCCTTTGAGCTGCGTTTCCTTTTCTGCGAATTCCGGGAAACGTGCAGAGTAAAGGATTGTACCGCCACGGTTGATGATGCCGTCAAGCTGATGGGATTCCATCTTGAAGATGTTTCCTTCAACAAGGCCCTTGTAACCATAGTTGATACCGTATGCTTCAAGTCCTGCATTCATTGCAGAACGGGCAATTGCACGCACGGCAGCGTTCATGCCGGATGAGTCGCCGCCACTTGTCAAAATACCAATGCGTTTCATTTCTTCACCTCAAGTAAAAATTCTGTAGCACTACATTCTCCAAAAACCATGTTATCACTTTTTTAAGTTTTTGTCTTGTTATTTAAGCGAATTTCATAAAAAGTTGATATATGTTTTTTCGATATCGTCTCACTACATCGAAATATTTTGAATTGCTGATAACTCAAAGAACTCGTTAACTTGCCATACGTAAAAACTAATGTAATTTTAGTGTAAACACTTATTCAATTTACGTACCACACCTTGAATTTCATCAGTATAGCCATTCAAAGACTTACATATGTCTTGAAAACACTTAATAATACGAATACACGAAAAAGGAGACCGGAAATTCCGGTCTCCCTGCAGATTACTTAACCTGGCTCATGACTTCCTCAACGAAGTTGTCAGCCTTCTTTTCGATGCCTTCGCCGACTTCGTAGCGTGTGAATGACTTGTTCTTGCCGTTCTTTGAAGCTACGTACTTGGCAACCGTCTGGTCCGGATCCTTGACGAAGTCCTGTTCGTCGAGGACGATTTCAGCAAAGAACTTGCCGAGACGGCCTTCAACCATCTTCTCGATGATCTTTTCAGGCTTGCCTTCGTTCTTGGCTTCTTCCGTAAGGACAGCCTTTTCGTGTTCAACTTCCTCTGCAGGAACCTGGTCACGGTTGACATACTTGGGGTTGCTTGCGGCAATGTGCATTGCAACGTCCTTGGCAACTGTCTCGTCAGCGCCGTCAACAACCGTCAGAACGGCGATGCGGCCGCCCATGTGAAGGTATACGCCGAAGTTTTCGCTGTCGGACTTTTCAACGACCTGGAAACGACGGAGTGTGATCTTTTCGCCGATGACCTGTGTTGCTTCGATGATTTCATCGTTGATTGTGCCGTTTTCCGTCTTGACTGCAAGGGCAGCTTCGAGGTCGGCCGGCTTGTTCTTGGCGATGGCAGTTGCAATGTTCTTCACAAGATCCCTGAACTGCTGGTTCTGAGCAACAAAGTCCGTTTCAGCGTTGATTTCAACGATTGCAGCTGTGTTGCCCACAACTTCAACGTCTGCAAGACCTTCAGCGGCAACGCGGTCGCTCTTCTTGGCAGCCTTTGCAATACCCTTTTCACGAAGGAAGTCGATGGCCTTGTCCATGTCACCGTCAACGGCAACGAGGGCCTTCTTAGCATCCATCATGCCGACGCCTGTCTTGTCGCGCAATTCTTTTACCTGTGCAGCAGTAATTTTTGCCATAGTTGAAATGGCCTCCTTAAATATGATTTTTACCAAAAAAACTGCCCCGAACCTGAGGCTCAAATGCCCATCCGAGACAGCCTAAGTTATTGACTAACTATTCAGCATCTGTGCTGTCGTTGTCGCCTTCAACTGCTTCAACGATGTCTTCGATTGAATCAACGTTTTCGTCAGCCTTGAAAGCTTCTTCAACAGGAGCTTCGTCTTCGCCCTGACGGCCTTCGATGACAGCGTCTGCCATCTTGGATGTAATCAGACGAACGGCACGGATTGCGTCGTCGTTTGAAGGAATCTTAACGTCGATTTCGTCAGGATCGGCGTTTGTGTCGACCATGGCAACGATAGGGATGTTAAGCTTCTGTGCTTCCTTGACGGCGATGCGTTCCTTGCGTGGATCGACGATGAAGAGAACATCAGGGATGCGCGGCATGTCTTCGATGCCGCCAAGGAACTTCTGAAGACGGTCGCGCTGCTTTACGAGCACTGCGACTTCCTTCTTAGGAAGTCGGTCGAATGTGCCGTCTTCTTCCATAGCCTTGATTTCCTTGAGGCGCTTGATGCGTGTCTGGATTGTGTTCCAGTTCGTCAGCGTACCGCCAAGCCAGCGATGGTTGACATAGTACTGACCGCAGCGCTTTGCCTCTTCCTCAACGGCGTCCTGTGCCTGCTTCTTTGTGCCGACAAAGAGGATTACGCCGTCATTGGCTGCAGCGTCCTTCACGAAGTCATAGGCATCGTCAATGAGCTTTACGGTCTTCTGCAGATCGATGATGTAGATACCATTGCGTTCCGTGAAGATGAACTGCTTCATCTTAGGGTTCCAGCGACGTGTCTGGTGACCGAAGTGTACACCAGCTTCAAGTAATTGTTTCATGGAAATAACAGCCATAACAATTAACCTCCAAAATAGTTTTTAATATCCTCCCCCATGTTCAACGGCTGAAGACTCATGCGAGCAACCTTTTTGCCATCGCATGGGGTGTGAATTGTGCTGATTCACAGCACTTTCTACATTATACTTTATCCTCCCGGCAAATGCAACAGTTTTTACGAAGGCTCTGCATTTGGACGGAAAAATCCCGCTGGCATGCAGCGGGACCGGTTCTATTTCACGATTGTGGATGCAGTGCCCGTTTCAACGACCGACCGGGCCGAATCAAGGGCGATCTTGACCATGTTCTCGACCGCAATGTCCGTGTAAAACGCAATGTGCGGGGAAACGACGACGTTGTCGAGGCTGAGGAGCTCCTTGAAGTTGTCGTCTTCGATCTTCTGACCCTCAAGGTTGTGGTTGAAGATGTCGGCCTCGTTTTCGTATGTGTCAAGAGCGGCGCCGGCAACCTTGCCGGACTTCAGGGCAGCAATCAGGGCATCCGTGTCGATGAGCGCGCCGCGGGCCGTGTTGACGATATAGACACCGTCCTTCATCATCGCAAGCGTCTTCTCGTTGATGAAGTGATGGTCCTCGTCCGTTGCCGGCATGTGCAGCGTGATGACGTCGGCCTGCTTCAGCAGCTCGTCTCTTTCGACGTAGATGCCTTCCTTTTCAAGTTCCGGATTGTGGAACGGATCGTAGGCAATGACCTTGGCACCGAAGCCCCTGTAGATCTGGATGGCCGCGCGGCCGATGCGGCCTGTGCCCATCACGCCGACGGTCATGCTGCCGAGTTCATGGCCGACATACGGTGCCCAGCGGTAGTCCTGCCTTGCCATGCGCTTTCTGAACAGGTTCTGGTTGCGCAGCAGCTGAAGCAGCTGTGTGATTGAGAATTCAGCGATGGCGCTCGGAGAGTAGGCCGGAACGTTCGTCACGGGAATTCCGTTTGCCCCGGCGTCATCGAGATCGATGTTGTCGACGCCGACGTTGCGGACGGAGAAGACCTTGACGCCCTCTTCGGCGAAGGTCCTGAACATGCCTTCCGGATAAAGTCCAGTCTGAAGACCAATCACGGCGTCGAAGCCGTGCACTTCCGACACGTTCTCCGTCGTGAGCTCCCGGCCGCTGAGCGAGACTTCAATCCCGTTCTCATTTGACCATTCCTCAAAATACCTGCGTTCATCTTCACGAACATTAAAAGCAGCAAACTTCATGATTTCCTCCAAAAGAAATAAAATGTCTATTATACAGTACGGGTTCGGGTTATTAATTTAAGGATTATGCATTTATAACCTTCATTGAAATTAATTTTATCATGAAAACGCATGAATAACTCACGCAAAGCCTTAATTTAATTCTTTTTTCACTTATTCCGGAAACCTTGCCTGAAAATGCAGTGTTCGCACGGCTGTTGTCCCGACTGCATTTCAACCAGCTCTCGCCCGGACTATAGAGTGACTTTGACTCTCTTCTTCACATTCAATTGTAATGATATTAGCAAAAAAGCGTTCCGGTGCCCCGGAACGCCTCTCATCAGCTGAAATTATTGACGTTCATTACCGTGTAACTGCGCCTGTCGCCCGGAACACGGCTTCTGGAGTATTCAATCGTCTTGCCGTTCGTGAGCCAGACAACCTGTTCGATTTCGAGAATCGGAGACCCCTTTTCAACACCGAGATACTTGGCATCGTCATCGTCGGCGGCAAGAGCGGAAAACTTCCTGAAGGCGTTGCCGAACTTCAGTCCAAGCTTCTCATTAATGTACGTATAGACTGACTCCTCGCAGATTTCCTTGGAAAGTTCCGGAACGAGCTTCACCGGCATGTAAGTGTGCTCAAGGACCGTCGGAATGCCGTCAATCGCGCGGATCCGCTTTACCTCGTAGACCGGGTCGATGCGCTTGATGCCGAGATTCTTCTGAATCTCCTCACTTGGAAGTTCGACGTCAAAGACCAGAACGTCGGACTTGATGCGGTCGGCTCCGAACTGCTGGTACGCACCCCTGAAGTCATCGACCGTCACGTCCCTTTCATCATCGACGAAGGGGATCCTGCCGCGAACGTAGGTGCCAAGACCTGACTGCTTGTAGATCAGGCCTTCCGATGCCAGACCATCAAGTGCCTTCTTGACCGTAAGACGGTTGACCTTGAATTCCGCGGCCAGACTCGTCTGGTCGGGAATCAGCTCCCCGACCTTGTACGTTCCGTCCTTGATCCGTTCACGGACAATATCTGCAACTTCCTGGTATTTAGTAGCCATAATACACCCATCCCATCCTTATAATTCATTTCTGTATATAGTCAATTATAAACTTTTCCTATTCAAAATCAATAACTACACTTGATTATTTGCAAATAAAATAGTGTGCCTGAGTTTCAGCGGGAAATCTTTTGTGAAATGGAACTGTTTTATATTATGGAGTTTCTAATTGGGAAACCAATTAATCTACAATAGTATTACAAAATAATGTACGATTAAAAAAGAGTTAGTGTTACCATCAGGCAAAACACTAACTCTCATTTAACTTGCACTATTCAAGAAAATCCTTCAGCTGCTTTGAACGCGAAGGATGGCGCAGCTTGCGCAGGGCCTTCGCCTCAATCTGGCGAATGCGTTCGCGCGTGACGCCGAAGACCTTGCCCACTTCCTCAAGCGTGCGCGTGCGTCCGTCGTCAAGACCGAAGCGCAGGCGCAGGACGTTCTCCTCGCGGTCCGTCAGCGTGTCAAGCACGCTTTCAATCTGTTCCTTGAGCAGTTCGTAGGCAGCATGGTCGGCAGGACTCGTTGCCGCATGATCCTCGATGAAGTCGCCGAGATGCGAATCGTCCTCTTCGCCGATAGGAGTCTCAAGGGAAACGGGCTCCTGGGCAATCTTGAGGATTTCGCGGACCTTTTCAGTAGGCAGGTTCATTTCAGCGCCGATTTCCTCGGGAATCGGCTCGCGGCCGAGATCCTGAAGCATCTGACGCTGGATGCGGATCAGCTTGTTGATTGTCTCGACCATGTGCACGGGGATGCGGATCGTGCGCGCCTGATCGGCAATCGCACGCGTGATTGCCTGCCTGATCCACCACGTTGCATATGTCGAGAACTTGAAGCCCTTGCGGTAGTCAAACTTCTCGACGGCCTTCATCAGACCCATGTTTCCTTCCTGAATGAGGTCAAGGAAGGACATGCCGCGACCGACATAACGCTTGGCAATGGAGACGACAAGACGAAGGTTGGCTTCGGCGAGACGCTGCTTGGCCTCTTCGTCGCCCTCCTCGATTCTCAGAGCCAGGTTCTTCTCCTCTTCGGCCGTCAGCAGGTTGACGCGGCCGATTTCCTTGAGGTACATCCTGACAGGGTCGTTGATCTTAACGCCGGACGGAGCGGAGACGTCGCTCTTTGAAAGCTCCTTTTCCTCCTCCTGAGCCTGGTTGAGACTGACCGTCGTGGGATCGCCGTTTTCATCAACGACGGAAATGCCCTTGTTCTCAACATCCGCAACCAGTTTTCCCAGCTGTTCGTTTGTCAGGTCCAGCGATTCGACGCGGTCCTTCAAGTCGTCAAACTTTACTTCGCCGGCCGGCTTGAATTCCTGGACAACTTCACGCAACGCTTTCTTGTATACAACTTCATCCAACTGGTTATTTTTCTTCTCTTCAGCCAATGTCAGGCCCTCCCTTTAAAAATTGAAGCTTCGACAGCTGCCGTGAAGGCCGGGTCACGCGCCCGGCTGCCTCTGCCTTTCCTGCAGCATCTCAATGTACTTGACCGTCAAATCAGTTATCCTGTTCACATCATTCATGCGCTTCGCCTGTTCCAGCTGCGCACCGAGCTGCTCGATTCTCTGCTCGAGCGGCGCGTCATGGGCAATCACCCTCAGACAGTCATCCACTTCCTGTTCATCGTATTCGCCATATTCGCCCATCTCCACTGAACTCAGAACGTTCTGAAGTGCGGGGTCTCCGACATAGTCGAAGAACTTCGACTCATCATAGGCGTCATAGCTGCTGTAGTATCCTTCAGCCAGAAGATACAGCTCCTGGTAGTCGACGTGAACGAACTGGAACCCCTCGATTCCTAACACCTTCAATAATGCGTCGCGTTCGTTCAAGATACGGTGAATCAGCAGCCTTTCAGCCTTCTCGACCTTCGAAAGACTTCTTTCAGCAGACGGGGAAACCGGCATCGGCGGGGACGTCCCCCTGCCCGTTGTCTCCTCCTTGACGAAGGAGGCGCCGAACTGCTGCTGAAGGACTCTCAACTGACTCTCAAGACTGGATTTTTCAATGCCGAACTCCCTGGCCAGGCGGCCGAGCGTCAGCTGAACCTGCAGCTGGTCCCTGACCTTCGCCGTTTCGCCCAGAACATCGGCAATGTAGGCGAGCTGACCGGTTTCGGTTTCAAGATTGCGGCCTTCCCTGAAGTGGCGCATGTAGAACTCGAGCGCCGTCTCGCGGTTCTCGCGGACAACCCGCGCGAAGGCCTCCGTGCCGTACTTCCTGACGTACTCATCCGGGTCGAGCCTTTCCGGAACGTTGATGACGCCGCACTCGATGCCGGAAGAGGCGGAAAAAAGCCCGAGCGCCCTTCTGACCGCGGCCTGTCCCGGCTTGTCACCGTCATAGCAGATGAAGACCTTCTTCGTGTTCTGCTCAATCTGATGAATCTGCTCGTCGGTCAGGCTCGTCCCCATCGATGCAAAGCCGTTCTTAAGCCCCGACCTGTATGCGGCCAGGACATCCATGAACCCCTCGAACAGGTAGGCCTCGCCCTCATGCCTGATAACGCTCCTGGCCCTGTCGAAGTTGAAGAGAACCCTGCTCTTCTCAAACAGCGGCGTCTCCGGCGAGTTCAGATACTTCGGGGAATGGTCGTCACTGACCAGCAGGCGGCCGGAAAAGGCTATCGTCTGCCCGGAGACGTTTCTGATCGGGAACATCACGCGGGAGTGGAACCTGTCCGCAAGACTGCCGTCGCCGCGTTCAACGAACAGGCCGGACTTCCTGAACAGCTGATAGTCATCAGTGCCGTGCGACTTGAAGTAGGTTTCAAGAAAATCCTGCGAAGGGGCAAAGCCCAGGTTGAACTCCTCGATGATTTCGTCGGTCAGACCGCGCCTGTGCAGGTATTCAAGCGCCTCCTCGCCGGACTCGGCCGTCGTCAGCATATAATGGTAGACATCCGCCGCCATCTTGTACAGACCCTTGAGCCGGCCGGTCTCCGAAGACTCGAAGGCACGCTGCCCCTCAGCCCTCGCTTCCGGCGAATACTGCGCGTCAAGCTCGATGTTCTCAAGCTCTGCAACCCGGAAGACGGCTTCGGGAAAACTGAGGTTCTCAAGCTCCATGATGAACTTGAAGACGTTCCCCCCGCGCCCGCACGAGAAGCAGTGGAAGAACTGCCCCTGTTCGTTGACGGAAAACGACGGCGTCTTCTCGGCATGGAACGGACACGCGCCGAACCAGTTCTTGCCCGAACGCTGCATCTGGACATAGCGTCCGACGACATCCAGAATATCTGCCTTGTCACGGACCATGTCAACAACATTTTCAGGTATTCTCACCGCCAAAGGATCCCCTCCCGTCGCACCACGAGGTTTAGAAAGGCCGCACGCCATGAACGTACGACCTGTTTCGCATAATCATTGACTATTATACAATAAAAAAAGCGTGCAGACAAGAAGAAAGTACCATCTCCTTCGTCTGCCGGAAAATGCAGTGCTTCGTAACTTGCCTTGAAATCCCCGCACCCGCCCGCCAATCCCGGCAGGAATCTGCCCTCCGCTTGCTTCTGACAGTTTCAGGAAACTCAGCCGGTGTTGACGGGCATGCGACCCGCATCAATTTGAAAAAACTCCGCTCCATTTCCGGAGCGGAGTTCTCAAGATCATCAGTTACTTGACGTTCAGTTCCTCAAGAGAGCCGAACGGCTTCGTGAGGTCTGCAAGAAGAACCAGCTGACTCAGGCGGTTTCTTCTGACCTTCTCGTCGTCGGCCATGACCATTGTTGCATCGAAGTAGGCACTGATTTCATCCTTGAGAGAATGAAGTGCTTCGTACCTTTCTTCGTATGACTTGCAGCAGTAGCCTTCGGAAGCTTCGGCGCAGGCATCGTGAAGGGCCTTTTCTGCGTCGTTTTCGAACAGTGACTCGTCAACGGACGGGTTGTCGAAGTCGGCCTTGGCGGCAAGGCGCGTCACACGTGTCAGAGCCTCGACCGTTTCCTTGTAGTCGGAATCGTCGGCGTGCCTCGTCAGCGTTGCAGCGGCTTCGAGGACGGAGACGAATTCGTTGTCCCTGTTCTGAAGGGCCGCATTGAGCGCGTCGCGGGCAATGTCTTCTGCACCGACGATCTGGGCAACGCGGTCGAACATGAAGTCCCTGACATTTGCGTAGTTTCTTTCCGGATCGATGTTTGCGTAGAGATCCTCACGCTGACCATATGCTGCCATGACGGCGTCATGAAGCATCGGCACGGAAATCTTCCAGCCCTTGTCAAGAGCAATCCTGACAATGCCGAGGGCCTGGCGCCTCAGGGCATAAGGGTCGTTCGATCCGCTTGGAATCATGCCGGCGGAGAAGAAGGCCTGGATGCTGTCAGTCTTGTCGGCAAGCGAGAGAACGGCGCCGACGACTGATTCGGGCAGGTCGCCCTCGGCACTTGTCGGCATGTATTCCTCACGCATTGCCGTGGCAACGTCCTTCGACTCGCCGAACAGGTTGGCGTAGATCTCGCCCATGACACCCTGGAGTTCGGAGAATTCTCCGACCATCCCCGTCACGAGGTCGAACTTGTAGATCATGGAAGCGCGCCTGAGGTCTGCAAGCTGGGAATCGTCAAGGCCGAGCTGTTCGCCGAGGAAGGCTGCGATGAGCGAGACGCGTTCCATCTTCTCGTAGATCGTGCCGATCTTGTCGTGGAACATGACCTTCTTCAGGCGTTCAACGTAGTCGGCAATCGTCTGCTTCTGGTCTTCCTCGTAGAAGAACCTGGCGTCCTCGAGACGGGCCGTCAGAACCTTCTCGTTGCCGGAAACGACGTTTTCGATGTAGTCGGAATTGCCGTTCCTTACGGAGACGAAGTGAGGAAGAAGCCTTCCCTCGTCGTCCGTGACGTAGAAGTAGCGCTGGTTGTCCTTCATCGAAGTGATCAGCACGGCATCAGGAACTGCCAGGTACTTCTCGTCAAATGAACCGGCAAAGACCGTCGGATATTCGACAAGGTTGTTGACCTCTTCCAGCAGGTCGGGATCGACCACGATGTTCCATGAGTTCTTCTCTGCCAGCTCGTTAATCTGGGACGTAATCATGTTCTCGCGTTCCCTTGCATCGGCGATGACCATTTCGGACTTCAGGCATTCCGGATAGGCATCGGCGCCGGAAACCCCGACCTCGCCGCCGAGGAAGCGGTGCCCCTGGGAAGTGCGTCCTGCCTCAAGGCTCAGCACCTTGAAGGGAACGACGTCATTGTCAAGCAGGGAGATGAGCCAGCGGATGGGACGGACGTATTCGAAGTCGTTCGTGCCCCAGCGCATCATCGTCGGGAACTTCATTGCCATGACGACGTCGCTTACGCCCTTCAGAACATCGGCGCAGGCCTTGCCTTCAATGAACTTCCTGACATAGACGTATTCGACGCCCTTCAGTTCCTGGAAGAACAGGTCGTCGACGCTTACGCCCTGGCCGCGGGCAAAGCCCCGGGCAGCCTTGGACCAGTTGCCGTCCTTGTCGTAGGCGATCTTCTTCGCAGGTCCCTTGGCAAGCTCCTCGACGTCATCCTGCCTGTCGGAAAGTCCGATGACCTTCAGCGCAAGGCGGCGGGGCGTCGAGTACCTTTCGATTCTCTCAAAGCCGAGACGGTTCTCCCTGAGGAAGGATTCCATGCGCTCGGCAAGCTGATTGATGCTTGGCGTTACAACATGAGCGGGGATTTCTTCAAGCCCGATTTCAAGCAAGTAGTTATGTGCCATTATTTATCCTCCTTCAGCAGTTCCTGACGCAGCTTCTCATCCTTGATGAGCGGGAAGCCGAGCTTCCTGCGCTCTTCGATGAAGGCCTTGGCGACCGACTTGGCCATGTTGCGGATGCGGGCAAGATAACCTGCGCGCTCCGTGACGGAAACGGCGCCGCGGGCATCCAGCAGGTTGAACGTATGACTGCATTTCAGAATATAGTCATAGGCCGGATGAACAAGACCGTTGGCAATCTGCTTCTTCGCTTCGGTCTCATAGGTGTCGAACATTGCAAGCAGCATCTCCTGGTTGCTTTCCTCGAAGGCATACTTGGAGTGCTCGTATTCCGGTTCCTTGAAAATGTCGCCGTACTTGACGCCGTCGGCCCATTCAAGGTCGAAGACGGAGTTGACTTCCTGGATGTAGGATGACAGGCGTTCGAGACCGTATGTCACTTCAACGGCAACGGGACGGACCTCGAGACCGCCGACCTGCTGGAAGTACGTGAACTGCGTGATTTCCATGCCGTCGAGCCAGACTTCCCAGCCGACACCGGCGCAGCCCATTGAGGGGTTCTCCCAGTTGTCCTCGACGAAGCGGATGTCGTGCTCCTTCGAATCGATGCCGAGCGCCTTGAGCGAGTCAAGGTAAAGGTCCTGGATGTTCGTCGGATTCGGCTTCATGATGACCTGGAACTGATGGTGCTGGAACAGACGGTTCGGGTTTTCGCCGTAGCGTCCGTCGGCGGGACGGCGGGACGGTTCAACGTAGGCCACGTTCCATGGTTCCGGTCCGATTGCACGCAGGAAGGTGTACGGGCTCATCGTGCCGGCACCCTTCTCGTTGTCATAAGCCTGCATCAGCATGCATCCCTGCTTGGCCCAGAACTGCTGCAATGTCAAAATGATGTCCTGCATTGCTAATTTTTTAGCCATAAGGCAATACCTCCTGAAATTTATCGCGAAAACGACCGCATTGACCGCATAGAAAAAGTCCCTATGCGACGCCTGTGGTCACATAGGGACGACTTTTCGCAAATCGCGGTTCCACCCTACTTCTAGTTTTGCCTAGCAGCTTAATTTCGTCAAGACTCAAAAAGCGCCAGTCAGGCGGCCGTTGCAGTCTGCTCTCACCATTCCAGACTCGCTTTGCGCTCCATGCCGCTGACTTTCTTTTCTCACCGTCTTCTATTCGATTGACCTTAGGATAATTTAAATATTCCGGTTTGTCAAGGCTTTTTTCCAAAAGCACCGTCAAATTCCGTCATTTCCTTCAGGAACCTGGCCGCCGGAACGTAGACGCCGACCTGGTCGTCGTAAATTGTTCCGAGCGCTGCCCTGAGTTTCTTCTTCGTGTCGTCCTTGAGGCTGACGCTTTCGAACACGTCGAGCCTGACGTCGGAAAGATAGCGCATGAGCCAGACCGTCCGCGGCTCAAGATGCAGCCGGTGCGGGTCAAGATGCCAGTGCCTCTCGCACAGGATGCCGCCGTAGCTTTCCGAGTAGTCAAATGCAGAGTCCTGTCTGTCACAGACGGCACAGTGACGCCATTCGGGAGCCACTCCGAAGAGGTTCAGCATCTGTATTTCAATGACGCTGACAATGACTTCGGGGTCGACGCCCCTGTCGATGAGGTTCAGGGCGCCTTCAATCTGCCGGTACCACTGAGCGGCAAGACTGCAGTCCTCTCCGATGGCCTTCTCTCCCAGGCCGAGAATGTACGAGGCATAGGCGTTGAGCATGATGTCATTGAAGATGTTCTGGTACTGGTCGACCTCCCTGCCGGCGTCAATGTAGGAAAGACCGTTGTCGTTGATGCTGCCGAGATAGCGGCCGTGCGAGAACGGCAGGATGACCGAGGCCAGCCGGAAGCCGCGCTTCCTTGCACCGCGGATGTAGAACGTCCGGTAACCGTAGCGGTTCGTCAGGATTCTGACCAGAAGATCCCTTTCCTTGTAGTCCCTCTTTGAAACCACAATGCCGTAGAACTCCTCGCCCTGATGCAGAACCATGTGAACACCTCCCTGAAAAAGGGGCCGGAACGCTGTCCGGCCCCGAAGATTCTAATAGTCGTCCTGCTTGTAGCCAAGTGAACGCAGGTCAATCTGGCGGTCCTTCCAGTTCGGCATGACCTTGACCCAGAGTTCCAGGTAGACCTTGTCGCCCATCATGAGCTCGATGTCCTTCCTGGCCTTGACGCCGATCGTCTTCAGCATCTTTCCGCCCTTGCCGATGATGATGCCCTTCTGACTCGGCCGCTCGACGATGATCGTGGCCTGAATCAGGACCTTCTCCTCGTCGCGGCGCTTGATTCTGTCAACGACGACGGCAACGGAGTGCGGAACTTCCTCTCTTGTCAGCTCCAGCACCTTCTCGCGGATCAGTTCGCCGGCAATGAAGCGCTCCGGATGATCCGTGATCTGGTCCGTCGGGTAGTACTGCGGACCTTCGGGCAAATCGCCGATCAAAGTGTCGATGAATTCCTGACAGTTGTTGCCCTGCAGCGCGGAAATCGGAAAGACGTCCTTGAAGTCCAGCGCATCGCGGTAGTCATCCATCACTTCCAGCAGATGGTCCGGGTGCACCCGGTCAATCTTGTTGATGGCCAGGTAGATCGGCTTCCTGACGTTCTTCAGCCTGTTGATGATGAAGTCATCGCCCTTGCCGCGCTTCTGTTCGGCGTTCACCATGAAGATGACCGCGTCCACCTCGTTCAAGGTCGACAGGGCCGACTCCACCATGAAGTCGCCCAGCCGGCTCTGGGGCTTGTGAATCCCCGGCGTGTCGATGAAGACGATCTGAGCGTCGTCAGTCGTGTAGATGCCCTGGATCTTGTTTCTCGTCGTCTGCGCCTTGTCGCTCATGATGGCGATCTTCTGGCCGATGACATGATTGAGGAACGTCGACTTGCCGACATTCGGACGTCCCAGGATGGCAATGAAGCCTGAATGAAATTTACTGTTCAAAATATTCCCTCACATTTTCACTAAAAAAACAGATGCCAGATCTTCGGAACGAAGATCACCATGCCCACAATCACTGCGAACACAGCCGATAGAAGAACGCCGCCCGCTGCGGTGTCCTTGGCCTTCTTGGCCAGCGGGTGCCTTCTGTACCCCGTGGCAAGGTCCACTGCATTCTCAATGGCAGTGTTCCAGATCTCGCTTGCCAGGACGAAGAAGATGCACAGAATGAGCCAGAGCCATTCGCCAACCGAAACCCGGAACACAAAGCCCGCAATTACGACCAGAATCACTGAGAACACGTGAAAGCGCAGATTGCGCTCCTCACGGCAGGCCGTCACCAGTCCCTCGACTGCGTACCTCAGGGAATCGCTGAAGTGACGGTTCTTCCAGCGGTTGACGAACTTCGAATGGCGGTTTCTATCGTTTGAGCCCATAGGCATCCAGTATCTCCCGCTGAAGGCCGAACATGACCTTCTCGTCTTCTTCCTTCATGTGGTCGTATCCGTTCAGGTGCAGGAAGCCGTGCACCACGAGGAACCCGAGCTCGCGGTCCTCCGAGTGGCCCAGGTACGCCGCCTGTTCCTTCACCTTGTCCATTGACACCATGATGTCGCCGATGTTCTTCGGTATGTCGAACTCCGCATCATCGGGCATGATGATCGGCACCTCGTCCGGATCGTTCTCCTCGATTGCAAAGCTGATGACATCCGTCGGCTTGTCGACGCCGCGGTACTTTCTGTTGATTTCATGAATCTGGTCGTTGTTCATCAAAGTGACTGACATCTCTGTATTTTCCGGCAGATGAATATAGTCACCGGCAAAGTTCAGGATGTCTTCGATCATCCCGATCCTTTCTTCCGGCACATTGCCGGTATCGTCATAAATTTCCAAGTCCATTGCTTCTAATCCTCGTTTTCTGTCTTGTTGTGCCTCTCATAGGCGCTGATGATTTCCGAAACCACCGGATGACGCACGACGTCTGCCGCATTGAAATGCACGAACCCGATGTGCGGCAGGCCACTCAGGATATGCTCCGCGTCGACGAGACCGCTCTGGCTGTGCCCCTTAGGCAGGTCAATCTGCGTCTTGTCGCCGTTGACGATCATCTTCGAGCCGAAGCCGAGGCGCGTCAGGAACATCTTCATCTGCGCCCGCGTCGTGTTCTGCGCCTCGTCGAGAATCACAAACGAATTCTCCAGCGTGCGCCCGCGCATGTAGGCCAGCGGCGCAATCTCGATGACGCCGCGCTCAATCAGCCGTTCCGTGTGCTCAGCGCCGAGAATCGAGTTCAAAGCATCGTAGATCGGCCGCAGATACGGATCGACCTTCTCCTTCAGGTCACCCGGCAGAAAGCCGAGTGACTCCCCGGCCTCGACTGCCGGACGCGTCAGCACGAGCCGCTCGACCTCATGACGCTTGAGCGCCGCAACGGCCATCACGACGGCCAGATACGTCTTGCCCGTTCCGGCCGGCCCGATGCCAAACACCAGGTCATTGTTCCTGACCGCCTGGACATACTGCCTCTGGCTGTAGTTCTTGACCCTGACGCTTCTCCCCTTGCGGTCCCTGATCAAAGTGTCCGTGTAGAGGTCCTGGAAATACTCCAGCGTCCCGCGCTCCGCCATCGTCATGGCCGAGACGACGTCCGCACTGCTGACCGTCACGCCCTTCTTCAGAAGCTCCGTCAGCTGTGCGAAGATCTCCCGCGTCTCCGCGACGTCCCCGCTTCTCCCCTTTATCCTGACATGATCGCCGAACGGACTGATGATGACGTTTCTTCCCTCCTCAATCAGCTTCAGATACGCATCATTGATTCCGAACAGCGCCACCGCCATCTGCGGGTCCGCAAGCGTGAATTCCTCTTCGGTTACAGTTTCTTCTGCCAAATACGAGCACCCCTTCTGCCGCACCCGGAAAATGCAGGGCTTCGAAGTCTGTCGGGACTTTGCGGCAACTTTCTTCGAGATATAATCTCACCTATTATGTATTATACTTACAGTCGCGGATTTTAGCAAACACAAGGCCGGGGATTTGCCCGAGCGGCTTTGGGGGGTGTGAGCGTGTCTGGTTGCAGAAGTGACCAGCCCGGGACTAAAACCTATATTTTGCACATTTACTGACTTCAACCGCTCTTACAAAGCACAGCCCGTGGTCATTTGGCATGATCTGCGGTATTTGCACACGGTCCACGGGCAAATGGCCCGAAAACACCTGGATGGGGCTGGGACGAAATATTGGAATTAAAAGCAATTGTATATACTAATTGCATCAGTTTTTCGTTTTCTGATGTAATCTGTATATACCAATCCTGGTTTTCATGCCAAATTCAGTCTCCGGAAGACAAGATTGAATTCAGAAGCATCGATTGCATACTCATTTACATCTGCTTTTTCCGATTGGCTGACCATTTTCTGCAAATTTCACATTTCATCCCAGCTCCAAATGGAAAATTACCGCATGAAACAAGCATGCAATCATGCCTTTAAATGCAGATCGAATCAGGACGCAAAAAAGACCAGGGAATGACTTCCCTGGTCCCAGGATGCCTGTTATCCAAGCATATCCTTAACAGTGGCGTTAATCAGCTTGCCGTCTGCCTTGCCCTTGAGCTTTGGCATGACAGCACCCATGACCTTGCCGAAATCTGCCTTGGATGTTGCTCCAACCGCTTTGATTGTTTCTTCAACAATGGCCTTTACATCATCTTCGCTGAGCTGTGCCGGCATGTAGCTCTGCACAACTTCGATTTCGCCCTCAAGTTCCTGGACTGCATCGTCACGTCCAGCAGACCTGTATTCCTCGACGGAATCCTTGCGCTGCTTCAGTTCACGGGACAGAACACCGACTTCTTCGTCAGGTGTCAGGTCGTGACCGGCGCTGATCTGCTCATTCTGAACTGCAGCCTTAAGCATGCGAACAGTCTTCAAACGGTTCTTGTCCTTGGCCTTCATGGCTGCAACCATATCCTTTTGCAATGAATCCAACAAACTCATTACAACCTGCCTCCTCTAGAAACTAGAAACGGCGCTTGTTCTTGCGCTTCCTTGCTGCTTCGGACTTTTTCTTGCGTTTTACACTTGGCTTTTCGTAAAATTCACGTTTACGATATTCCTGCAAAGTACCTGTTTTTGAAACGGAACGTTTGAAGCGACGAAGAGCGTCATCAAGAGATTCGTTTTTGCGAACGACTGTCTTTGACATGGTTGTTTCCCTCCCTCCGAGCTTAAATGTAACCGTAGTGTATATATTCTGCAATATACAGAATATCAACAGTTCCTTTTCATTATACATAAATGAGAATGGCGCGTCAATATAACTTGGGTAAGTTCTTGATTAATTTGGTAAAATTCATTTAATTCGATGAATATTCCTGCGTTTTATAGTATAATGAAATCAAAGAAAGCGTTTACCAGAAGGAGGAAACACTATGTCAACAGAAAATAAAATCAATGTCTTCATCATTTCGGACTCCCTCGGCGAAACGGGCAACAATCTCGCCCAGGCGGCGATGGTTCAGTTCCCGGATGCGGACTTCAAGGTTCACCGCTATCCGCTGATCAAGACGGTCTCGATTCTGACCGGAATCCTCAACAAGGCCAGGCGCGAAAACGCGATCATCGTCCATACCTTCTCGGACAATGAGCTTTCGACGTTCGCCAACAACTACTGTGCGGAAAACGGCGTTGACGTCATCGACGCCCTGACTGGAATCATCGACCTGCTTGCAAGCCGCACCGGCATGAATCCGCTGCATCAGGCCGGCATCAACCACAACACGGACACCGAATACTTCAGACGCATCGAAGCCATTGAATTTGCCGTGACATACGATGACGGCAAGGATCCGTCGGGCTTCCTCAAGGCGGACATCGTCCTGCTCGGCGTTTCCAGGACATCGAAGACGCCGCTGTCGCTTTATCTCGCCAACCGCGGCTACAAGGTCGCCAACCTGCCGCTCGTGCCGAAGACGCACATCCCGGACCAGCTCTACCAGGTTGACCCGAAGAAGATCTTCGGTCTGACGAACGACCCGTCGATTCTGAACAACATCAGAAGAGAGCGCATGATTGCCTACGGGCTCAATCCCGACACGACCTACTCCAACATGGACAACATCCAGGCCGAACTCGACTTCGCGCTGGACCTCTACAAGAAGCTCGGCTGCCCGGTCATCAACGTGGCCAACAAGTCCATCGAGGAAACCGCCACGGTCATCCTGGAGAGTCTCGACGAAAACGAGGACTGAAAAGTCAGCAAAAGCCGCTTCACCTGCCGGGAGCGGCTTTTTTGTGTTCATGCCAAATGCAGTGCACCGCCCCCGGGGGGAGGTAAAACCACATGGATTTATTTACTAAATGAGTTTCTCCTTCATCTCCGGATCGAACGCCTGCTGCTTGAGCATGGCGATTTCGAGGCCGTAAGGGGCGGAGTCGCCGACGTACGGGGTCTCCATGATCTTGGGCACGTCCTTCAGCTGCGGGTGGTGCGCAATATAGTTCAGCGCATCGAAGCCGATGGTGCCGAAGCCGATGTTCTCGTGGCGGTCCTTGCGTGCGCCGCGTTCATTCTTCGAGTCATTGAGATGAACCACTTTCAGGCGGTCAAGGCCGATGATTCCGTCGAACTCGGCCAGCACGGCGTCGAAGTCGTTTCTGACGTCGTAGCCGGCATCGTTTGTGTGGCACGTGTCAAAGGTAACGCTCAGGCGGCTGTTTTCACTGCATTTGTCAATGATTGAGGCTAGCTCTTCGAACGAGCGGCCGATTTCGGTGCCCTTGCCGGCCATGGTCTCGAGGGCGACGCTGACGCCCGTGGTACCCGCAAGAGCGGCATCAAGGCCGCGCGCAATGTTCTCGATGCCACGGGAAACACCGAGGCCGACGTGGGCGCCGGGGTGAAGCGTGACCTGTGTTGCGCCGAGGGCGGCTGCGCGCTGCAGTTCACTGTGCAGAAACGCAACGGCAAACTCGTGCTTTTCCGGGTCCTTGTCATTGGCGAGATTGACGATGTAGGGCGCATGGACGACAACTTCCCTTATGCCGTGTTCATTCATGTACGCCCTGCCCTCCTCGATTCTCATCAGGGACAGGTCCTTTCTGACCATGTTCTGTGGTGCGCCGGTGTAGATCATCATGGCGCAGGCGCCGTATGAGGCCGCCTCCTCCGCGGCTCCGAGAAGCATCCCCCTGCCGCGCATTCTGACATGCGAGCCGATCAGCATGTCTTCCACCATCCTTTCGTTTAAAAAAATCCGGAAGGAAGACCTTCCGGATTCATTCTAACATTCAATTCGAATTTTTGCTAATCTGCGAACCATACCGTAAGCGTGGAGTTGTAGCAGGCCTGCTCGCATGTCTGCCAGCCGGCCGCATGCTGGGCAAGCTTGTTTGAGACAACCTCAAGACCCGTGCCGTCGTTCTTGACGCCGTACATGATTTCGGATACGTGGAGGACACGGCCGTTGATCGTAACCTGGCTGCCGACATGAAGGCTGCCAAGCTGGCTGTGAGCTGCGCCCATCATTTCGAACAGGTAGTAGTTCGGAAGTGATGTCCATGCATAGACGTTGCCGTCAGCAGGAACGGAGCCCGTGCCGCTGAAGCTTCTGATCGGATATGACTGACCGTTGATGCAGAAGCCGTATGATGACTGGGCCGGCTGTGATGAGGACTGAGACTGAGCCTGAGTCTGAGTCTGAGTCTGAGTTGTCCTTGCGCCTGACTGAGCCTGTGTCGTCTGCTGCGTGGACTGCGTCGTCTGGGCCTGTGTCTGAGCCTGTGACGAGCTGCTCTGTACCACGCTGCTTGATGAAGCAGCCGATGAGGAGCTTTGGGCAACACTGCCTGATGAGCTCGAGACAGCCGATGATGTTTCGGAAGCACTGCTCTGTGAGGATGCTTCCTTCTTTACGGAAGAAGCCACCTTCTTCACCGAAGCCTTCTTCGCAACGGTTTCCGTCTTCTCATGCGCAAGGGCATCGAATGACTGGTGGCAGGCATATACCTGTGAACCACCGATTGCTGCGACCACCGCCGAAAGCGCGATAAGTAATTTCGTATTTCTTGTGAAGTTCATCATGGTAACTGCCTCCCGTATCTCTCATATCTTTCTACAATTACAATTATCGTCTTCCAAAGTTAAGAAACATTGAATCTGAATGAGAATTTCTGAGTGGTTTTGAGGTTAACATTCAACTTATTTTAGTTAATATTGGCACAATTTTGAATTAAACATTGCATAAAAACCCAGGTAAACGTTTTCTCGTACTCTTTCTTTCACAATTAAGGCACATACTGGTTTACATATAAAAGCAGGCACCTGCAAATCCCGTTATATCAAGATTTACAGGTGCCTGTTCATGTTTCTAAATTATTAACAATTTGACGATTACCTTGTTCACAATATTCAAATACGCATTCTGAAGCGATTTCCTTCTGAGATAGCGGTTCTTCTTCCATTTCGGGAAATGACCGTCAATGAATGCAAGGATTTCTTCGGCAAGCTCGTTCTTCAACTTCCTGTCCCTGATCGGCCGGACCTTCCTGAGCGTGACGTTGCCCAACAGGTTGCGGACGAAGCGGTATTCGAGTTCGTCATGATACAGTCCGGTCCAGCCGTGGATCTCATGAAACTCCAGAATTCTGTCATATATTCTGAAAAGATCGGCCAGCCGGTCCGTGTTGCTGTAGGAAATGGAGTCGCCGCGCTGGACGTAGTGAACCTCACAGGCTTCGTCAAGCGCCACGTCGTCGATGGTGTCGAGAAAGGGAATCAGCTCGAAGAAGAAGCACTGGTCCTCGTAGAACAGCCCCTTCGGAAACTTCACACCACATTCCCGCAGCCAGTCAAGCCGGTACAGCTTGTTCCAGGCCACGACGCGGCCATTGACGAGATAGTCTGCAACCGAGTCGTAGCCGGACACGACGTCGTCTCTTCTCCTGTCCGGATAGTCCCAGCAGAAGTTGCACTCGACAATCTTTTCGCCACCTTCCGCCTTCGCCATCATGCGCTCGAGCATCCCCGGCTCGACGTAATCGTCCGAGTCGATGAACAGCACATACTGCGCGTCGGCGTGCTCAAGGCCGAAGTTCCTCGCATCCGACAGGCCGCCGTTCTCCTTTTCAAGGTACGTGAACAGCTCCGGATTTCCCTGCACATACCTGCGGCAGATTTCACCGGAAGCGTCCGTACTGCCGTCATTGACGAGCAGCACCCTGTATTTGCCGGAAGAAAGCGTCTGGTTCTGCAGGCTGTCAAGGCAGCGCTCCAGATAGTCCTCGACGTTGTAGACCGGCACGATCACATCAGCCTGCCGCATGTCCAACCGCCTCCCTGATGAATCCGCCCCTTCTCAGCTTCCCTGCCAAATGCAGGGCGTTGTCCTTCATGCGCCGGTAGTCTGCCTCGCTGAGGCTTGAAAGAACGGAATCCAGCTCGTCCAGACTTCCGATGACCAGGCCGACGCCGTTTGCCCGGACAAAAGCGGCCATTGCGGCCTCCTTCCAGATGATGACCGGCATGCCGGAACTGAGGTAAAGCGAGGTCTTGTGCGGCGTGTTGTAGCGCATGTAGTTGCCGAACACGCCGGAACACGTGGAAAGCTCGTCGCCGTCCCAGATCAGGCCGAAGTTCTCCGTCAGATGGTTCGGCAGATCGTCCGGCGTGAAGACGCCGCAGTACCTGACGCCGTCGTGATAGCCTTCAGCAGGCGACGGGCCGTAGATGTCAAGGCGCGCCTCATGCAGTTCCAGCCTGCTCAGAAACGTCGACTTCTCCAGGTTGCCGGCGAAGCAGACGCTCCGTTCGTAGTCGCGGTTTTCGTTCAGCGGACAGGAATTGCCGTAGTCGAAGATGCCAAGCACCGTCACCGGCACGGTCACGCCGTGTTCCCTGAGCCAGGCCGCCATCTTCTCGTTGTGCACGATGAGGCCGTCGGCGGAATTGAAGATCCCGATCTCGTCTGCCTCGAACCCGGCGTCGCCGTTGTAGACACGCAGCGTCTCGACGTCATGCACCATGATCAGGAACTTCCCCTGCGTCACCCTTCTTGCCTCCCTGATGACGGCCTTCGTCAGAAAGACCGAATAGAAGGGATACTGCAGGAGCACGTTGTCGAACTTCCTGCCGGCAAAGAGTCCCTTCAGCCTGAAGTGCACGAAGAAGAGCTTTTCCAGGCGTCCTTCCGGCAGGTCAAGGTCCATGACCTGCCAGCCGTCTTCGGTCAGGAAGGCGTTGATGTCCGTCTTGGCCTTCGGACCGGCGTCGTTCTTGGCCCTGAGACTTCTCAGGACAGAGTACAAGATAACATTTTCCATTTACTGCTCCTCTTCCGTCAGTTTCAATATATGTGAAACGATTTCCTTGTCTTCAGTTACGTCAAACTTGCGCGAGAACAGATATCCCGCGTCATGCGCCTGCTTCAGCCGCTCCCTGTCGGAGATGCGCCAGACACGCGGGCTGCTCTGCCTGCTGTCGATTTCGATGTAGCGCAGGCTGGTGAGGCGCCCGTCCTCATCCCTGTACAGACGCTCCCTTAGAACCGGGTCGTTTATGATGAACGTCTGAAGGAAGAGTTCGTCAGCGACTATGGCGTGCCTGAAGATCTTCATGATTTTCCTCTCATTTGCCAGGATGCGCTCCACGGCAAGGTCGTCGAGGCTGAGCCACTGCGATCCGAATCCAAGCTCAAGGCCCGTCCCCCTGAACAGGTCGATGCCGAGCATTCCCTGCACCGTCCGCTCCGCCTTGCGGTATGCACGGACCGCAAACTTCAGGAAGCGGCTGTCAACGGAACGGTAAGCCGAAACGTTCGGAAACGCGTGGTAGAACCTGACTCTCTGATATACTTCCGATTCCTCGATCTGCTTGTATTCAACGAATTCCCTGCCCCTGTTCTTCTCGAAGAAGGCGTCGATCTGCCGGTGACCTGCGATGGGCAGGTCCTTGCCGGACAGCAGGTGATAGTAGTCAAACGGCCCGGACGAACGGGCAAGAGAAAAAAGCGCAAACTCGCACTCCAGCATGTCGCGCCCGCCCCAGCTGACCTTCCTGCGCGGAGCAAGCCGGAGCCTGGCGCGGGAAACGCTGTTCTTCAGTTCATCCAGCATTTCGGAAGAAAGGTCGACCTTCCTGTCAATGTGCAGGAAGACGGCGTTGTCCTCATGGTCAAGCGCACCAAGCAGGATCTTCAGCTCCTCGAATTCGTCCGCTGCCATGACCAGATATGCATGCTTCATCTTGACACCTCAGGGTTCCGGCTCGTAGAAACGGCCCATGATATGAACGTTGTCCGCGATGCTGACGAAGGCATCGGGGTCGGACTCGATCATCGCCCTTCTCAGTTCCGGCTGCTCGTAGCGCGAGATGACCGTGAACAGAATCGTCTTCTCGTCATGCTTGTATGCGCCCTCCGCACCGTGCACGATGGTGATGCCGCGCCGCATCCGGTTCTGGATGCAGTCGATGACGCTCTTCGGCCTGGAGGTGACGATCATGACCTGCATCTTCTGCTGCTTCGTGTAGACCATGTCCATGACGCGCGCATTGATGAAGATGCTCAGTGCGGAATAGAACGCGTACGGCCAGCCGAAGACGGCGCCGGCGGCAAGGATGATGAAGAAGTTGAAGACAAGGTTGATGGTCCCGATGCTCTTTCCGGTGTGCTTCCTGATCGTCAGGCCAAGGATGTCCAGCCCGCCGGTCGAGATGCCGTTCTTCAGCGCCAGACCCGTGCCGAAGCCGTTGATCGTCGCACCGAAGATGGCGCAGATGATCGGGTCCTTCGTCAGCGGCACCGGATGCAGGGCCTTGATCATGACGGACGAGCAGAGGACCGCAAGAATCGTGAACAGCGTGAACCTGTGGCCAATCTGCTTCCAGCCCAGGACAAACAGCGGGATGTTCAGGACGAACAGCATCAGGGCCGTAGACAGGTGCACCGGCGCATTCTTCGTCAGCGTGCCGATGAGCTGTGCCAGACCGGTGATGCCGGACGAGTAGATGTGTCCCGGCTCCCAGAAGAAGTTCATGGCCACGGACACCAGAATGCCGTAGAACATGGCCGTCGTCGCCTTCATGATCAGCGTGTGCTGCTTGAACATATCCTGTAAATCTTCCATCGTTTCTTTCCTTTCAGTCAGTCCAGTTATCTTCTATAAACCGGCGTCTTCCCTGCTCTTCCTCGTACTCCATCCGCTCCGGATGCTTCCTATAGAACTGCTGGTGCTCCTCTTCCGCCTCGTAGAACGGGCAGACAGGCTCGATCTTCGTCACGACCGGCCTGTCGAAGCGCTCACTTGCAATGAGGCGTCTCATCGACTCCTCCGCGGCCCTCCTCTGCATTTCATCGCGGACGAAGATCACCGGGCGGTAGTTCGACCCGCGGTCCTGGAACTGGCCCGAAGCGTCCGTCGGGTCGGTCTGGCGCCAGTAGATGTCAAGCAGCTCGTCGTAGGTGATGATGCTCCTGTCAAATACAATTCTGACTGCCTCGGTGTGGCCCGTGGCCCCGGACTTCACCTGCTCGTAGGTCGGGTCGGCAACGGTGCCGCCGGTGTAGCCCGAACGGACCGAAATGATGCCCGGAAGCTCGTCAAACGGCTTCGTCATGCACCAGAAGCAGCCGCCGGCAAAGACGGCAGTCTCAATGTTCTCATCCTTCATCCAATCATTCCTCTCAGTTCACTGACGCAAAGTTCCGGATGACAGAGCGAAGCGTCGATCAGCCCGTCCGGATCGAACAGGATGCCGGCAATGCCCGCATTGTGGCCGGCATCGACGTCAAGCGTCCGGTCGCCGACCATCGCCGCCGTCTTCCTGTCAACGCCGTTTCCTTCAATCAGATAGTTCAGCGACTGCGGGTCCGGCTTCCGCCTGAAGCCGTCGTCTGCGGTCACGAAGTCCGTGAAGTACTCAAGCAGGCCGTCCCGGCGCAGAATGTTCTCCGCCGACGCATCCCTGTGCGTCAGAAGAAAGCTTCTGCCGCCGTTTTGCCTGATTGCCTCCAGCAGCTCGCCGGCACCGTCAAACGGAAGCGCCCTGTCCTGCACGGTCCCTTCAATCGCATGATAGTCCGCATGAAGCCTCTCCCGGTCAAGTTCCGGATACTTCCGCTCAAGTTCGGCAAAGCAGTAGCGCACCGACTCCGCCCGCATCAGGCGGTACGTCTCGTTTCGGTCAAGCCGGACGCCCTGGTTCTCATATGCGGAAACGAAGGCGTGAACCATCCCCGGATATGTATTGTACAATGTTCCGTCAAAGTCAAAGAAATAATTCTGATACAAGACTACACCTCATTAATCTGTTTTCAAAGTCAAAGCCCTGTCGGAAGAAACGCTCAGTCCCTTCTGACAAAGCCCGTTGCCATGTCCATGGCCATGCGGCAGGCGTTCGTTTCGTCCAGTAAGTTGAGCATCACGAAGTCGTGGACCGTGCCGAGAATCCGCGCCACCGAGACGTCGACGCCGGAGTCCCTCAGCTTGCGGCCGAGCGATTCGCCCTCGCTTCTCGTCACGTCGGCCTCGGCGGTGAGAATGAGCGTCTTCGGCAGGGCGGAAAGCTCCGCCTTCTTTCTGAGCAGCGGCGAAGTCAGCGGACTGTTCTTCGGAATGCCGCCCAGGTACTGTTCCCAGACCCACTTCATCTGCTCGCGCGTGATCCGGTAGCCGCCGGCGTATTCATAATACGTCTGGTTGTCGAAGTTCGCATTGACGACCGGGTAGAACAAAAGCAGCCGGCCGGCCCGCAGGTGACGGGCCTCGGACGAGGCGGCAAGCGTCACCGCCATTCCGCCGCCGACGTCATCGCCGGCAATGGTCACGTTCTCCAGGTCAAGCGGGTACTTCACCGCAAGCCGCGCCAGGTCGAGATAGCCCGCCTGAAGCTGGCTGAGCTGCACCGGAGCGTGGCTTTCCGGCGCAAGTGCATATTCCGGGCAGACCACGCAAGCATTGCATCTTGCCGCAAGTTCCGCCAGCAGCTTCCGGTACTCGGCGTTTCCGCCCGAGATGAACTGTCCGCCGTGAATGTAGTAGATCACCGGCAGCTTTCCTTCCGCCTTCTCCGGAAAATGCAGATATTCGTCAAAAGACCGTGTCTCATCGACGTCGACCCGTTCCACGGCGGTCCTTACGGCATACCTGCTGACGGGATTTCTCTGTTCGAACTTCAGTCTCTCCCGCCACGTGCTCAGACCGATTGTCGTCGGTACCAGGCCGCTGCTTTCAAGGCAGAGCTGCTCTGCTTCCTCATCCAGTGAAATGAGTCCCATTTGAAACGTCTCCTATCTGTTGTCCGTGTCGAAGATGATGGTCACCGGGCCGTCGTTCATGAAGCTGACCTTCATGTCAGCGCCGAAGACGCCGGTCTCGACGACCGCTCCCTCTTCTCTCAGCCGTTCGTTGAACCTGTCGTAGTTTGCCGAAGCCTCAGCCGGGTTCTGCGCCTTCGTGAAGCTCGGGCGGTTGCCCTTCTTCGTGTCGGCGTAGAGCGTGAACTGGGAGATTGACAGAATCTGTCCTCCGCACTGCTTCAGACTGAGATTCATCTTTCCTTCCTCATCGGAGAAGATGCGGCAGTTGACGACCTTTCTTGCCACGTAGTCGATCTCCTCTGAACCGTCGCCTTCCTCGAAGCCGACCAGAAGAACGAGACCGGCGTCGATTGCACCGTGCACCTTTCCGTCAATTTCAACGCGGGCGTCTCTTGCCCGCTGCAGTATTACTCTCAAGATCTCACCTCGTCAGTGGATGACACGCTTGACGACGTAGACGTCGGGGATGCGCTTGACGGCGTCGATGACGCGCTGCAGATGAATGCTGTCCCTGATTCCCACGGTGACGTCGATTGTCGCCATCTTGTTGTGGTCAACACGGCCGTTGACCGAATTCAGGTCCCTCGTCGTGTTGTTGATGGCCTGCAGGACGTCGTTCAGAAGTCCCGAACGGTTGTAGCCTTCAATCTGCAGGTCAGTGTTGTAAGTGTTCCTGACGTCCGGAATGACGTTCCATGTGACGTCAATGAGACGCGTGCCGTTCTTTTCGGCGTTCCTGACGTTCGGACAGTCAGCGCGGTGAACGGAGACGCCGCGCCCCTTCGTGATGTAGCCGACGATTTCGTCGCCCGGAATCGGGCTGCAGCAGTGACTCAGGCGGACAAGCAGGTTGTCGATGCCCTCGATGACGACGCCTTCCTCGCTTTTGTTCCTGTTGACGGGCTTGTTGCCGCTGATTTCCTGGTGGTCCTCAAGCAGCGCCTTCTCCTGGGCTTGCTTGCGTTCCTTCTCGCGCTGCGCCCTGATGTCCTCCGTCAGGACGTTGACGATGCCCATCGTCGGAATCTCGCCGAAGCCGATGGCGGCGTACAGGTCATCAAGCGTCGTGAGCTGCTTCTTGTTGAGCACGCGCTCGACGTTCTTCCGGTCGCTCAGGACTTCATGAGGCTGATAGCCGGCTTCCATGAGCGCCTGGTCCAGGATGTCATGGCCGCGGTCAACGTTTTGCACCCTGTCCTGCTGCTTGAAGAAGCGCTTGATCTTGTTCTTGGCCTTGTTCGTGTGCACCAGGTCAAGCCAGTCACGGCTCGGGCCTGCGGAGTTCTGTGATGTCAGGATGTCGACGATGTCGCCGTTCTTCAGCTGACAGTCAAGCGGCACAATCTTGCCGTTGACCTTGGCGCCTGTCGTGTGGTTGCCGACTTCGGTATGGATGGAATAGGCCATGTCAAGCGGTCCGGATCCCTTCGGCAGCTCGTAGACGTCTCCCTTCGGGGTGAAGACGTAGACGCGGTCGCTGAAGAGGTCGCCCTTGACGTTTTCCATGAATTCCTTTGCGTCATGCGACTCGTCCTGAATCTCGAGAATCTCCTTGAACAGGTTCAGCTTGTCACCCGTCGTCGTCTGCTTGACGCCGGCCGTCTTTCCTTCCTTGTAGGCCCAGTGCGCGGCGATACCATATTCGGCGATGCGGTGCATCTCCTCGGTTCTGATCTGAACCTCGAGCGGCTTGCCCTTCGGACCGATGACGGTCGTGTGCAGCGACTGGTACATGTTGGCCTTCGGCATGGCGATGTAGTCCTTGAATCGTCCCGGCATCGGCGTCCACTTGGTGTGGATGGCGCCAAGCACGGCGTAGCAGTCCTTGATGGACTTCACCACGACACGGACGGCAAGCAGGTCGTAGATCTGGCTAAACTGCTTGTGCAGGTCGTGCATCTTGTGGTAGATCGAATAGATGTGCTTCGGACGGCCGTAGATCTCGCAGTCCAGATGAAGGTCGGCGATGGCGTCCCTGATTTCAACGATGGCTTCGTCGATATAGCGGACGCGCTCCTCGCGCTTGGAGTTCATCAGGTGCACGATGCGGTAGTACTGCTGCGGATTGAGATAACGCAGCGAAATGTCCTCAAGCTCCCACTTGATGGTGCTGATACCAAGACGGTCAGCCAGGGGAGCGTAGATTTCAAGCGTTTCATTGGCAATTCTCCGCTGCTTGTCGGGACGCAGGTGACCAAGCGTCCGCATGTTGTGCAGCCTGTCGGCCAGCTTGACGATGATGACGCGCAAGTCCTTTGACATCGCAAGCAGCAGCTTGCGGTGGTTTTCCGCCAGCTGTTCCTGATGCGACTTGTAGCGGATCTTGCTCAGCTTCGTCACGCCGTCGACGATGACCTCGACGTCCCTGCCGAAGAGTTCGCCGACGTCTCCCAGCGTCACAGGCGTGTCCTCGACAACGTCATGCAGGAAACCGGCACTGACGGTTTCCGGATCCATCTTCAGGTCGGCCAGGATGCCGGCGACCTGAATCGGATGAATAATGTATGGTTCCCCTGATTTTCTGATCTGCTCGCGATGAACGTAGGTCGCAAAGTCGCAGGCCTTGCGGACCACTGCGACATGCTCCTCGTTCATGTAACTCTCGCACATTCCGATTACGTCCTGTGCGCTCCAAATGTTTTCTTTTTCCATAACCAATCACCTGTCCAATCAACGGAATTTTCGTGAACTACTCGGCCATAAATGACCGGGCTTCTGGGAACACGAAGTAGTATTCAGGATGTTGCGTTGGTATTCCAGCCACCTGACTTACAGAACTCCGCTCTTTTACCAGGGCCAGTCCCTGGCCAATGGCTTTTAAACCTTTAAGATTCGCTTCAAGACTGTTTCGACGTGTCCTTTCAGCACTTTATTGCGATACTTAATTCCCCAAATGAGATGATAATTAAGATTGTAAACCGATGTTCTACCATACGTAAGTCTGTTTATATCTTTTATATCAATTATTATAACACATATGTTCGTGTGTCATAAGGACAAAAAACAGGCAATTCATCACATCCTTAAAAGAACATGTTTCCTTGCACGCTTTCAAAAAGGCGGAACATCTCCGTCGAAGTGACGTGCGTCCCACCCGAAAAGGTAAGAAAACACCTCTTACCGCGGCCTAGTCCCTTGTTATGCCGTATGAGACGGCACTCAGGGCAAGATACACAAGCGCAAAGTACCTTGCGTATCCGTCAAAGAAGAACCTGTATCCGATAAAGTAAATGACCGGAAACACCAGCAGTACCCAGAAGCGTTCACTGACCCTTCCGGCGTAGAGTCCGACGCCCACGGCATAGACGACGTAGATGCCGAACAGGATGAATCCGATGCGGTGTGCGTCAGTCGTGTTGAAGTACGTGAACAGTATCGGAACAACGAACGCAAGCGCCGTCGATATCGCCACATACCAGATTGTGCGCTGAATGCTGAAGCTGCGCTTTTCCATAGTTGACCTCTCTTCATTCATAAAAGTTATTCTGACTACTATTCTACTCTAGTTCGAGTGCAAATGAAAGAGTAGACAGGAAGTACATGGGCGCCGTCTCCGCCCGCATGATCCGCGGACCGAGTCCGGCAAGAAGAAAGCCCCGCTCCTTCAAAAGCTCCACTTCCTTCGGGCTGATTCCGCCCTCTGGTCCGAATACGGCGACAATCTGCCCCGTTCCGGCCTCTTCAAGCCGCCTGTACGCCTGGACAAGCATCCCCCTTTCGCCTTCCTTGGCCGACTCCTCGTAGGCACAGACCCCCACTGCATCTTCCGGGAGGACCAGTTCCTTCAGGCTCTCGATGTAGGATACTTCAGGCACCACGGTTCTGTGCGACTGCTCGGCAGCGCCCCGGGCAATCTTCTGCAGACGCTCGAGCTTTCTTGCCTGCTTCTGCTTCGTCCAGCGGGCAACGGACCAGTCGCCGCCGAAGAAGACGATGCGCGAGGCTCCGAGTTCCGTGGCCTTCATGACGATCCAGTCCGTCTTGTCGCTCTTCGGCAGACCGCACACGACCGTCGCCTCCACCGGAAGCTCCACCGCATGCTCGAAGCGTCCGGTCTCAACGGCAGACGCGCTCTTTTCCGCCGCATCGACGTCCGTCAGCTCCATGACGTGCACGACATGATCTTGCGTCACCAGTTCGAACCTGTCCTTCTCCCTCATCCGCATCACGACCACGGCATGTCTGTAGATGTCAGCCGGAAGGTCCAGCCTGCCCCCGTTCAAATTCTCATTCGTGAAGTATCTCTGCATTATTCCTCATCCTCACCCGGTCTGTGCGCAACAATCGAGAACCAGTCCTTCATCTGCGAGACACGGTCGATGACGAAGCCGTTTGCCGTCAGCGTGTCCCTGATCAGGCCGCACTTGTCACTGATGATGCCGGACGTGATGAAGATTCCGCCGTCATTCAGGCAGGAGAACGCCTGCGGCACGAGCGGCACGATGATTTCGGCCAGGATGTTCGCGCAGATGATGTCGACCTTCCTGTCAATGCCCTTCAGCAGATCGTTTGCCGCAACGTGAATCTTCTCCCGCACGTCCGGATTGAGCTTCAGGTTCACGTCGCAGGCCCTGATGGCCTCGTCGTCGACGTCATAGGCCCAGACGTCGCCTACGCCCATCCTGCAGGCGGCAATGCCCAGAACCCCGGACCCCGTGCCGACGTCAATCATCGTCTCGCCGCCGCGCACGACTTCCTCCAGGCCCAGCAAGGCGAGCCTTGTCGTCGGGTGCGTGCCCGTTCCGAACGCCTTGCCCGGATCGAGCCTGATGACGAGTTCGTCTGCCGACTCCGGCTCATACTCCTCCCAGCTCGGCGCAATCGTCAGATACCTGGTCAGCCTGACGGGATGATAGTACTTCTTCCAGGCATCCACCCAGCCGGAATCATCATCCGTCTTCACCGAAACCTCCGCCCTGCCGGGATTGAGCCCGAAGTCCGAAAGCTTCCGCACTCTCTGCGCCAGGTCACGCGAAAGCTCCGCCACCGGCTCGCTTTCCGGAAAATACGTGATGATCCTCAAGTCGTCATCTCCCTGCGAATCATCAAACTGCACGCCGCCCGCACCGTTTTCCATCAGAATATTCACCACTGCGTCACTTGCTTCAAGGGTCGTCTCAACGACCAGTTCTGTCCATTCCAAAATAAATTCCTCCACTTAAAACTTCGGGTACCTCAGCGTCTGCTTCGGATACTCCTCCTCCGCATTCCGCAGCAGCCTGTCGAATTCCTCCTCCGACCATTCCAGCTCGAACACCTCATCCGTATCATCAAGCAGAAACTTCAGCAGATCCTTCATCCCGTTGTCCATGATGACCTGCAGGTACATCAGAAACGCCATGCCGTACGCCATACTCCAGCCGTTCTTTCCGTCAAACGGCAGACAGGCCAGAAAATCATCCGGATCGTACCCGGAAAGACCCTTCTTCCCGTCATAAATCAGCACCGCATCGCTGAACGAGATGACCGGCTCCTCCGACGTCACTCCGTCAGCATCCTCCACCTGCAGTCCGCCTTCGTTCTCAACATAGAAAATCACGTCCACGACGAACGCATGTCCCTTCCTGTCCCAGTCAAGCGTCACATCCCCCTTGAAGTCAAGTGCATCAAGCCCCGTCTTCAGAAACTCCAGAAGGTCTCCTGCCATGAAAACCACCTCTCCCATGCATTTAGTTACTATTATGATACATTACCAGGGCCGCCGATGACAAGGGCAATCACTGCCAAATGCAGAGCACGGCCCCCCGTCCCGCCGGCACCTCCGGAACCGGTCCCGACCTGGTGGAGATGCTTAGAGAACATGGGACAGTGATTGCCGCTTGCGGGGTGGTAAGATCCGGGTGGGTGGTGCAGAGGTTGCAGGTGTTGGGGCAGGATGCAGGTTACGGACGCTTTGCATAATCTCAGGGCTTGCATTAAATCCCCCCTGCTGTGCACCGGCACCACGCAGAAACCATTGATATCTGTGCAAAAACCAGACCACGCTGCACGACCGATTCCTTTCACCATGGGTTCTACGGGCATTTGAGCCCTTTCTGCCCATTTGCCCGTGGACCGTGGACAAATGCCGCAAATCATGACAAATGCCCACGGTCGCCCATCCAGGCTGAGGCATATCAATGAAAATCTCCATTTTTCCCATGATAACCCGTACCCCCAAGTCCCCCAAAAAGCTTCCCCGGGACAAAAAAGACATGCCGGCTCAAACAAGCCTGCATGCCCATAATGTTAATTCATGATTTTCCCTGCAGAAAGAACGCATCCTACTTCGTGAGGTCAATGTAACTGGATGGAATCTCAATCTTCTTCACACTGTTGACGTTCCTGTACGTACCCTTGCACAGTTCATTGACCGTCCCCTTACTGCCGCCGTTTTCGACCGTCATCTTCAGGTCGATTCTGTAGTTCTTCGGCAGACACCGTCTCTTGTCAACCTCAATGACGTACTTGAACTTCTTGAAGTCAATCCTGTCCAGGGCCGAGCTCGAGAGCCTGGTGCTGCCCGTGCTGCTCATCTGCGTGAAGATGTCCCTCTTGAGCTTGTCCGTGAACTTCTTCCCGGCATTGAACGTGAGAACATAATTTCCGCCCTTTGAACCGATCTCATAGTCAACCTTGTTCTTCTTCATCATCCTGAGATACTTCGCCGCAGTCTCCACGGACTGGTCCTTCGACCTGCTGACAGTATCATAGCTTGAAGCAGGCTTCCTGTACCACTTCCCCATCGACGGCATCCTGATGTACACATCGCTGCTGTCGCACACTGCCTCGATGACGTTGGACGATCCGTTTGCCAGCTTCGACTTCACCACGACCTTCGATGCCTTCGGCTTCGTGGTGTACGTGACATTCATGTCCATGTCCATGTTGCCTGACCTGCTGTTTCCGGATCCGACCGTCATCTTCACGTTGCTGTCCAGCTCGGCGCTTCTGATCCTGTCAAACCCGTCAATCGTCTTCTGCATCACCTTTTCCTTGTCCGGTCCGCTGCTGCACGCAGTGAGTCCCCCCACCGCCAGCATCATCGCCGCAGCCACAATAAGCTTCCTCTTCACGTTAAATCCCCCAATAATTGAAATATTTACGAATAATATATTAACATATTTCCATCACGACGGCAATAATAATATTATTTTGATATTAATAATTAATTATATTGCACACAACCTGTTCCTGCCAAATGCAGAGCCGCGCATTCACGGAGAATTTGACTGCAGCAGACTTTCGCAACCAGTGCACGCAAAAACGCACCCGGTGTTCACACACCAGATGCGCTCCTGCCTCTACACTCTGCCGACCTTTCTGACCGCAAGCTCCAGTTCCAGACCACCCAGTCCCGCATATGCCTTCATGAGAAAGTCCACCGGAATTTTCCTCACAAGCTCTCTGCTCGGGACATCATAATACCACTGATAGTAAGCGTAGAACTCGCCGATCCACCGCGGCATGAACCCTTCAAGTGCCCTGCCGTTAACTGGCGTGAAGCCTTCCGTCCTGCAGAAGTATTCCCAGAGCGTGCGGGCATCCATCGTGTTGACATAGGCCTGTGACTCGTCAATGCCTTTTCTGGTCCTGCCTGACATGTAGGCGTTGATGAAGGCCGCTGTATCCTTGTCCGGATATTCCTGCGCCACAAGATCAAAGAGCTTTCCCTGACTTTCAACGACATCGTCCAGATATACGTCTGAATATGCGGGCATGGCGGTCACCTCCTGATAACTTGTACCATATTATCTGACAACAATATTGCCCAGCAGAACCTCAAACGTCGATTTATCGGCACTTGCCTTGCGCGAATCCGACCTCTTTATCTGTGCACCGACTCGTTCCGAACGCTGAATAACTTCAGGGCCGATGTAATCCTTGAAATCCTCGATATGTGTCCAGAAATATCCCCTGTCGTTTGCTATCCGCTTTACCAGTTCATAGGAAGGGTCGTCCTTTTGAATCGTGCAGATATAATTTGCAAATGTTCCCAGCTGCTTTGGCGGCATGCCGATTTTTGCAAGACTGCTCTTTACAAGTTCCTTGTCATTACGGGCACTCTCCTTGAGATTGAATGCCGCCTTCTCGCTGAGCTTGTCATATATCTTTTCCTGGTTACTCTGCGTCAGTTCCCTTTCTTCGTTATATTTTCTGACCCGAGCCGGTACAAGATCCCTCAAGACTGATTTTGCATCTTCTTCCAATGAAGCAGCCTTTTTTTCAGGAAGGACGGTTCTGTTTTGAACATCGAAAGGAATCGCATCACGGATCTGCCCTTCAGCCTCTACGAGCTCAGCAAACCGGTTTTCAGTAACGTTGACGATTACGTTCTCGCTTCCCAGTTCCGAGCCATTGGCATCCCTGTATTCCAATTTAGCCGCAACAATCGTGTCACCACTGTTGTTTGAGAAACTGAATCCGTGATTAAAGGCTGAATCGAAGCTTTCGATGCCGTTCTTCCAGACATCATACAACCTCTGATTGGCATCCTTATATTGCTGAGAATGTATTTCTGCATGCATTCCCTTATCATGGATGTACCTGGCGTCAAACTCCCTGATCATCGACTCGGCCGCATTGCCTTCACGGTTCCGTGCCTTTTCAAGATAGATCTTGTATTCAGGAAGTACCACGTTGTCAAATTGCGTATCATCCAAAACACCCTTCATCTTCTCACCCAGCCTGTCAGCCATTTTCAGCTGACTGTCAATGGAACTGTATACAGGGAAAGTATAGATGAATATCTTCTGCTGAAATCCTTCCTCGCGTGGCCGGTCAATTCGACCTATTCTCTGTTCAAGCGTCATCGGATTATACGGCAGGTCAAGGTTCATCAATGTAACGGCGTCCTGCAGATTCTGACCGAATGATATGGTGTCAGTACCGACAAGCAGTTTAAGATCATCGCCTTTTTCAAGTATCTCAAGCTGCCCCTTTGAACGCGGAGAAAAATGATTCAGCACGTCCTTTTTAGTCGAATCATTTCCGTTCATCTTGATCAAGCCGTCAACACCGCCTGTAACAAGGCCCATCGGAAGATTAAGTCCTGACTTATTGAAGTGCTCGTACAGCTTTTCATAGTAATATTTCGCAGTATCGGCAAACTGTGTGACGACAATGACCTTATGTCCGAGTTTCTGCTCTTTTTCAATCTCCCTGATGACTGTATCGAGTTTTTCGTCAACTTTGGAGTAGGCGGCATCAAGCCTTTCAATCAAGCCATCCAGCACCTCCAAGTCGGAAGAAGAATCAACGTACATTTCCTCAACCACTCTCCTGGCATCATTCGGCGACAGATTATCTATCATTCCCTTGACTTTCTCAGCATACTGCTTCTTGCGCATGCTGGACTGGATGTCATCCATTCCCATATCTTCCTGTTCATATTCATCTGCAGCAAACAAGTCAATTTCATTGCCCTCTGGCTTGATTAATCTGTTTTTATATTCATAATTGAAGATATTGTAGGACGTGCTTAAATAGCTCTTGAACGCATTCAGAAATGCCTTCCCCTTTTTCAGCTTGATGGCATCAAGTTCCTTTTTCAGTCCATCGACCTTGCGGGATATTCTGGCAAGGGAATCCCTGTATGAAATCCAGCTTGAATCGGCACGTTTCAGGAGCAGCAGCTTCAATTGCCTTGCTCCCAGTGGCTCACGACTGTCATCAATGTACTTGATGGGGTCCATATACGGGAATTTCAAATCGACAATCTTTTCAAAGTTGTCACTGAAGATCTTGTTCTTGCGGGAATCATAGGGGATGTCCACCGCCGGGAACTCACGCTGCGGGAACTTTGCTCCCTGGCCGCCATATGTGTTTCTGGTCCTCTGGAGATAGACATCCTCCCAGAACTGGTTGAAGGCCTTGTCGTCAGCTGCAATCCTCTTGACAACCTTGTTCGTGAAACCGCCGGAAAGGATATACTGCTTGTACTCACGGTCATTCGGCACCTTTTCGATGTCAAGAAACAGCATGCCGATGTTGATCACATCCTCACGACGGTTATTCCATGGCGTTGCCGTCAGCATCAGTCCTCTGACATCCGGATTATTCTCCTTCAGGACAAGCATCTTGTTGTATGCCTTCGTATTGTTGTTCTTAAAGCCCAGATGAGCCTCATCAACGATAACCAGATTATACTTCATCTTGCGTATTTCCGAACTGTCCATACGGACAAATGCGTCCCTTGACTTGTATTCATAGCTGCCGGGTTCAACACCAACGGCCTTGAGTTCATCTATCCACTGCTCCTTCAGCTTTGCATCGGCAACAATCAGTATCCTTGCTGATGAATCCTCCTTGAGATACAGTCTGATGACGCCTGCAGCCGTCCTTGTCTTTCCCAGACCGACGCCATCTGCCAATACTCCCGTGTTCAACGTGTCAAGCTTATCCTTGACATCCACGATGCCTGACTTCTGGTGCTCATACAGCGAGTCCGTCCATTCATCGGAATCATCCAGCCTTGCATATGGTTTTGAGAAAACCTTCGCAAGATTATAATACGTTTCCCTGACCGGCAGATACTCCTGTAATCCGCTTTTCTTCCTTCGTTTTTCCGGAGGAATCCTGCCCCTGACAATGTTGACAAGATCCTTTGAAAAGTCTTCCGTTTCGTCGGAATCCCAGATTTCATCATACCAGCGATGCAATGCAACAAAACTGTCACTGGTCAGGAAATTCAATTCTGTGTTGCCCTCAAATCCGTTTTTGGAAAAGTTGGAGGACCCGACGATTACATCACCGTTTGAATCATCGTCTGCATCATAGAACATATAGCTCTTGGCATGAAAATAGTTTCCCTCACCGGTGTAGACCCTAACCTTCAGCTGACCGTCTTCAATCCATTCAAGAACGCTGTTCATGAAATCATAGTCGGAAATATTCTCCTCGTCCCTGTTGATTTTCTCAATATACTTTTCCAGAAAGGGTCTTCCCGCATCACTGTCAAGAATATTGGCGGTGACGTAATTGGTGTCCTGCCCCATCACTATTCTCAGATGTCCTCCTGCGTTCATGAAGTCCGTGATCTTATCCTCTATCAGCTGCAGACCGCTTATATAAAAATAGCCGGCTGCCACGTCCAGGACGCTTCTTTTCCGTTCAAGCAGATAGTCAACCACTTCCGTCATATTCAGATTACGGTTGTCAATCACACGTTGCCAGATTCTGTAAATCCTGTTACCAATGTCATTTGCATTGCTCTTATCCTTCATAGCACTGCTCCTTCATCTTGTCATAGACGTCAATTATATTCTGCGCCGTTTCACGGACATCTTCAGTATGCTTTGCACTTTCAAACGACTTCATCAAATTGACGATATCATCTCTTGAAAGTCCGAAGTCAATCATGATCCTCGCATTGAGTTCCGCTATAAGTTCTTCATGACTAAATCCGTCATACTTATTTCCTGGAATCTCATCATCAAGGCCGGCATAAATCTCGCCGTTTTCCTTGAGCAGCGCCTTCACCAACCCGACAATCTCCCCTGCATCGGCAACTTCAACGGGTTTTGGCATTGGAACTGACATGAGCAGAAACTTGTTGACATTGCTGGTTATTCTCCTGCGCAATACGTAATCCAGGCAATAGGAATCAAGCATGCCAAGATAGAACAGCTTGTCAGAAAGCTCCATCCTGTCAGAACCCTTCTGCATCATCAGACTGTTCGCCGCCGTTGTCAACGGCGGCAGCAGCGTCGCAATCAGGCTTCTTTCGTCTGTTGACCTTCCAATCGAACGCACAACTATCCGGTAATGCCGGTAGTCTTCGCCGACTTTCCCGGCAACGACGTCTCTGGCAACTGCTTCTTCCAGTTCAAAAGGCTGCCTGATCAGTCTGAACTGATTGATGAACTTTCCTTCATACAGGGGAATCAAATCATTTCCACCATTGTTCTTTACAAACATCTTGCTATCATTGGTTTTGTGAAAATCATTGGTAAAATCCATCAGCTTCCTTTCTTCCAGACTTCTGTACCGGTTATTTATCCTGTTGTAAAGAATGCTTTCGTCCCTTGATCTGAACTCGCAGAGACTCAACCGCTGCGGTTCGTTTCTTCTGACGTCTTCCATGTCATATTCCAGCTTTTCGGCGTCATTGTTCAGCAAATCAAGCGACTGCTTATAGAAGAATGCATGCAGTTTCCGGGTTTCCCGCTCGTCGCCGTTGAAGTTCAGCACTGCAAACTTCGTCCTTCCGTCAATTTCCTTGAAAATTTCCTTCCGGTTCTCAAATGACAGGAACTCTTCAACATTGTAGTTATCGAAAAGCATATGCCTCAAGCCTGTATTACCCAGGTCGGTGACCAGATTGTCCGGCACGAGGATTGAATAGCGGCAGCCGTCATTACCAAGCTGAACGAATCTCTCCAGGGAAATCTTGTACAGATTGATGTCAGATGTCACCTTTTTTCCATCCACAGCCCATGCCTGATACCTGAAGCAGTCATCATTTCTGAAGTAAGCTGAACCAAGCACCATTCTCCTGTTATATTCCTCCCATTTTTCCCTGAGAGTGTAGTTTTCTCCAAGAAGACTGTCCTGAACTTCCATCTTCTGCTTCTTCTTCAAGGCGTTGAATTTCTTCATGCCGTACAGCGGTCCGAAGAATTCGTCTGAATTCGGCTTCCAGACCTCCCACGGAGGATTGCCGACAACAACGTCCACTCCACCGTGTTCCTTCAGCGTTCCGTCTTCATTGAAGAAGATTTCCGGCAGATTCAGTTCAATCGCTTCGATTTTAAGCACCTTGGCACAGCGTGTAAAGTCTTCATAATCAAGCTTGCCGAGCTTCATGGCGCCCAGTTCAGAAATGACCTCACCCTGCAGTTTCTTCCTGAGTTCATCAAATTTGGCAAAGTCGCTCTTCTTCAATTTGATCAGCCTTGCAATATCCTTCTGATGCCTTCCGAAAACTTCCTCACGTCTGTAATAAGGCACGGCATTGATCAAAGAGTTCTGATTAATGAGCGTGCGCCCTATCAGCTGCGGCAGTTTTGTGTCCTTCGGCCTGTTTTCCAGAGAAGACAGGGTAAGAGTCAGACTGGCAATGATGATGGCCTTGTAATCGATGTCGACGCCGTACAGCATGTTTTCAAGAACATACTTCTCCCAGAGATACTGACTGTCACTATTACCGGAAAACATCGGATATCTGTCAAAAAGTTCAGAAGGAACGTTAAAATCGGCAAATGATTCATACTTCTCTGCAAGCTTAATGAATGCTCCGCGGAGAAATGACCCGCCCCCGACGGTAAAGTCGGCAACCTTCAAGTCAAGCAGATGCGCCAATGCGGAATCGACATCATCCACTGTCCCGTTTTCAACGGCCTCTCTCACCTTGTCACAGCGTCTGTCAAATTCGACAATCACGGAATTCTCGATCATGTAGTTCACAAAGTTAATGTCCGTGTAATAGGCTCCCTTGCTCTTCTGTTCCGACATATCCTTGCCGTAGTAGACAACGGGTCTGCCCGTTTCCTGGTTCAGTTCAATCTGAACGTTGTTGCTCATCGAGCGTTCATACTGTTTCTCAAGTGATTCAGGCGGCATGTCCTCATATCGGAACGAATAATTGTTCGCAGACGTGTCAATCCACATCTTGGCCATGAATTCCGGAAATTCTTCGCTGATTTTTTCTTCAACGCTGTTTGTGATTTCAGAAATGCGTCCGGCAAAGAGGTCTCCGTCGTAAGTAAGTTCAAACTGCTTCTGAGCCCTCCTGCTGAGATCCGCCACTGCATCACGCTTGTCCTTTTCAATTGACACCTGACTGGTGCTCTTCAATTCATCATCATCAAAAACGTCAGCAAATAGACTGAGCTGATGTATCTCAGAGTGATGAACATTCAGTTTTCTTATTTCCTGTTCATTGCCGATGTTTGCGGTGGCGTGTACAACCTCCCTGATTGCATCGTCCATGGTTCCGTTTCCAACACCCAGGGCAATGCCGCTGACCTCAAAGGAATCAGCTCCGTAATATCCTTCGAGGAACCTTCTCATCAACTGTCTCAGGATAATCGTATCAACCACCGTTGACAGCACCGCAATGTATGAGTCAGACTGAACCAGATTCGGCAGGTCATCATGTTCAATATAGAAAATCGTCTTCTGGTCGACTGCAGATTCCAACGACGTACGAAGACTGCGTGACCCGGTAATCAATTCGGAGAGCTTCTTTCGATAAAGCGATACGACTTCCAGAAAATGATTCGTCAGTTCCTGGCGGAAAATCCTGTCAAAGTCCATCTCTATCTCAAATTCCCCAAATCCGAATTCATCCTCAACGACTTTAACGTGCTCGTCCTTAAGGTAATTCAAATTACCGACGTACAGGTCCTTGCCGATTGTTTCCAGATTGATGTCCAGACGCCTGTCCCTGTTACCGCCGAACATCTGAAAGAACACAATTCTCTTCACTCCGACAAAGGCAACGACTGAAACACTGAATGTTCCTAAATGATTCTTCAGTTCCAGAACCTGCTGCTGATAAAGCCTTCTAACAAAAAGTGTACTAGATTCATTTGTCAGATCCTCCTGAGGCTTTGCTGCAATAACCCCTACACTGGTACTTTCAGTCTTGCTGGAAAAGTAAATCTTCCACTCACTGTCTGAATCAATGGGATTCATCCCGACTTTATATCCCAGATACTCACCCAGAATTCTTACAGATTCTTCATTGCCTTCCATGCTGTTCAACATGTCCGTGTTTTTCACACACATAATTTTCACTTCCACTCGCTAATTGTCTGCCATTTCCTTTAATGATAGCACGTGCAGCCAACAAATGTCGCGGCATATTTCAAAGTCATGTTTTCATCACATTTCAATATCATAATCCAACTCCATTGCGACAATCCATGTCGCCATACACAATTTTCCCACACAGGAAAGTCCAGACCCCTCTATCCCGCACATCTTATCCTCCTACTCCATCACACGGCTGTCATCCCCCGCCCCGTCTGCTAATCTGACGCCGTTCATTCCAGGTTTTCACCCGGTTCAGCGCACTGCATTTTGCGGCTGCATGTAAATGCGCAAAAAATGACTGCTTTATTCTGTTTTTTTTGCTAAACTTAGAGTAGTGAACAATTTTTTAGGAGTGATTTCCGTGGCAAAGTATAAAATGATTCTTGACCTCGATACGGGGATTGACGATGCACTGGCGATTGCGTATGCGCTGGCGGCGCCGGAATGCGACCTCATCGGCATTGTCTGCTCGTACGGCAACGTGCTGGTGGAAAGGGCGGTGCAGAACAGCCTGGACCTGCTTGAGATGCTCGGGCATCCCGAGGTGCCGGTCTTCTGCGGTCTTCCGCACTCGTCGACGACGGATTCCTTCTCCGTCATGCCGATCAGCGCGCAGATTCACGGTGTGAACGGCATCGGGGAAGTTGAAGTGAAGAAGGCTGAAAGGAAGGCCGAGGAGATGTCGGGCGTTGACTTCTTCATTGAAGCCGCGCACAAGTACCAGGGGAGGCTGCTGATCGTGCCGACGGGTCCGCTGACGAACCTGGCGGCCGCCATCAGGAAGGATCCTGAAATCGTCGACCTCATCGGCCACGTGACGCTCATGGGCGGTGCACTGACGGTTCCCGGCAACGTGACGCCGGTGACGGAGGCAAACATCAACCAGGATCCGGAAGCCGCCGACGAAGTGTTCAGAAGCAGGCTGCCGCTGACGATGATCGGCCTTGACGTCACGACGAGAACGCTTCTGACGAAGGAGGACACGCAGAAGTGGCGCGAACTCGGCACCGTTGCCGGTGAGAAGTACGCCGACATCACGGACTACTACATCGACGCCTACAAGGTGACGAGCCCGCACCTCGGCGGATGCGCGCTGCACGATCCGCTGGCCGTGGCCGCAGCCGTTGACCCGAGCCTGGTCGACACAATCCGGCTCAACATGAAGGTTGACACGGAAGGAGCCTACGCCGGACGCACGATCGGCGACGAGACGCGCATCAACGACGAGGCACGCCATACCCAGGCCGCAGTGAACGTTGACAAGCAGCGCTTCGTCGACACGTTCATGCGGTATCTGACGGACCTCTTCGCGAAGAACTGACGGAAGGGAGGTCTTGACTTGCAGTTGTACCTTGCAGGAATTATCCTCTACGTCGTGTGGTTTCTGCTGGCAATCATGAAGGTCAGCATGCAGCCGCAGAACAGGAGATTCTCATACAGACGGGCCTTCTTCGGCACGAAGGACTGGTTTACGAACTTCCGCAACCTGCTGCTTCTGGTGTCGCTTTACATGATATTCATCTATGCGCCGCTCAGGGTGATCTTCCTGATGCTGATTCTGAGCTTTGCAATCGTCCTGCTGCTTGCGGTCAGGAACTTCTTCTCGCGGGTGGCCAACCCGTACGTTGACCTGGCGCTGATGCTTTCAAGCGCAGTCCTGCTTGCCGGCAGCATCTTCGTCACCATCAGGCTCTAGGGGGTGATTTCATGCGCAGAAGCTACAATGCCGCAATCATCATCCTGGCCGTGACCTCCATCGTCTTGAGCATGATGGACATCGCCGGCGTCATCAGCCTGGCAAGGGAGCCTTACTCGCTCATTGACGGCGTCATCTGGGCGGCGTTCGTCTTCGACTACTTCTACGGCCTCATCTCCGCGCATGACAGAAGGTTCTACTTCAGGACCCACGTCTGGGACCTGCTGGCGATCATTCCGCTCGGCGCCATCTTCTCGTTCTTCCGGTTCAACCGGATCTTCAGGCTGGTGTCGCTGCAGCGGATTCTGCTGCTCTTCCGCTTCACGCGTCTTGCCGGCATCATCGGCAAGCTGCAGAACCGGCTGAAGGTCTTCTTCAAGACGAACAACTTCGTCTACCTGTTCTACGTGTGCGCCGTCATGCTGGCCATGGCGTCGTTCATCTACTCGCTCTCGGAGCACGTTTCCCTGGGCAACGCCTTCTGGTGGGCGCTTGCCACAGTCTCGACCGTCGGTTACGGTGACATCTCCCCGCACACCCTGATGGGGCGGTTCGCCGCTGCCATGCTGATGATCGTCGGCGTTGGCTTCATCGGCATGCTGACCAGCACGCTGACGAAGTTCTTCACGGAAGAGCACAAGAACAGCGAGTTCATGCAGATCATGCACGCGCTGCACAGGCTTGAGAGGCAAAACGACGAGCTCACAAGGCGCATCGGAGACCTTGAAAGACAGCTGCAGAACAACGAAGACAGAAAAAACAGGGGCTGAAAAATCAGCTCCTGTTTTTTTGCGCCGGGATGACGGCTACTTCCTTCTTCTTGCCGGAACGGGGAATTCGTTTTCGGAATATGCCTTCCAGACGTCAATGCGGTCGTCCTCGTCTATACTGCGGATGACGCGGGCCGGGACGCCGGCGACGATGCTGTCCGGCGGAACGTCCCTGGTCACGACGGCACCGGCAGCCACGATGCTGTTCCTGCCGACGGTCACACCGCCGCAGATTGTCGCGCTGGAGCAGATCCAGCAGCCGTCCTCGATGGTAATCGGCGAGCCGTATTCAAGGTCATGCTCGCCGTCGGGATAGTTTGCAGTCAGACGCTCCTCAGCCAGGAAGGGATGACCCGGCGTTGCCAGCGTGACGTTCGGACCGAGCCAGACGCCGTTTCCGAGCGTGATCGGCGCAACGTCGAGGAAGACACAGTTGAAGTTGATGAAGCACTCGCTGCCGACGCTGATGTTCACGCCGTATTCGCAGCGGAACGGAGAGAAGATGCCGAGTCCCTTGCCCTTTGCCGACGGAATCATCTTCTCCATGGCCCGCTTTCTGGCCTTCCTGCGCCACATCGGCATCCGGTTGAACTTCTCGCAGCGGCGCATGCCTTCGCGGTGCCTGGCCGAAACCTCCGGGCTGCCGGGATTGTAGAGCTTGCCGGAAGTCATGCGCTCCCAGTCGCTTATGTTGTTGTACATCGTATTTCCTCCTGACTGGGTTGTGAACCCTGCATTTTCCCTTATTATAGCCGATTGTACCAACAACTGCAATGAATGAGGATGAATAAAGGCCCCGCTTCATTTCTGAAACGGGGCCCTTGTTTTTTACTTGACGTCGATGATCTTGACCTTCATTTCGCCGCCGGGTGTTTCAACCGTGACGGTTTCGCCGACCTTGTGTCCGACAAGACCCTTGGCGATTGGTGATTCGTTCGAGATCTTGCCGTTGAACGGATCTGCTTCGGCAGCGCCGACAATCTGGTATGTTTCCGGATCGTCATCTTCTTCCTGGAATGTCACCGTCTTGCCGATGGCAACTTCGTCAGCTGCAATTGCGCCGTTGTCGATGATTTCGGCGTGGTTGAGCATGTTCGTGACTTCCTTGATGCGGCCTTCGAGCATTGACTGCTCGTTCTTCGCAGCTTCGTATTCGGAGTTTTCGGAAAGGTCGCCGAATGAACGCGCAATCTTGATGCGTTCGATGATTTCGGCACGCTTCGTCGTGCGCAGTTCCTCGAGTTCCTTCTCGAGCTTTTCCTTACCTTCCAGTGTCATTGGAAATGATTTTTCTTCAGCCATTAGTACACCTCTAAAACTATTTAAGTATAAGCAAGAATAATTATATCACATTGAGAAGTCATTGTCAGAACTAATCATCGGTTCTGTTGATGATGTCGCGGACCTTCGTCACCAGAATGTCAATGGCAACCCGGTTCTCGCCGCCTTCAGGAACGATGATGTCGGCGTAGCGCTTCGAAGGCTCGATGAACTGATGGTACATCGGCTTGACCGTGGCCAGGTACTGGTCGATGACCGACTGCAGCGAGCGGCCGCGTTCCTCGAGGTCGCGGCGGATGCGGCGGATGATCCTGATGTCGTCATCAGTGTCGACGAAGATCTTGATGTCCATCAAGTCGCGCAGGCGCGGGTCGTTGAGCACCATGATGCCTTCGAGGATGATGACTTCCTTCGGTTCGACGTGGACGATCTGCCTGCTTCGCGTGTGCTTGACGTAGTCGTAGACGGGAACGTCAACGGCCTTCCAGGAAAGCAGGTCACCGAGCTGCTGCACCAGCAGGTCCGTGTCGAAGGCGTCCGGATGGTCGTAGTTGACCTTCACGCGTTCCTCAAGGGGAATTCCGTCCTGGTTCTTGTAATAGGAATCCTCCTGAATCATCACAATCGAGTGGCCGTTGAGGGAATTGAAGATGGCGCGGGAAACGGACGTCTTGCCGCTGCCGGAACCTCCAGTCACTCCGATGATTACTGGTCGTCTGCGTTTTGCTGATTCTGACATTTCGTGTCTCTCCTTAGAGTTAGTTGTTGTCCTTTTCAAGTTTCTTCGTGAGTTCAAGATGCTCGGCATAGGTTCTGCTGAAGTACACCTTGCCCGTCTTCATGTTGGCGATGAAGTACAGATAGCCCTTGTCCTTGTCAACCGGGTTGAGCACGGCCCTGACCGAGTCCACGCTCGGACTGTTGAACGGACCGGGACCGACGCCCTTGTTCCTGTAGAGGTTGTACGGCGAGTCGACCTTCAGATCCCTGTACGTCACATGGGCCTTGTGCCTGCCAAGCGCATACAGGACGGAGATGTCCGACTGGATCATCATGTCCTTTTCGAGGCGGTTCTCGAAGACACCGGCGATTCTGTAGCGGTCATCCGCCGTCACGCCTTCCCTTTCAACAAGCGAAGCCAGCGTCATGACTTCCTGGACGCTCATCTTCTTCTGGGCAATCTGCTCATAGTAAGGCGTCAGCACCTCGTTCGTCTTGCCGACCATCTGCGTCACCAGCTGCCGGAGCGTCTCCTTCTTCTGGACGAAGTAGGTGGCAGGATAGAGGTATCCTTCCAGCTTGTAGCGGACGTCCTTCGCATCGACGGCGGACGTCAGAAGCGCCGGATACTTGTCCTTCAGTCCGTTCAGGAAGTCCCGGTCGTTGACCAGGGCAAGGAATTCCCTCTTGGAGAAGCGGGTGTTCTGCCGGATGGCATCCCCGATCTGGTCAACCGTCACGCCTTCCCTGACCAGCACCTTGCCGGATCCGAACGGGTGGTTGGATCCGCCCTTTTCAAGCTCATCGGCAATCCTGCTCAGGCTCATGGAAGGCTTCAGCCTGTAGTAGCCGGCCTTGAAGCCGCTTCTCTTCGACGTCTTGGCGTAGTAGTCGAAGACGAATCCGCTCTTTATGACCTTCCGTTCCTCCAGAATCGAGCCGATCTGCTTGTTCGTGCTGCCAATCGGAATCTTCACCTCGACGACCTTCGTCGACTTCGGGTCAAGCGGCTTCTTGGCCGACTCGAAGTAATGATAGCCGACGGAGGCAACGACGCCGACCATGATCACGATGAGAAGGATCACGCCGAACATGATTCTCCGGCCCAGCGGATTCTTCGCCGTTTCCTCCCTGGCTGCGCCCGCCTTCCCCTCTTCAGCTGCTTCAATGTCTTCAGTCTTCTTCTCTTCGGTTTCCGGTGCGGCCGCCCCGTCTTCGGCGGGAGTCTTCACTTCTTCATCCGCAGCCCTTGCTTCAGTGTCTTTCTTGTCCACAAATGACGCTCCTTTCAGAACTCTATCCTGTCAATTATAACAAATTAGGTACGAAGAGTGCAATACTGCCTTCAAATGCAGTGCAGCATCCCCGCTCTGCAGGTCACAGAAAGGCAAAAAGCCTCCGCGCAGTGTGCACGGAGACCTGAATGCTATCTGATCACGGCGTTGAACTCTTCCTTCAGCCTGTCTTCAATCTTCGCGAACGGACGGGAGACGTCCTCGTCCTGAAGCGTCTGGTTCGGATTGCTGAACTGGAGCGTGTAGGCCAGTGACCTGAAGCCCTTGCTGATGTTCTCGCCCCTGTAGACGTCAAAGAGGCGGATGTCCCTGAGGTAGGCGCCGCCGTTCTTTTGGATGCAGTCGACGATCTGCTGGTTCGTGACCTCGACCGGAACGACCATCGCGATGTCGCGGGTCACTGTCGGGTACTTGGAAACCGGCGTGTAGATTGAATCCTTCTTCGGTGCGTCAATGATCTTCTGCAGGTCAAGCTCGAAGACGTAGACGCGCTTCAGGCGGTATTCCCTGGCGACGCCTGGATGAACCTCGCCGACGTAGCCGATGAAGTCGTCGTCAAGGTAGATGTCAGCCGTGCGGCCCGGATGCATCGCCTCGTGGTCGGCGCTTGCGCGGTACTCGATCCTGCCGGCGACGGCAAGCGACCTAAGCAGGAAGTCAACCATGCCCTTGGCCAAAAAGAAACCGGCGGCAAGCTTGTCGTCATGCCACGTGTCCTTCCTGATCAGGCCTGTCATGGCGCCTGCGACGTGCTCGACTTCACGCGGACGGTCCTTGCCCTTGTCACGCAGGAAGATGCGGCCCTGTTCGTACAGGAAGACGTTATCAACCTTGCGTGCGGCATTGTAGGCAACATCGTCAAGCAGACCGGAGATGAGGTTCATGCGGGCCGTCGTGCGGTCACTCGTCATCGGGAAGGCCAAATCGGTCGTCTCGGCCGGCTCCATTGCGAAGCGGCGGGCCTTCTCGGCCGTCGTCAGACCGTATGAGATGGCCTGCGTCAGTCCCGCACCCTCAAGCAAGCGGCGTGTCTGGCGGATGATCTTCTGCTTGTATGTGTAGTGTCCCGGCGTCGTCGGTCCCTGTGGAAGCGTCGTCGGCAGGTTGTCATAGCCGTAAATCCTGGCCACTTCCTCGATAAGGTCGGCGTCGATGTCAATGTCCCAGCGGCGCGGCGGCACCGAAACCGTGAACGTGTCATCGGAAAATGCAGTGCCGAAGCCCAGTCTCCTGAAGATGTCCTCGACGTCGCCTTCGGACAGGTCAGTGCCGAGAACCTTGTTGATGCGGTGAAGAGTAATCTTCACTTCCTTTGCCTCTGCCTTGACGTCGTTGGCCCCGGCAACGCCCGAAACGACCTGGCCGTCGCCGAGTTCGGCAATCATCCGGGCCGCCGCGTCAAGCGCCTCGCCGACCGTTGCCCTGTTGATGCCGCGTTCGAAGCGCATCGATGCTTCGGAGTGAAGGTTTTCGCGGCGGGACGTCTTCCTGATGTTGTGGCCGTTGAAGACCGCGGACTCAAGGGCAATCGTCCTCGTCTCCGGAACGACTTCCGTGTCAAGGCCGCCCATCGTGCCGGCAAGAGCCACCGGAACGTCGCCGTTCGTCACGACGATGTCGTTTGCCTGAAGTTCCCTTTCCTCGCCGTCAAGCGTCGTCAGCTTCTCGCCTTCCTCTGCCAGGCGGATGACGATCTTCTTCGAGCCGAGCCTGTCATAGTCGAAGGAATGAAGCGGCTGACCGTAGTCAAGCAGGATGTAGTTCGTGACGTCGACGACGTTGTTGATCGGGCGGATGCCTGCGTTCCACAGGCGCTTCTGCAGCCAGAGCGGGCTTTCCCTGACCTCGACGTCCTTGATGATGCGCATCATGTACGGAGCGGCAAGCTCTGCCGGCGCCTCGACCGAGACATAGTCCTCGATGCGGGCGTCCTGCGCCTCCCTGACTTCCGGATGCTTCAGCGTGACGGGACGGTCGTAGATTGCGCCCACTTCCCAGGCCACGCCGCGCATGCTCAGCATGTCGCCGCGGTTCGGCGTGATGTCGACGTCGATGATGTCCTCGTCCATGCCGAGGTACGGATAGACGGGATCACCGGGCCTTGCATCTTCAGGCAGCACGTAGATGCCGTCGTCATAGGCCTTCGGGGCAATGCTGTCGGAGAAGCCGATTTCCTGAAGCGCGCAGATCATGCCTTCGGAAACGACGCCGCGCATCTTCGACCTCTTGATCTTCACGTTGTCGGCAATGCGGGAGTTCGGCAGGGCAACGATGACCTTCTGGCCGGCAGCGACGTTCGGTGCGCCGCAGACGATCTGCGAAGGATTCTCCTCGCCGATGTCCACCTTGCAGATGTGCAGATGGTCGGAATCGGGATGAGGCCTGCACTCGAGAACGTGACCGACGACGATCTTCTTCAGGCCGTCCTGCATTCTGTATGTGTCATCGACTTCCACCGCCGTGCGCTCAATCTTCTCGGACAGAGCGAGCGGATCGAGGTCATCGACCCTGACGTAATCATTTAACCATTTTGTTGAAACTTTCATCGATTATACTACCCTTTCTGTGAAAACTGGCTCAGGAAGCGGACGTCATTGAGATAGAACTCGCGGATGTCGTCCACGCCGTACTTGAGCATTGCGAAGCGGTCAGGTCCGAGACCGAAGGCGAAGCCGCCGTAGACTTCCGGATCGACGCCGGCCATCTTCAGGACATTCGGATGCACCATGCCGGCGCCGAGAACTTCGATCCAGCCGGACTGCTTGCAGACGGAACAGCCCGCACCGCCGCACTTGAAGCAGGACACGTCGACTTCAACGGACGGTTCGGTGAACGGGAAGTAGCTCGGACGGAGCCTGATTTCACGGTTCTCGCCGAAGACCGTCTTGGCAACGAGCTCCAGCGTGCCCTTCAGATCGCCCATTGTGATGTTCCTGTCGATGACGAGGCCTTCGACCTGATGGAACTGATGCGAGTGCGTCGCATCATCAGTGTCGCGGCGGTAGACCTTGCCCGGTGAGATCATCTTGAGCGGGCCCTTGGAGAAGTCATGGACTTCCATCGTGCGGGCCTGGACAGGCGACGTCTGCGTCCTCATGAGCAGGCGGTCATTGATGTAGAACGTGTCCTGCATGTCGCGGGCCGGATGGTCCGGCGGCAGGTTCAGCATTTCGAAGTTGTAGTGGTCCTCTTCGACTTCCGGTCCGTCAACGACCTGGAAGCCCATGCCGATGAACAGCTTCTCGATTTCGTCGATGACCTGCATCAGAACGTGCGGCTGACCTTCCTCAACCGGGAAGCCCGGCATCGTGACGTCGATCTTCTCCTTTTCAAGCTGCCTTGCCATTCGTTCAATCTCGATTTCATCGGACTTTTCAGCAATGGCCGCGGCGAGCTCTTCCTTGATTGCGTTGGCAAAGCTGCCCACCTTCGGACGCTCTTCAGCCGAAAGGTCACGCATGCCGCGCAGGACTTCCGTGATGGGTCCCTTTTTGCCCAGAAGATTGACACGGATGTCGTTGATCTTCTTCGCATCATCGGCCTGTCTGATTTCTTCCAGGCCATTTTTCTTGAGCTCTTCAAGTTTATCCTTCAGATTCATTGTCAAATTCCTTTCAAAAACTTTTTCAAAGACATTGAAAAAAGCCCCGTCCCCAAAAGGGACGAGGCTTCGCGGTACCACCCTTGTTTCGTGCATGAAGGCGCACGACACTTTCCATGGTATAACGTCCATGAACCGATGCATCTCTCAATGCCGACTAGGGAAGTGAAATTCAGTCCTTGCTCAAACGGGCTTTCCCAGCTGACCGCCCTTCTCTTCTTCAAGCTCAGACCTACTAGTTTCCGTCAACGTCTTTTAATTCTTCATACATTCAAGTTTAATCTTGCCGGCGGATTTAGTCAAGGTCTTAATTCCTCTCAGCCTCGGAAATCCACTTTTCAGACCAGGCGTGCAACTCGCACATCGTGTGCCTCAAATCGGACCCGCTGCGTGTCAGACGGTAGAATCCCCGCGGGCACTCCCTCGTGTAGACCTTGACGACGAGCCTTCCCCTTTCAAGTTCCTTCAGCCTGGCCGTCAGGACACGGTCGCTGCACTGCGGAATCTTCTGCGACAGTTCGCTGAAGCGCTGGTCACCCTCCGAAAGCAGGACGTCCAAAATCAGACCGTTCCATCTCTTTCCCAGGATTCCGAATGCCTGCTCAAACTTCGGGTCCAGACAAAAGCCCTTCGTCTTATCTGTTTCAACTGACATAAAAAACCAACCACCTTAACAAAATAATAAGGACCTGCCGAACACAGGTCCGATGATACGGCACGTTCAGATGCTGTCTGCATCCTCATGGCCGAAATGCCTCCTCATCCCGCCTGAAAGCTTCCGGCAGAGATGACGGCTGTACTCACTGATTGCCGAATACTTGTCGACCAGCGTCACGATGTAGCCTTCCGGATACTTCGGCGGGCAGGAAGTTGCCCCCCACATATGCTTCATGATGATGTCCCTCTCAAGCGGGGAAAGGGGCGTCAGCTTCTCGGCATTCCTCACGGCAATCCGAGGATGTATCCAGGCATGCGTTCCGCGGTCAAACTTCGTGACGCGCCAGTCATAGTAGAAGAGATCGTGGAGCAGACCAGCACGCGCCGTCGAGCGGGCGTTCAGGTGCAGCCTCCTTGCAATCCTGTAGCTTACGTACGAGACTGTAATCGAGTGCTCCAGCCTTGTTGCAAAATGATGCTGGACGAAATTGTCCAGTTCCTGAACTTCAGGACGTTCCAGAAGTTCGCCGACATAACTCATGTACTCACGATCGCTGCGCCATTTGTTCTTGTTCATTCAGTTCATTTACCTCTTTTGCCTTATGCGCCCTGCGCCAACCATCAGCTCTTTGACTATATGATACTTCATTTTGATGAATTAACAGAGAAGAAATGTTTAAGAATAAGCTCAGGACCGCTACTGACGCCATGACCCGCAAGGCTCGTAGCCGGCGCCGATCCGCCTGCAGACGAACCTGCTGCCGGATGCCCTGCGCTCGAGCTCGTCAAGCGTGATGACGCGGTACGGATACTCCGCATTGTACAGATGCCCGCGGCCGTTCCTTCTGCGCGACTCCACCACGGCCAGATTGAATTTCAGAATCTCAATCATGTCATAGCGCACCAGCAGGTTGACGACATAAGGTTCCACCCCTCCTGCCGCACAGACCAGATTGAAGCGGGTGAACTTGCCGTCATTGTAGCGTACGTCCAGCCTGAGCTGCGAGAAGTCCACTCCGGAGGCATCCGGCTCTGCATTTTCCCCGACAAGCTGGTAGACCGGAACCCGGGTTCTTACAATATACACCGTCTGCTGCTCCGGGCTGCAGCAGAGGACATCATTTAAAACTGCTTCGTATAATTCCATCTAATAATCTCCAGACTCACTTATATGCATAGTAATAATGATAATACCACGGCATTCAACATGCAAATAGAATAAAAATAATAAGAATTATGTGAAGGTTTTCAAGAGACAACGGAGCGGAATTCAGTGGTTGCTGCCACTTTCGGAGGACTGGTCATGGCGCGGAAGTCGGGGGAAATGGCAGTGAATCTCTGAAAGCGGGCATTGACTGCCATTTTTGCGGAATCCGGAATCATGTACTTTCGGGTCAGCCAGGAAAACACAAAAAAGGAGAGATGTCAATCCATCTCCCCCTTACCAGGAAATCCAGCTAATTACTTAACTGCGTCCTTAAGTGCCTTACCTGGCTTGAATGCAGGTACCTTGCTTGCAGGAATCTTGATTTCTGCACCTGTCTGCGGGTTGCGGCCCTTGCGTTCTGCGCGTTCGCGCACTTCAAAGTTACCGAAGCCGATCAGCTGAACCTTGTCACCCTTTTCAAGAAATTCCTGAATTGAGCCGAATACGGCATCAACTGCAACAGTAGCATCCTTTTTTGTCAAACCTGTCTTTTCAGCAACAGTTTCGATCAATTGTGCCTTGTTTGCCATGAATACTTCACCTCCATAATGAAGTTATGATAATAGATATCACACAAAGCAATAACGTCTAACAAATCATTGCTCAGTTAATAATTTAGCATAGAAAGCCTAATATAGCAACGTTTTTCAGCATTTTTCAGACTTTTTTTACTTTTCATTCATTTACATTGATTGATGCTATTTCCTTCGTCTTTCAATGAGATGAAGCGGCGTGCCTTCAAAGTCAAAGGCAGCCCGCAGCTGATTTTCCAGGAATCTTTCATACGAGAAGTGCATGAGTTCCGGGTCGTTGACGAAGATGACAAATGTCGGCGGCTTGACCGCAACCTGTGTGGCATAGTAGATGCGCAGGCGCTTGCCGTTGTCCGTCGGCGTCGGATTGTGAGCAATGGCGTCCATGACGACGTCGTTGAGGACGGCTGAGGAAACGCGCTTGGAGTGGTTCTCGTTGACGCGCCTGATGAGCTTCGGCAGCTCGCTCAGACGCTGGTGCGTCTTGGCGGAGACGAAGACGATCGGTGCATAGCTGAGATACTGGAATTCGCCTCTGATGTGGTTCTCGAATTCCTTCATCGTGTATGTGTCCTTCTTCAGCGTGTCCCACTTGTTGACGACGATGACAATGCCGCGGCCGGCGTCGTGGGCATAGCCGGCGACGTGCTTGTCCTGCTCACGGATGCCTTCCTCGGCGTTCAGCACGACGCAGACGACGTCGGAACGGTCGATGGCCTGCATGGCGCGGAGTACGGAATACTTTTCGGTGTTTTCGTAGACCTTGCCCTTCTTGCGGATGCCGGCCGTGTCAATCATCGTATAGACGGAACCGTCCTCCGTCGTGAACTTCGTATCGATGGCGTCACGCGTCGTGCCTTCGATGTTCGACACAATCACGCGGTTTTCGCCCAGGATGGCGTTGACAAGCGAAGACTTGCCGACGTTCGGACGGCCGATGAAGCTGAACTTGATGGAGTCATCAGCTTCCTCCACGGCATCTTCCGGGAAGTTCCTGACAATCAGGTCAAGCAGGTCACCGGTGCCGATGCCGTGCGTGCCGGAAATCGGCACCGGATCTCCGAAGCCGAGTGAGTAGAAGTCATAGATTTCGCTTCTTGCTTCGGGATTGTCAACCTTGTTCACGGCCAGGATGACCGGCTTGTCAGTCTTGTACAGGATGCGGGCAACCTTTTCGTCTGCATCCGTGACGCCTTCCCTGACGCTTGTGACGAAGACGATGACATCGGCCTCGTCAATCGCGATTTCAGCCTGTTCCGTAATCTGGGTGACGAACGGCTCGTCGCCGATGTCGATGCCGCCGGTGTCAATCAGGTTGAACGCGTGCCCCATCCATTCACTGCGGGCATAGATTCTGTCGCGCGTGACACCCGGTGTGTCTTCGACGATTGAGATTCTTTCACCGGCAATGCGGTTGAAAACCGTCGACTTGCCGACGTTCGGGCGACCTACAATCGCAACTACTGGATTTGCCATAATAACGCCTCGCTTTCTTGAGAGTTGCAGGCTGAATGTCTTCAGAAAAAAACTGGCCCGAAGATACCAACGGGCCAGCCATGCTGAATCATTCAGCGATTAGTTTTAATCTTGATTCTTCAGTTCGTCCCCGACAAGATCAGCCATTGTGAAGCCTGTATCTTCTTCAGGAATTACAACTTTTTCTTCAGCAGGTGCCTCATGCTTCTTCTCTGAAGCAGGCTTGTCCTGCAGAGCCTTGATGGAAAGGGCAAGACGATGTTCTGCAGGGTTTACGTTGAGAACCTTGACCTTGACCTTTTCACCAGAAGTGAGAACTTCGTTAGGCGTAGCAATATGCTTATGTGAAATCTGTGAAATGTGCACGAGTCCTTCAACGCCCGGGAACACTTCAACAAATGCGCCGAAGCTTGTGAGACGCTTTACAGTGCCTTCAAGGACATCGCCTTCGGCAACCTTTTCAGTGATGTTGTCCCATGGCTGTGGCAGTGTCTGCTTGATTGAAAGGGAGATGCGGTCCTTTTCAGGGTCCACTGCAAGAACCTTGACCTTGACGTCCTGACCAACCTTGAGAACGTCTGATGGCTTGCCTACACGGTCGAATGAGATTTCCGAAACGTGTACGAGGCCGTCAACGCCGCCGAGGTCGATGAAGGCGCCGAAGTTCGTGAGACGGGCAACCTTGCCTTCAACAACGTCGCCGACAACAAGCTTGTCCATGACAGCCTGCTTCTTTTCCTCACGTTCCTTCTGAACGATTTCCTTGTGGGAAAGGATCAGACGGTTTTCACTTGGTTCAAGTTCAACAATCTTGAGTTCAAGTTCCTGGCCCTTGTACTGGCTAAGATCTTCAACAAAGCGATCGGAGACCATGGATGCTGGAATGAATCCGCGGACGCCGGCATCGACAACCAGACCACCCTTGACAACCTGTGTAACAGGGGCTGTGATTGTTTCACCTGCTTCAAATTTCTTTTCGATATCGTCCCAAACCTTGCGGGCTGCAAGACGACGCTGTGACAGCAGGAAGCTGCCGCCTTCCTTGTCGGAACCGATCTTTGAAATAACAACAAGATCAAGCGTGTCGCCGACCTTGTGTGCACCTTCAGCGGCATCTGTCAGTTCACGTGCAGGAACAACACCTTCAACGCCTGTGCCTTCAATACCCACGATGACTTGCTTCTGATCATCGAATGCTAAAATTTCGCCTTTAACGACATCGCCGACATTAACTGTCTTGACGCTGTTCAAGGCTTCCAATAAATCCTTGTTTTCTGATTCACTCATGGACCATGTCCTCCTTAACGACTAACTCTATTTACCATTTTAACTGATTGATGAAAAAAATTCCAGTATTAACGTGTTGATTTCTTTACTTTTTCAATTATTTCCATGATTCTGGCAACAACCTCGTCAATTGAAAGCGACGTCGTGTCCACCAGAACCGCATCTTCCGCCTGGGTCAGAGGCGAAATCTCGCGGTGGGAATCCTTGTAGTCACGTGCCTCGATTTCCCTTTCCAGGACGTCAAGCGGCGTGTTGATTCCCTTTTCCTGATTTTCCCTGAAGCGGCGGACGGCACGTTCATGCACGCTGGCGACAAGGAAGATCTTGACCTGCGCATCCGGAAGAACGGTCGTGCCGATGTCGCGGCCGTCCATCACGATGCCGCCCTCGGCGGCGATTCTGCGCTGGCGTTCCGTCAGGTCGGCCCGCACGCTCTTCTGCGCCGAGACCGTCGAGACGTTGTTGGCGATTTCCGGAAGCCTGATCGTCTTCGTGACTTCCGTGTCATTTACAAAGACCTTCTGTTCCGGGTCGGCCGGAACAAACCTGATTTCGGTCTTTTCAAGCATTTGCTTCAGTGCCTGGTCATCGTCGTATGCGATGTGGTTTTCCCTTGCCGCATACGTCGTGGCACGGTACATCGCGCCTGTGTCACAGTAGATGTAGCCGAGCTTTCGCGCGACCAGTTTGGCGACGGTGCTCTTTCCGGCCGATGCCGGACCGTCAATTGCAATCTGCAGTTTCATTGTTGTAAGGACTCCTAAGAAATTATTTTATGCGCAGCTGCTGCCCCGGCGTCACCGTTGAATTCGGCGTCAGGCCCGGATTCAGCTGAACCAGCTGGTCGACTGTCAGACCGTTGTTGACCGCGATGCGGTACAGCCCCTGACCGGCAGCCACAGTGACGTACTGAGCTCCCTGGCTTTCACTGGAAGAAGATGATGCCTCCTGGCTTGAGGCCGCCGATGATGAGGACTCGGCCACAGAAGACCGGGATTCACCTGAGGATTCCGCCTGCGACGAACTTTCCGCCTGCGAAGTCGATGAAGCCTTCTTCGAGCTTGCCTTCTTCGACTTCCTGACCGAGTATGCCTTCTTCGAAGAACTGGAAGACACGACCTCGATGCTGCCGTTTCCGTCGTCAGTCGGCCGCGATGCCGTATACTGTGATATGAAATACAGAGCTATCGTACCGATGATGACGATGCAGAAACCGGCAAGCAGAATCGTCGGCAGGCGTGAGTTCTGCTTGTCCTTGCGCTTACTTGCGCGACGCGAGTAGACGCCGTTTTCGTCTCTTCCGTCCTCGAACTGCTTTTCCCACGGCTTGTCTTCATTACCGTCATTTCTATTGCTCATATTGTTTCCCCCCTCGTCCGGTGTCAAGTTTCATGATAACATAATTTCTTCCGTAATAATATATTTTACACGCATACTCTGCCTTTATGCAAATAAATTTCGAATAATCTCCTTATATCCGGGAGCGGAGGTCTTCTTTTCCTCCCTTTTCCCGGCGGCAAGGCCCATGCCGGCAAAGTCCGGTTCACCGCTGCAGCGGCTGCAGCAGAATTCCTGTCCGGCCGGGGGAAAATCACCGAAGTATCCGCTGATGAACTGCCGCAGACACCCCTTCGTCTCCGCATAGCCCCGCATGGAGGAAAGCGCCCTTCTCCGTTCGGCCAGCCGCCTGGTGACGAGGCTCTGCATTTCCCCGGCGCCGAGTCCGGACCTGAGGTACCTGTCGATGAGGACAAAGCGGTCGTCCTGCTTCAGGCGCCGGCGCATCACGGCCGGACTCTTCATGTAGAAGTCAACGTCCTGCGCCGTCGGGAGCGCGTTTTCAATCAGATACTCCTGCAGCCTGACGTCGCTCTCCTGGTAGAGCAGAATCGCCGCGCCCCTTCTGCCGTCGCGGCTTGCGCGGCCGAACTCCTGCACGTAATTCTCCAGGTCGGACGGCAGATGATAGTGAATGACGCAGCGGATGTCCGGCTTGTTGATGCCCATGCCGAAGGCGCTCGTGGCGCACACGACGTCGAGTTCGTCATGCAGGAACTGCTGCAGCACGCTGTAGCGCTCGTCAAACGGCATCCCCGCATGATACGGCGCCGTTCTCAGTCCGGTCCTCTCCCTGATGAACCGGCTCAGCCCGTCTGCCTTCCGCTTGCTCGAGAAGTAGACCAGCGCCGGTCCCTTCAGGCCGGTGAGAAGCTCGATCAGGCGGCTGTTCTTCTGCGTCTCGTCTTCAACTTTATCGACCGCAAGATAGATGTTTTGCCGGTCAACCGGACAGCGGACGATTTCCGGCTGATGAAGCGGAAAGAGCGTGCGGCAGATGTCCTCCTCCACCTTCCTCGTCGCCGTTGCCGTCAGGGCCAGCACGAGCGGCCCGCCCAGGCGCTGCACCGCCCGTCCGAGTGACAGATAGTCCGGCCTGAAATCAGGACCCCATGTTGAAATGCAGTGCGCCTCGTCAACGACGAACAGGGCCGGCTGCCACCGCTGCAGGGCCCCGGCAACGTCCCTGGCATTCAGCATCTCGGGCGACACGAAGACGAAGCGGCAGGCATCAAGTCCGTCAAGGATTCTCCTCCTGTCCGCCGGTTCCAGTTCGGAAACGAGCGCAACGACGCCCTTCTCGCCCATGAGGCGCAGGTTCTCCACCTGGTCCTGCATCAGCGAAATCAGGGGAGACACGACAAGCACGCGGCCCGGTCCGGCATAGCCGTACAGCTGGTAGCAAAGCGACTTGCCCACGCCGGTCGGCAGGATGCCGAGCACGCTTCTTCCATTGAAGAGGTGCGTGAGGACTTCCTCCTGCCCCGGCTTGAACGACGTGTAGCCGAAATGCTCCTCGAGTTCCCTCAGAAGTTCAGTATGATGCTCCATGCTTCTTTACCCTCTCTATCTGAATCAGCCGGTATTCGGGAAACGGCACTCCCTCGCCGGCGCACTTCCTGAAATCCCAATCGACGGTCCGCTCGCCGGAATAAGTCTCCCCGACCCGCCGTCTCGTCTCCTCCGAAACGAACCGCTCAAACGGAAAGTCGTCAAACACGATCGAACAGTCCAGCAGATGCTCCGTCACGGTCGACACCTTCAGCCTGCGCTGCCTGGCAATCTGAACGGCGTCAGCGCCCCCGCGCACCATCCCGTACGTTTTCAGGGCACTTTCAGAGACGATTCCCGGCATCGTCACGAACCGGAAGAGCTCGGCCAGACGACCGCCCCGTTCAAGCACGAACTCCCCGAACCTGACTGTCAGGTCACGTTCGATGATGACCACGTCGCTGACCTCCAGCCCGTAGTCATCGGCAATCTGCTCCCTTGTTCTTCCGGCGGTCTCATGCCCCGCAAACTTCGCCATGAAGACGGCAGCATCAGTCTCGTCCTCTCCCGCCAGAAAATCCAGCAGCCCGGTCCTTATCTCGCCGATGCCCTCCATGCCGTATGCGAGGTACCACGACCTGAACAGCCAGAGAACGTGGTAGTCGCCGGTGACCGGCATGTACCTGTGCCCGCCGAAGCTCAGCTCGGACGCCACCTGAACGCACAGGGACAGAAGAGCAGCCAGCCTTCTGCAGCTGAAGCGGGCGAAGAGCTCCGGCCTCTTCATCGTGCGGTGCAGGCGCAGATACTCGTCCCGGACCTGCCTGCCCGCAGGCGTCAGCCGGTACGACGACCTGCCGTCACGTTCCAGCCAGCCCCTGCCGGCTGCAATGTCCGAAATCCGTTCAAGCTGAAAGCCGAGCTCGTAGTCCGTATTGACAATGTCCAGAATTCCGTAGCACATCCCCCAGAAGCGCGAGGATGTGGTCAGGTGTCCGGTCAGAAGCTGCCTGATGACGGCCGGACGCCTGGGTGATTCGTCATAGTAGAGCAGAACCCGCTGCACGACAAGTGTCCTGCGCATCAAAGCACCTCCATGTCCTGTTATTCTCTTAATTATAACATATGTTCTGTATTTCCGTCCGTCTGACGTACGGAGCTCTGCATTTTTCATGGAGATTTCAAATATGATGAAAATAATTTGTAAGGTCGCCCTAAAAATACTTTTAATTTTACTTAACCTGTTGTAAAATGGGAATGTAATCCGAGGAAAGGTGGTTTTCATTGTGAGTAACTCTGAAAATAAGAATAAACGCAAGCTTATTCAATATGCAAACGGTCCGTCCCTTGAAGAGATAAACGGCACCGTCAAGGTTCCAAAGGGAAAGGGCTTCTGGCGGACGCTGCTTGCCTATTCGGGTCCCGGCGCGCTCGTCGCCGTCGGCTACATGGACCCCGGCAACTGGTCGACGTCCATCACAGGCGGTCAGAACTTCCAATATACCTTAATGTCAGTTATATTGATGTCAAGTTTGATTGCGATGCTTCTTCAGTACATGGCAGCTAAACTTGGCATTGTCACGCGCCTGGACCTGGCGCAGGCCATCCGCGCAAGAACGGGACGCGCGCTTGGCATCGTACTCTGGATCCTGACCGAGTTCGCCATCATGGCCACCGACATCGCCGAAGTCATCGGCGCCGCGATCGCCCTTTATCTCCTGTTCGGAATCCCCCTCATCTACGCCGTGTTCATCACCGTTCTCGACGTCATGTTACTGCTCTTATTAACCAAGGTCGGATTCCGCAAGATCGAGGCCATCGTCGTCGCACTCATCATGGTCATCCTGTTCGTCTTCGTCTATGAAGTCGCCCTGTCAGACCCCGACTGGGGCGCAGTGTTCGCCGGCTTCATCCCGACATCGAAGACATTCGCATCCGGTCCGTCCGTCGGCGGCATGACCCCGATTCAGGGCGCCCTCGGCATCATCGGCGCGACCGTCATGCCGCACAACCTCTATCTTCACTCAGCCGTCTCCCAGACACGCACCATCAACCACGATGACGAAGATGAAGTTGCATCGGCAGTCCGCTTCACGACCTGGGACTCCAACATCCAGCTGTCCGCCGCCTTCATCGTCAACTGCCTTCTCCTGATTATGGGCGTTGCCGTGTTCAAGAACGGCGCGGTCAAGGACCCGTCGTTCTTCGGACTCTACGCCGCCCTTTCCGATACATCCACCATGAGCAACGGCGTCCTCGCCTCCGTTGCCAAGTCCGGTGCCCTCTCAGTTCTCTTCGCCGTTGCGCTGCTCGCTTCCGGTCAGAACTCGACCATCACCGGAACACTTACAGGTCAGGTAATCATGGAAGGCTTCGTTCACCTGAAGATGCCGCTCTGGGCCCGCCGCCTGGTCACACGTCTTCTCTCCGTCGTTCCCGTCCTCATCTGCGTCATGATGACCGCCAGTGACACGGAAATACAGAGACACGAAGCCCTGAACACCCTCATGAACAACTCGCAGGTCTTCCTGGCCCTGGCGCTGCCGTTCTCAATGCTCCCGCTGCTCATCATGACCAACAGCAAGCAAAGCATGGGCAACCGCTTCGCCAACAACATCATCGTCAAGATTCTCGGCTGGGTCTCCGTCATCGGGCTGACGTTCCTCAATCTCAAGGGGCTGCCTGATTCCATCGTCAACTTCTACGGCACGAACCCGACGGCATCTCAGCTCTCGACAGCCCATGCCATCGCCTACGTCCTGATTGTCGTGATACTCGTCCTGCTTGTCTGGACACTCGTTGAACTCCACAACGGCGACAAGCGCCTCGCTGAACATCTGAAGGAAATGGACGACAAGGCATAATCGCCTTTCAATCGAAGACATTTACTCCCCCCTCCGTGCAGACCGTGCGGAGGGGTTTTTCATGAGTCTTTTTGAATTCAAAGGCAGCAATTGCATATACTAATCTGATTTTCGTGCTAAATTCAGCGCATCAGGCACACATTTCCTGCAGATCTCACATTTCGTCCCAGCACCATTCGGGAGTTACGGGCATCTGGCGTTTTTGGAACGCAGGCAGATGCTGCACAAAATCAAGGCAAAAAAAATCTCCGCCCCTTTCACGGAACGGAGACTGTCTGCCATATGCTATGCGAATCTGCGGGCCTGGGATGAGATCCAGGATGAAAGCCGGCTGTAGACAAATGAGAAGAGGATGCCGAGCACGGCGCCCTTGATCAGATTGAACGGCACGACGCCGAAAAGAACCATGCTGCTGAGCGGCATGCCGAGCTTCATGCCGAGCAGGTTCATGTAAAGCGGAATCGTCACGAGGTAATTCGTGAGCGAGAGAACCGCAGTCAGGCTGACGGTCGCAACGCTGACTGCAAGCACTGCATTTTTCAATGTCAGCGCCCTGTCCCTGAGCAGGAAGTAAAGCGGGTAGCAGAAGACGAGAGTGGCAACGAAGCTCAGGCCGACGCCGATCATGTGCGGCAGGGAGACGCCGGTCAGAACGAAGTAGATGACTGAGCGGATGGCCGCAATCTCAAGACCGGCCCACGGTCCGAGCAGAAAGAGACCGAGCAGAATCGGGATGTCCGAGAAGTCCAGTTTCATGAACGGGACAATCGGGATGATGACGAACGAGAAATACATCAGCACGTAGGAAATTGCTGCAAGACATGCGGCGATGGCGCCGCGGCGAATGGAAACACTGTTCTTCATATGAAAACCTCCTGTGTCAATCCCCAAAGAAGGCCAAAAAGGACCCCGCCGCAACAGAGCAGCAGGGTCCTTCAATGTTCATTCTCAATAAGCCGGCTCCACCGGAATTTCGAACTGCACAAAAAAGCCCTATCTTCTTTCATCCAGACTATACTGTCGGTACCGGAATCACACCGGTTCGATCTCTTGCGAGAGTCGCGGACTATCACCGCCGGTCGGGATTTTCACCCTGCCCTGAAGATTAACTTGATTAAAATTTTACAGTATCAATTTTAACACAGTCACAGAATTATTTCAACCTGCTGTTCTTCTGCGCATGGTCGTACAGCGCCTTGACCTCGTCATTGCTGAGCTCGCGGTACTGACCGGAGGAAAGTCCCTGCAGCGTCAGAAAGTCGTACGTCTCGCGCTTGAGCTTCATCACCGGATGACCGATGGCCTCGAACATGTTCTTGACCTGGTGATTTCTTCCTTCGTGAATCGTCAGGGAGACAATCGAGTGATTCTTCGCACGGTCGCTTGAGAGGACCTTTGCCCTGGCACGTGCGCTGTAGTGACCGTCCTTCATCCTGACGCCCTTGCGCAGGCGCTTCAGGTCATCGTTCTGAACCATTCCCTCGACCTTGGCGACATATGTCTTCTCCACCTTGTAGCGGGGATGCATCAGAAGGTTGGCAAGCCTGCCGTCGTTGGTCAGAAGCAGTATTCCGGACGTGTCGTAGTCGAGGCGGCCGATCGGATAGATGCGGTTCCTCTCCTCCGTGAAGTAGTCCGTGACCACCCTGCGTCCCTTGTCATCACTGACGGCGCTGATGACGCCGCGCGGCTTGTAGAAGAGGTAGTAGACCTTCCTCTCCTCGCGTTCGATGAGCGTTCCGTCAACCTCAATCGCGTCGTCGCCCCTGACCTTCGTTCCCAGTTCCCTGACAACCGTTCCGTTGACCCTGACACGGCCTTCAAGAATCAGCCTTTCGCTTGCGCGCCTCGATGCGACGCCAGCATCAGCCATTGCCTTCTGTAATCTGACTTCAGCCATTTCACTTCTCCTTACTGCTGTTCTTCGTACAGCTTTGCGTTGAACAGTTCCATTACGTTATCGTCGTCTTCATCATCCTTGCCTTCAGGCAGCTCCGGCAGCTCCGAAAGCGACTTGATTCCAAAGTAATCAAGAAAGTTAGCCGTGGTCGAATAGAGAATCGGCCGGCCCGGCGCATCCAGTCTGCCGTCTTCCCTTATCAGGTCAAGCAAAAGCAGTTTCTGGATCATTCCGCCCGACTGAACGCCGCGGATCTCCTCGATGTCAATTCTCGTCACCGGCTGCTTGTATGCAACGATTGAAAGTGTCTCAAGGCAGGCGCCCGAAATCTCAACCATTGACGGCGCCTCGAAATACTGCCTGAGCAGCGGGGCAAAGCCCTTCTTCGTAGCCAGCCTGAAGCGTTCACCCGCCTCGAGAATCTCGAAGCTGCACGAGCTGTCGCCACGGTACTTCTCATTGAGCCTTGCAATCTGGTCATGCACCGCCGGCTTCAGCATCCCGACCATCTGCGAAAGCTCCGTCAGAGAGATTCCCTCGCTTCCGCTGACGAAGAGCAGACTTTCAATTTTTGCCTGGTTGGACAGCACCTAATCACCACCTGTCAGAATAATTGAACCGAAGTTACCGTCCTGCTCGGCTCTCAGTTCGTGACGCTTCATCAGCTCAAGCATTGCCATGAAGACCGTCACCACCAGTTCAACCTCTGCATCTTCCGGAAACAGCTCCTCGAAGGGCACCGGAGCAGAGGCATGACTGATTCTTGCCTTCAGTCTCGCAAGTTCGTTCCTGAGACTGTATTTTTCAGGATTAATCCTTCTTCTGACCGGTTCCTTGAGCTGACGCTTCATCATCAGCTTCGCAAAGGCCCGGCCAAGAGCCTTCAGGTCGCCGCCGTTCTCCTCCAGATGTGCCTTCAGCGCATCCTCCGGCGGCTCCTCCATCTCACGCGTGTACTGCTTCATGCGCTCGTCGGAGAGCAGGCGCAGGTTCCCCGCAGCCTCCTGGAACGTCCTGTGCAGAACAAGCTGCGCCACAAGCTCCTCGCGCGGATCGGGCGCGTCTTCATCCTCGTCCTCCATCTCAGCGGCCTCGCCGGGCAGAAGCATCCTGCTCTTGATGTTGAGCAGCATCGCGGCAATAACTAAATACTCCCCAGCAATATCAAGCTCCAGATCCTGCATCTGATGCAGGTAGTCGATATACTGGGAAGTAATTTCCGTCATGGGGATATCATAGATATCCATTTCGTTCTTCTTTATGAGATGGAGCAGAAGGTCCAGCGGTCCTTCAAACGTCGGCAGCCTGAAAGTCAGTCTCCCGTTATCGGTCATTTCCATCTGAATCTCCATTCTGACCTGCCCATCTGGAAACAAGTCCGGCCGTTTCCAGGCTTCCCATCATCTCATAGCCGGGGTACATCTTCTTCAGGGCATCAAGCACCTCGAAGCAGACACCGTGGTTCCGCTCAGCCGGAATCACCGAAATGTGACGCAGCATCACGATCTTCGAGGACTCGTCGGCCTCGACGCCGGCGATGGCGATGAAGTCGCCTTCCTCGTTCTTCCACAGGTACAGATGCCTGTCATCTTCGGCGCGGTACCATTCAAAGCATGACTTGAGATGGGAAATCTCCTTCAGGTCGGGAATAAACGACAACAACCCCATTGCTATCTTCTCATAGTCGTTCTTGTACTTGTAAAGCATTTTATCCTCCCGTGGCAGACAAACCGCCATTTCGTACTCTAGAATACTTTACCACAAATCAACAACTAAAACAAACATGACTGTCATGCATGGGGATGAGTCGTGTCATAGATCTCCGAAAGACGCTTCTTCGAAATGTGCGTGTAAATCTGCGTCGTCGAGATGTCCGAATGTCCGAGCAGCTCCTGGACGATTCTCAGGTCCGCCCCGTTCTCGAGGATGTGGGTCGCAAACGAATGCCTCAGGGTATGCGGCGTGACGTTCTTCGTGATGCCGGCCTTCCTGACCTCGTTCTTCAGGTTCTTCCAGACGCCCTGCCTGGTCAGGCGCTCACCATGGAAGTTGACGAACAGGAACGGACTGCGCCTTGTCTTGCACAGTTCCGGTCTTGCATCCCTGAGATAGTTGTTGATCCAGGTGATGGCCTCGTCCCCGATTGGCACGATCCTTTCCTTGCGACCCTTGCCGATGGTCTGGATGATGCCGACGTCAAGGTGCAGGTCCTCGAGCCTGAGGTTGACGACTTCCGAGACACGCAGCCCCGTTGCGTACATGAGCTCGAGAATGGCCCTGTTGCGCAGACCGAGCGTCTGAGTCACATCGGGTGCATTCAGCAGCATCTCGACTTCCTCGGTCGAAAGAACTTCCGGCAGATGCTTTTCGCTCTTCGGCGTCTCAATCGTCAACATCGGATTCTCATCAATTATTCCGTCCTGCTTCATGGTCTGGAAGAACTTGCGCAGACTGGTCACGCAACGGACAATGGATGAGTTCGCCTTGCCCTTCTTCATCAGATAATCAAGATAGTCAATGATGACCTGCTTGTCCACGTCATTCAGGTTATCAATCTCCTGTTCCTTCAGGTAACCGATGAACTGCTGAAGGTCCATGCCGTAGCTTGAGACCGTATTGTCGGACAAGCCGCGTTCGGCCTTCAGATAATGCAGGTAATCATCCAGTATTCTTTGAAGTTCTATGATGTTCACCCTCAATTCTTGCTAGTTTTTCTTTTCGCTGGCACTGTTCACAAACGCCCAGAAAAGTCAGGCGATGGTCTGAAACTGCAAAGTGAAACTGATGGTCAATGCGCTGTTCGACATCGAGCAGGAGATCCTCATGAATCTCCTGAACGCTGCCGCAGACAGTGCAGACAAGATGATGATGGAAGTGCCCCTTGTCGTCCGTCTTGAGGTCAAAGCGGGCCATGCCGTCCTCAAAGGTAATCCGGTTCAGAACCTGAATGTCCGTCAGAATGTCCAGCGTCCGATAGACGGTGGCCAGACCGACGTCCGGGTGATCGTCCCTCAGAAGGGCGTATACTTCCTCGGCGGTCAGATGCTCGGTGTGGTGCTCAAGCAGAAGCTCGACAGTTGCGCGCCGCTGGGGCGTCAGCTTGAATCCCGCACCGTGCAGCTTGTCTTCGATTTTCTCCAGTTCATTCATCCCGAATCCCCCTCTCCGACTACCTGACCAGAATCAGGAAGCCGTCTTCCTGCCGGACCTTTCCTGCCCTGAGCAGGTGGCCGACGGCTCTCTTGAAGCCGGCCTTGCTGATGCCGAAGTAGTTTCTGATTTCCTCCGGAGAGCTCTTGTCCGTCAGAGGCAGACGGCCGTCCCTCGAGTGCTCGAGCGCGGCCAGAAGCATCTTCGAATCATCATCAATTGCCTCATAGGCTCTTGGAAGAAGGGAGAGATTCAAAACTCCGTCCTCGCGCACACCGATGACGCGCGCCTTGAGCACCTCGCCGAGCCGCGGCTCGCGTTCGCGCTCCGTCGGATGGATGAATCCCAGACAGTAATCTGATGTTATCGCATATGTTCCCGCCATCTTGAGGCGATAAGCAGTCGCCTCGACGTTCCTGTTCCTCATTCGTGCATCCGCCTTCACACTTACGGCCTGGAACATCTCGGTCGTTGCCGGCGTGCCCCAGAGCCTGCCCTTGTCATCAACCCTCAGGGCAATCATCAGGCGGTCGCCCTTCTTCGGCCAGAGACCCGGAAGCTCCGGAAGCTCGTCAAGCGAAACGGCAATGTCCTTGTTCTTCAGACCGACGTCGACGAATACGCCGAGATCACGCTGCACGCCCATGACGGTTCCCCAGGCGTAACGGTCAAAACCGCACTTCGGAGGATTCTTCGTCAGCTGCAACTGATGGTTCTCGTTTTCATAGGCAAAGCCGGTAATCATCGCACCGGCCTTCGGGAGCTTGATCAGTTCGGACTTGTCCAGACGGAACGTCATTCCGTCCTTCTGAGCAAAAATGAAGCGGTCGTTTTCATCAGTAACCATCGCAGTAATGTTCCGGCCAATTATATCTTTCAGCATCTTGATTCTCCTCGGATGCACACTATAGAACCGGCCCGGAACGCCTACAACTTGGAATATCGTCCAATTGAAGGCGATTTAAACAGATTTTATAAATATGCACCGCATTATCCATTTATCTTTGAAATTTGTTCACAATTCTCACTATTGCCTTGCATAACGCATTTATTATCTATTTTACATTCTTCCGGCAATAATTGCACGCAAAATAACAAGGTGTGAGAAGCAGCGGTCATGAGCCGTAAGCTAAGCTTCTGTCTGACGAAGGCGGGCTTGCCCGTCTAGGAAGACAGTGCTTAGCTATAGGCGAATGCTGCTTCGAACCCGATTATCAAGGTGTGAGAAGCAGCGGTCATGAGCCGTAAGCTAAGCTTCTGTCTGACGAAGGCGGGCTTGCCCAGAACCCGGGCTGAGATGAAATATTGAATTCAAAGGCAGTGGTTGTATATACTAATTACATCAGTTTTGGCATTTCTGATGTAATTTTACATCACTTTTTCCATTTGTGATGTAATCTGTATATACTAATCCCGTTTTTTCATGTCAGATTCAGTATCCGGGGGCAGCTCTGAATTCAAGAGAAAACGCTTCACACATTTTTCAATGCGTGAAGCGTTTCTGGTAAATTTCATATTTCGTCCCGTCGGCATTATGAGGACAGAGTTCAGTCCTCGTCTTCCTCGTAGTCGGTCCTGAACTCTCTCAGCCACTTCTTCTCCTGTTTTGAGAGCTCGTAGCCGTCAAGCAGGTCGGCTCGCCTGAGGAACGTCCTTCTCAGGGCCTCCTTGTTGCGCCATTCGGCAATTTTCTGGTGGTTGCCGCTTGTCAGCACCTCGGGCACCTTCATGCCGCGGAAGTCGGCCGGACGCGTGTACTGCGGATACTCAAGCAGACCCGTTGAAAACGAATCCCCGGGAGCGGACTCTGCATTTCCCAGGACATCGGGGAGGAGTCTGACGGTTGCGTCGATGACGACCATTGCGCCGAGCTCGCCGCCGGTCAGAACGAAGTCGCCGAGCGAGATCTCATCGGTGACCCGGGTCCTGATCCGTTCGTCGTAGCCTTCGTAGTGGCCGCAGATGAACGTCAGGTGCTCCTCGCGTGAAAGCTCCTCTGCCATCTTCTGATCGAACCTCTTCCCGGCCGGATCAAGCAGAATGACCCTGCCGAGACCGCCCTCGCGTTCCGCAACGGCGTCGAGCGCGTCGAAGATAGGCTGGACCTGGAGCAGCATCCCAGCACCGCCGCCGTACGGCGTGTCGTCGACGTGGTGCTGCCTGTTCGTCGTGTAGTCCCTGAAGTTCGTCACGCTGATGTCAAGCAGCCCCTTCTCGCCGGCCTTGCCGACGATTGATTCGTTCAGCGGGCCGGAGAACATCTCGGGAAACAGGCTTAAAATGTCAATCTTCATCATTCGTCCAACCCTTCCAGCAGGTCGACAAGGACAATGCCCTCGTCAAGCCTGACTTCCTTGACAACGTCGTCGATGACCGGCAGCAGCAGGTCCTTCCTGCCCTTCCGGCTGACAACCCAGACGTCGTTTGCGCCGGGGCTCAGAATCTCGCTGATTCTTCCGAGTCTCTCTCCTTCAAGCGTCACGGCTTCCAGGCCGATGATCTGGTGGTAGTAGTACGATCCGTCCTCCAGATCCTGCAGCTGGTCTTCCGAAACCTTGATGTCGCAGCCCTTGAAGCGCTCAACGTCATTAATGTCCTCTTTTCCCTCAAACGAGAGCAGGTCAAACTGCTTGTGTCTCCTGTGCGCCTTGACGACGACCTCCTCGACAAGGCTGTCGTTTCTGAACAGGTACAGCGTGCTGCCCGGTCTGTAGCGCTCTTCGGTGAAGTCACTCGACGACAGCACCCTGACTTCGCCCCGGATGCCGTGTGTGTTGATGATTCTTCCTACCTGATAGTAATTCATTGCATGATTCCTTTCGAAGTGCCTCAAAAAAAGACCTCTGATGAAAGCATCACTGTTTCACCAAAGGTCCTGATTAATCGTCTACGATATTCAGACGGACTCGCAGGGAGCCGTCGACACGAACGCTATAAACGATGGTGCGGATTGCCTGGGCAACCCGCCCGTGTTTTCCGATTACACGCCCGACATCATCGGGTGCGACAGATAGATTGAAATTAAGGAAATGTGCATCCTGATCAGTATCAATCTTGATGGCATCAGGATCAGCAACTAGTGGTTTGACAATGGTAACGATTAATTGCCTCACATCTGCTTCTGTCATGTTAATCTACCTTACTTCTTGGAAAACTTAGCTTCGTGGAACTTCTTCATGACACCCTGCTTTGAGAGAATGTTACGAACAGTATCCGAAGGCTGGGCACCGTTGCTCAGCCAGTTCATGATTGATTCTTCTTTAAGCGTTACTTGTTCTGGTTCTGTCAATGGGTTGTAAGTACCAACTGTTTCGATGAAACGGCCGTCACGCGGTGAACGTGAATCAGCCACAACGATGCGGTAGAAAGGACGCTTCTTGGAACCCATACGCTTCAAACGAATTTTAACTGACATGCTTTTACACCTCCTGGTTATCTTCTCAACGATTACTAATATACCAGTAATTTTGCTTCGTGTAAAGTAAAATTTCTTGACAGCTTGATTTTTTTTGCTTTTTTTCGTTAAAACCCTGTCATACCGGTATTTCTCACCGTTTATTTTTTACGGCGCTTCTGCTGGCGCTGCTTCTTGATCTTGGCGCGCTTCTTCTTCTTGTTCTTGCTGATCATGCGGTTGACCGACATCTTGGCCAGCTTGCCGGAAACGCCGCCGCCGAACATGTTCTCCATGCCGCCGAAGTTTCCCGTCGTCATCTTCTGCATCATGTCGCGCATCTGCTTGAACTGCTTGATCATGCGGTTGACTTCCTGGACCGGACGTCCGGATCCGGCCGCAATCCTTCGCCTGCGGCTCGGGTTGAGCAGGTCCGGATCCTCGCGTTCGGCCGGAGTCATTGAATAGACGATGGCCTTCGTGTGCTCGATGTCCTTCGGGTCGACCTTGACGTTCTTCAAGGCCGGGTTGTTTGCCATCCCCGGAATCATCTTCATGATGTCCTCAATCGGTCCCATGTTCTGGACCTGCTCCATCTGCTCGACGAAGTCATTGAAGTCGAATGTGTTCTCGCGCATCTTGTCGGCAAGCTCCTCGGCCTTCTTCTGGTCGAAGTCCTGCTGGGCCTTTTCGATGAGCGTCAGCATGTCACCCATGCCGAGGATTCTCGAGGCCATGCGGTCGGGATAGAAGACGTCAAGTGCCGTCATCTTCTCGCCCTGGCCGATGAACTTGATCGGCTTGCCCGTGACGGCTCTGATGGAAAGTGCGGCACCGCCGCGGGTGTCGCCGTCGAGCTTCGTCAGAACGACGCCGGTCACGTCAAGCGTGTCGTTGAACCCCTGGGCAACCTCAACTGCATTCTGACCGGTCATCGAGTCGACCGTCAGCAGAATTTCGTCGGGATGCGTCAGCTCCTTGATGTTTGAGAGCTCGGCCATGAGCTTCTCGTCAATCTGCAGACGACCGGCCGTATCGATGATGACGTAGTCGTTCTTCTGCTCTGCAGCAAGCGCCATCCCCTGACGGACGATCTCAACCGGATCCACATCCGTGCCCATGTCAAATACTGGAACTCCGATGCCCTTGCCGACTGTCTTCAGCTGATCGACGGCGGCCGGACGGTAGACGTCGGCGGCAATCAGCAGCGGACGCGCATTCTCCTCCTTCTTCAGCTTGCAGGCAAGCTTGCCGGCCGTCGTCGTCTTGCCGGCACCCTGGAGGCCGACCATCATGATGACCGTCGGAATCTTCGGCGACTTGTTCAAAGGCACGGCGCTCTCGCCCATGACCCTGACAAGTTCCTCGTTGACGATCTTGACGATCTGCTGGGCAGGAGTCAGGCTTTCCAGCACTTCCGCGCCGACTGCCCTTGTCCTGACCTGCTTGACGAAGTCCTTGACAACCTTGAAGTTGACGTCGGCTTCAAGAAGCGCCAGCCTGATTTCACGCATGACTTCCTTGACGTCCGACTCACTGATCTTTCCCTTTCGCTTGAGTTTGCCGATTGCATTCTGCAACCGTTCGGTTAAACCTTCAAATGCCATAAGAGGCCCCTCCTGCTATTCTTCCATGTTCTCGAGATTTTCCACCAGCGAAAGCAGCCCGGAATCATCCGGATGATTCTCCCTGACATAGGCCAGGAGCTCGTCCATCCTTTCGCTGCGCTGCTCAAACTGCCTGTAAAGTCCCAGCTTTCCCTCATATTCTTCGAGGATCTTCTCGGTCCGCTTGATATTATCATATACCGCCTGCCTTGAAACTTCAAAGTTTTCCGCAATTTCGCCCAGGGAATAGTCATCCCTGTAGTAAAGCGCAATGTACGTCATCTGCTTCTCCGTCAAAAGAGGCTCGTAGAAGTCAAACAGAGCGTTGATCCTGTTGGTCTTCTCAATTGCCACGATCTCACCTATCCCCTGGTGACGAGGCCCTTGAACAGACCGATGACGAATTCCTGCGGATTGAAGTCGCGCAGGTCATCCATCTGCTCGCCGAGTCCGACAAGCTTGACCGGAAGCCTGAGCTCGCTTCTGATGGCCAGGACGATGCCTCCGCGCGCCGTTCCGTCAAGCTTCGTCAGCACGATGCCGGTGACGTCCGTGACTTCCTTGAACTGCCTTGCCTGCGTCAGGGCGTTCTGCCCCGTCGTCGCGTCAAGCGCAAGCAGCACTTCCTGCGGCGCGTCCGGCAGCTCGCGCGTGATGACGCGCTTGATCTTGTCAAGCTCCTTCATCAGGTTGACCTTGTTCTGCAGACGTCCGGCCGTGTCGACGAGCAGGATGTCGTAGTTCTCCTTCTTCGCCTTGACCACGGCATCGTACACGACGGCGGCCGGGTCGCTCTGCTCGGGCTTTCTGACGACGTCAACGCCGGTTCTTCTGCCCCATTCGGCCAGCTGCTCGATGGCGCCCGCCCTGAACGTGTCGCCGGCCGCAAGCAGGACCTTCCTGCCCTCTTCCCTGTAGCGGTGGGCAAGCTTGCCGATTGTCGTCGTCTTGCCGACGCCGTTGACGCCGACGAACAGAAAGACCGTCGGCCCTTCCTTGGCAAAATGCAGGGTGTTGTCCTCGTTTCTGCCGTCTTCCTCATACAGGTTCACCAGACGCTCGATGATGGCGTCGGAGACGTCCGACTTCTTCTTCGCGTTTCTCAGCTTGACCTCGTCTCTCAGCTCGTCGCTGATCTTCATGGCCGTCTCGTAGCCGACGTCGGCCTCAATCAGCGTCTCCTCAAGGTCGTCGAAGAAGTCCTCGTCGACATGCCTGAAGTTTGCAAGCAGGGCGTTGATCTTTGCGCCAAAGCCCTTGCGCGAGCGGGCCAGGCCCTTGTCATAACGTTCCTCCTCGGACCTGCGTTCCGAAGGCTTTGGCTCTTCTGCGGCAGGTTCCTCAGCCGTCCTTTCGTCTTCCGGCACGGATTCTTCCTGTGGTTTTGACTCTGCGGCCGCCGGTTTGGCTTCGGGTTCAGCCTCTTCCTCTGCTTCTTCAGATTCCGGCTCAGCCTCCGCTTCAGCTTCGGGTTCTGATTCTTCCTCCGGCTCTCCGGCATCTTCTTCTGCCGCCCCGCTGACACCATCTTCCTCAGGTTCAGCAGCCGGAACTTCCTCCACCGTTTCCCGGGACGAGGCGTCCCCGTCTGCGGTCTTTTCAGCTTCCGCGGCATCCTTCTCTGCATTTTCCAGGACAGAGTCCTCCTTCTTCTCGGGTTCGGAGGAGAATGCCCTTCTCAGCTTGTCAAAAAATCCCATTCCAGTTCATTCCTTTCAAGTTAGTCATTCATAGTCGTCAAGCGACACGGAAACCATCTTCGACACGCCCGATTCCTGCATCGTGACGCCGTACAGGACGTCTGCCTGCATCATGGTTCCCTTGCGGTGCGTAATCACGATGAACTGCGTCCGGCCGTCGAAGCGGCGCAGATACTGCGAGTAGCGCGCAACGTTTGCGTCGTCCAGGGCCGCCTCGGCCTCGTCCAGGATGGCGAACGGGACCGGTCTGACCTTCAGGATGGCAAACAGCAGGACAATTGCGGTCAGCGAGCGCTCGCCACCGGAAAGCAGGCTCATCTGCCTGAACTTCTTGCCCGGCGGAGCCGCCATGATTTCAATCCCCGTCTCAAGCAGGTCGCCCGGATCGGTCAGGCTGAGCTCGGCATGGCCGCCGCCGAAGACTTCGGGGAAGATCTTCGTGAAGGCGGAGGAAACCTTGTCGAACGTTTCCCTGAAACGCTTCCTGACTTCCCCGTCCATTTCGTCCATGCTCATCATCAGCTGCTCCTTGGCGGCCAGCAGGTCATCCTGCTGACCCTGCAGGAACTCGTAGCGTCCGCTGACTTCCTCGAACTGGGCAATGGCGCCGACATTGACGTCGCCGAGCTCCGAAATCCCCATCTTGAGCAGTTTGACCTTCTTTCGGGCCAGCTCAAGGTCGGTCTCCGTGTTCTTCTGTTCGGCGGCCTCATACGTCATCGCATACTGTTCGGCAAGCTCGTCCAGGTTCCGGCGCAGCACGGCATCAAGGCTGCCGCTTCTTGATGCAAGGGAGCTCTTCTCGTCCATCGCGGCGCGCAGCAGCTCATTGGCGCGCGTCAGCTCCTCTTCGGCCCGGGCGGCACCTTCATGAAGCTTCGCCCTTTCCCCCTTCAGCGAGGAAAGGGCGCCCTCAAGCCTGCCGCAGCGCGCGTCAGCCTCACTGGACCTTGCTTCCAGCTCGTCCTTTGACAGCAGCATGTTCCTGCTTTCCTCCTCCAGCCGGCGAATCTTCTCCCTGGACCTTTCAATGCGCTCTCCGGCCTGCTGCATCTGCAGCTCGTTTTCCCTGGCGCGGATTGAAAGTGACTGAATCCTTTCGTTCAAGACGGCGAGACTGCTCGTCTCCTCCGCAATCCGCGCGTCAAGCTCAGCCTTCATCTCAGTGCTGTTCCTTTGAAATGCACGCTTCTCATCCAGGCTGGTCTGAGCAGCCTCAATGCTCCTCTCAATCTGTCCGAGCTTTTCTTCCGCCTGCCTTCCCGCGGCCGCCAGGTCGGCCTCTCCGGTGCTGCTGCCTGCAAGTTCGGCGTCATAGCCGGACTTTTCCTGTTCGACTCTGGCCTGCTTCAAGACAATCTCATCAAGCCTTCTTCTTGCCGCAGCCTGTTCTTCCTCCAGCCTTTCATGCTCCTTCTGCGAGCCTCCAAGCCTTTGTTCCAGTTCGTCGAGTTCCTTTCTGAGCCCGCCGCCGTCGCGCTCGATTTCAGCAAGCTTCTTCTCCATGACGCCGATGTCTTCCGCAAGCTTCTCCAGGCTTCTCTTCTGTTCAAGCAGCCCTTCGCCCCTTCTTCTGTCAGCACCGCCGGACATCGATCCGCCGGCATTGACGACGTCGCCTGCAAGCGACACGACCTTGACGGCATGATTCAGCACCCTGGCAATCTCCGTTGCGCTGTCGAGGTCCTCGGCGAAGATGACGGCTCCGAGCAGATGCCTCAGAACCGGCATGTCCTCAGGTGCGCATGACACCAGCTCCGACCCCACGCCGATGTAGCCGCGGACACCCGAAGCGGCATTCTTCTGGACAGTGCCGAGAGAACGCGGTCTGACCGTCGTCCGGGGCAGAAACGTCGCCCGTCCGAGCCTGTTTTGCGTGAGGTACCTGATGGCCGCCTTGGCAGCCGGCGCGTCCACGACGACAATGTTCTGAAGTGCTGCTCCAAGAGCGGTCTCGACCGCCTTGGCCAGTTCTCCCGGAACCTTGATGACCTCGGCGACGGGGCCCACGATTCCCTTCAGGTTTTCCGCCTGCATGACGCCCTTCACGCCCTGATAGTAGCCGGAATAGTCGGACTGAATCTGCCTTCTGCTCTCATAGCGGGCCCTTGCCTTCTGCAGGACACCGCTCGCGTCAAGCCAGCGCCTTCTTTCATCCTCATGACGTCTTGAAAGCTTCAGCTGACGCTCCCTGTCGCTTCTCTGTGCCTCGTTGAAGTCCTTCAGCGCCTTGTCCTTCCGGTCAAAGTCCTCCTGAAGGCTTCTTCTCTGCTCCTCAAGTTCTGCAAGCTGACGCGCAGTCTCCCGGGAACGTCTTCTTGTCTCATCACGGGTTTCCGTGATGCGCTGCGTTTCCCTTCTGCTGTAGTCAAGCTCGTTTTCGAGGCGGGACTTTTCCCGAAGCAGCCCGGTCACCTCATTGCGGAGGTTCTCAATCTGCATTTCCAGGTCGGACCCGCCGGCGCTTCCCGTTTCCTTCAGCCTGGAGATTTCCGCTTCCAGCCTGTCCCTTTCGCCTGACTCCTGCTCAATCTTCTGCCTGAGCCCGGCCAGGGTCGCGGACGCTTCCTTCTGCGCCGCCTCGTCGCTTTCGACTGCTTCCTTCTGCTCGGCTATGCGCTGCGCGAAGAACTCGCTGTCGTGGTCCGACAGGTCACGCCTGCTTGCCAGCTTCTCCCGCTCGCGGGTCAGCTCAACGAGTTCCCTCTGTGACTTGTCAATCCTTTCCTCAAGATCCTGCTGCCGTTCATGCAGCCGGCGGCTCTTCTCCTCGGCCAGCCCGGCGTTGCGCTGGTGGCTCCCGGCGACCTTCACGATCTCGTCGAGCCTTTCTTCGACTTCCCGCTTCAGCTTCGTGGTCTCCCTGGTCTCCAGCACGAGTCTGGCCAGTTCGTAGTGCTCATACTGCTTCTTCTGCTCCAGATAGTCACGGGCAATGCTTGCCTGCTCCTCCAGCGGATCCTTCTGCCTGGCCAGTTCCAGCAGAATGTCCGAGACGCGGTCAAGATGGTCGGTCGTCTCCGCCAGCTCGGCCTCGGCCCTGGCCTTCTCCCTTCTGTACCTGACGATTCCGGCCGCCTCCTCGATCAGCTGCCTCCGATCCTTCGGCTTGCTGTTGAAGATGGCCTCGACGCTGCCCTGGGAGATGATCGAGAAGCTCTCGCGCCCGACGCCCGTGTCAGTGAAGAGGTCGACGATGTCCTTCAGCCGGACCGCCCTGCCGTTGATCAGATACTCGCTTTCGCCGCTGCGGTATATCTTGCGCGTGACCGACACTTCATCCTGCTGTCCCTTCAGATAGTGGTCCGAATTGTCAAATACAGCGGTGACGACGCAACGGTTGAGAGGAGCCCGCGTCTGCGAGCCCGCGAAGATGACGTCCGGCATCCTGCCGCCGCGCAGGCTCTTCGCCGACTGTTCGCCGAGAACCCAGCGCAGCCCTTCGATGATGTTGCTCTTGCCGCTGCCGTTCGGCCCGACCACTCCGGTGAGTCCGTCCTGAAACTCGATCGTCGTCTTATCGGCAAATGACTTGAAGCCGCTAAGAGTTAACGATTTGATTTTCATGCGTCATCCTCCCCGGTTACCTTTTGAGCATCTTCAGTGCCTGATACGCAGCGGCCTGCTCGGCGTTCTTCTTGGACGATCCCACACCTTCGCCGATTCTCCTGCCGTCGGCATAGACGGCCATCGTGTACGTCTTGTCATTGTCCGGACCCTTCTCGTCAGTCATCCGGTACTCAATCCTGCAGTCGCCGTTCTGCTGCAGCAGTTCCTGCAGCTCCGTCTTGTGGTCAAGCAGATGATCGAACCAGCCCATGTCAAGCTTCGGGAAGACGACGGCGCTGATGAACTCGACGACCTTGTCCTTGCCCTGATCCAGATACAGCGCGCCGATGAAGGCCTCGAAGATGTCGCACAGAAGCGACGGACGCTTCCTGGCATTGGCCTTCTCCTCGCCCCTGCCGAGACGGATGTACTCGTCAAAGTGGCATTCCAGGGCAAACTTGCTGAAGCTGTCCTCACAGACCATTGCGGCGCGAAGACGCGAGAGCTTGCCTTCCGGAAGCGCCGGATAACGCCTGAACAGATATTCCGACACACACAGCTGCATGACGGCGTCACCGAGGAACTCAATCCTTTCATAATACTTCAGATGCTCCTTCGGATGCTCGTTCACATACGAAGCATGCGTGAACGCCTCATCAAAGAGGTCCGGATTCCTGACCTCTATACCGTAGTCATCCTTCAATTTTCCTGTTAAACCGATTATCATATTAAACCATCCTCATGTAAGTTTGAGTTATCACTTCATTATATCAAAAATAACGAAGATAAAAAAGGTGCGGGAAGCAGCGCTTATGAGCCGTAAGGTAAGCTTCTGTCTGACGAAGGCGGGATTGTCTCGTCCAGGAAGACAGTGCTTAGCTCCAGGCGATTGCTGCTTCGAACCCGATTGAAAAGGTGTGGAGACGAGCGCTTATGAGCCCGTGCACAGGCATGTGGGCGACCGAAGGCGAGTGCAACACGGCTAGGGAGTCCCTGCTTGTGACAGGGCGAATGCGAGGCGAAGCCCGATTGAAAAGGTGTGGAGACGAGCTAGCAGCCTGCGAACACAACAGCAGGCCCGCCTGCCGGTGACCGTGGGGCATTTCGCTCATTTTGCTCTGTTTGCCCACGGCTGCTACGGGCAAATTGACTCAAAGTGCCCAGATGCCCGTAACCGCTACGGGCAAATTGACTCAAAACGCCCAGATGCCCGTAAAGCGGGGCTGAGATGAAATATTGAATTCAAAAGCGGCAATTGTATATACCAATCCCGATTTCATACCAGATTCAGTGTCTGGGGCAGCTCTGAATTTTAAGGCAACGCTGTTGGGGATTCAGGAATCCAGGCTGATTGTCCCGAAGACAAAAAAACTTCGCCCCATTTTTGAAGCGAAGTTCTCGAGATTGCCGACACCGGCTGGCAACCGTTACTTGCGATGTGCTGTGATGTATGCCACCGCATCTCCGACAGTGCGGAGAGTCTCGGCGTCTTCGTCGGGGATTTCAGAACCGAAGGCATCCTCGAGTTCCAGCACGAATTCAACCAGGTCAATTGAATCGGCGCCGAGGTCTTCCGTGAAGACCGTATCCTTCGTAACCTTGTCAGCGGAAACGCTGAAATGATCCTCGATCATCTTCTGAATCTTTTCAAAGACTTCATTTTCAGTCATGACACTTACCTCATCTCTAATGTATTGTGACTATCTCTATTTTAACGGCTCCGTGCCGGATTGTCCATCGTCCTGCTGCTCGGCCTCGGCCGCGTCCCTTCTTGCCTGCAGGTCCTCCCAGTAGGCAGTGAAGTCCTCGACCATGTGGCCGTTGACCATCGTCCTGATCTGGCTGATTGTGTAGTAGACGGTCCTGGCGTCGCTTGCACCGTGTGCCTTGACGACGGGAGCCTTGGCGCCGAGCAGCACGGCGCCGCCGTACTGGGCCTGGTCCATGCGGTTCTTGATCTCACCGAACACCGGCTTGAGCATCAGTGCGCCGAGCTTGCCGGAAAGGCCGGAGCTCATGATGGAGTCCTTCAGAAGATGAAGCACGGACGAGGCCGTGCCTTCGATGGCCTTGAGGACTGCGTTGCCCGTGAAGCCATCTGCAACCAGCACGTCGCAGACGTTGTTCAGAACGTCGCGTGACTCGACGTTTCCGACGAAATTCAGTGATTCGTCAGCGGCGATCAGCTTGTGCGCCTCGAGCGTCAGCCGGCTGCCCTTGTGCGGCTCAGTGCCGTTGTTCAGCAGACCGATGCGCGGGTTCTTGATTCCGCGGACGTTTTCGGCATAGTACTTGCCCAAAAGAGCGTACTGGTACAGATGCTCGGGCTTGCTGTCGGCGTTTGCGCCGGAGTCAAGCAGGTTGAACGACCCGGTCCTGCCGGAAACCATCGGCAGCGTCGAGAGCAGACCGGGACGCGGGATGCCCTTGATGCGCCCGACAATCAGCAGACCCGCCGTGAGCAGGGCCCCTGTATTTCCACAGGAGAACAGTGCATCGGCCTCGCCCTCCCTGACAGCCTGCGCCGCCCGGACAAGGGATGAGTCCTTCTTCCTTCTGATGGCCTTGACCGGCTCGTCATTCATGTCAATAACTTCCGTCGTGGGGATGACCGTGATGCGCTCACGGTTCTTCAGCAGGCTTCCGACCTGCTCCGAGTCGCCGAAAAGCAGGTACTCGGTGTCCCCGAACTCGTCTCGCGCGCGTTCCACGCCCTCAACGACAGTCTTCGGCGCGTAGTCGCCGCCCATTGCATCAACAGCAATCTTCATCATCAAATTCCTCCGTTTTCTAGTCAAAGTCCGCGCTGTCCGAAACGGCTGCGCGCAGGTACCTGATGAGGCCGGCGTTCTCCGGCCGGTACTCGAACTCGTCACCAAGAACGACTGCGCGCGCTTCCTGCGTCGCCGCCTGCAGCACGTTGAAGTCGGCGACGGGATCGCCGACCCTGAAATCAGGCAGGCCGGACTGCCTTGAACCGAGAACCTCGCCCGGACCGCGCAGTTCCAGGTCCTTTTGCGAAATGACGAATCCGTCGTTCGTGTCGACCATCGTCTGCATGCGCTCCCTGCCGTAGTCCGTCTTCGGATCGGCGCAGAGGATGCACCAGGAGGCCTTGCTGCCGCGGCCGACACGGCCTCTCAGCTGGTGAAGCTGGGCCAGGCCGAACCGGTCAGCATCAAGAATCACCATCACGGTCGCGTTCGGCACATCAACGCCGACCTCGATGACCGTCGTCGAGACGAGGACGTCATATTCGCCGTTCTTGAAGGCCTGCATGATTTCATCTTTTTCGTCACTTTTCATTTTACCATGAAGAAGGCCGACTTTATAGGAAGGCTCATATCTTTTTTCAAGTTTTTCAAAAACCTCCTGCGCGTTCTTCAGATCGACCGCCTCCGACTCCTCGATGAGCGGCGAGATGACATAGGCCTGCGATCCTTCCTTCAGCTGTCTTTCGACGAAATCCAGAGTGGAATTCAGCTGCTGCGATTTGATCCACGTCGTCTTCACGGGCTTCCTGCCCTTCGGCAGCTCGTTGATGACGGAAACGTCCATCTCGCCGTACGTCGTGATGGCAAGCGTCCTTGGAATCGGCGTCGCCGTCATTGCCAGAACGTCCGGGTTTTCGCCTTTCTGCCGCAGGGCCTTGCGCTGACCGACGCCGAAGCGGTGCTGCTCGTCGGTCACGACAAGTCCCAGGTTGGCGAACGTGACGGGATCCTGAATCAGGGCATGCGTTCCGACCAGGATGTCAATCTTCTGTTCGGCGAGTCTTTCCAAGATGTCCTTTCTGACCTTCGGCTTCGCCGCCTCCGAGCCCGTCAGCAGGCAGACGCTGACGCCGAAGTCGCTGAAGAGCTTCGCGAGCTTGGCGGCATGCTGCCGGGCCAGGATTTCCGTCGGCGCCATCAGGGCGGCCTGGAAGCCGGCCGTGACTGCGGCGTACATCGCAATTGCCGCAATGACCGTCTTGCCGCTTCCGACATCCCCCTGCAGCAGCCTGTTCATGTGAACGGGATGATGCAGGTCGCTGCAGATTTCGTTGACGACGCGCTTCTGAGCATCGGTCAGCTCGAACGGAAGCGAGGCGATGAACTGACGGAGCTTCGTGTTGTCATACCTGACCAGGAGTCCGGAACCGGTGCGGTCCAGTCTTCTCAGAAGCGCCAGCCTGGCCTCGTACCGGAAGAACTCGTCGAAGATGGCCGAGCGTCTCGCCGTCTCGAATTCCTGAACCGTATTCGGAAAGTGCATGTCATGAATCATCCTGCGCCGGTCAAGCAGCCGGAACTTAGCCCTGGTCGAATCGGGAACGACTTCCTCGATCACGTCCTGATACTGCTCATATGCCTTCTCCACGAGCTGCTTGATCGTGGCCGGCCTGATTTCCTTTGACGCCCTGTAGATTCCGGCGATGTCGCCGCTGCCGGAATCTCCGCCGGAAAACAGCTTCATGCCGGTGATGCTCTGCCTTGCAGCGTCGTACTTGCCGTACACCATGACGTCAGCTCCCGGAACGATCCGGTCCTTCAGATACGCCTGTCCGAAGAACGTGACCTGAAGGACGTCATGGTCCGCCAGCAGCTTGAAGTTCAGCCTGTTCTTCGCCCTTCCGAAGCGCACCACGACGGGAGGCGTCGCAACGACGCCCCGGATGGCCGCCTTCTGCCCGTCGGCAAGCTCCGAGACGTCCCTTGCCGCCATGTCCTCGTACCTGAACGGATAATAGCACAGAAGATCCCCGACCGCCTCGATTCCAAGCGACCTCAGCGCCTGTTCCTTCTTCGGGCCGACGCCCTGAAGCGCCGAGACGCCGTCACGCAATGACTTCATAAAAATCTCACCCTCCCTGGTCAGCCGCCGCAGTCTGCGGGACGCTCTGCATTTTCACGAAACAATGTCCTTAACAGATTGCGAATTTCTAGTAGAACTACATCAAATTATATCTAGTGATATGAATAATTCACGCTTCACTCAACCTACTCAAACCAACCTCCAGGCCCGGGCACTAAAGTAACTGGGTTTGCGAATAGCGTTCCTAAAAAACGCCATTCTAAAGGACAACTTTACGGTTCTTTTGGCTTTCGTGCTTTCTGTTCGAAATTCTTCGCTTGGCCTACAAATTGCCAAGAATCAAATTAAACTCTACCTAGAACGACAAATTTAATTTGACGGGACACAATCCTATGCCCTCTATTCCGTCCGCAAATGCATTCGGAACTACTTTTCGTAAAATTTGTAAAGCGCCATTCACGTCGGCGTTAATCAACGTTCCATTATTGGAACGAAATAATCCACGCTTAATGCGGCGTTTGGCTGGCGAAAGGCCCCGACGTTTACGTGCCTTGTTGCCATTGCTGTTAACGGGAGCTTCGCCATCAAGAAACGAAGTTTGACTAGTATATGCTTCGTTGTGCTGAATAACCGCAATTCCGACCAGATTGGCCTTGTATTTAATCATTTCGATGATTTTTTGATGCGGAATTCCAATAAAGTTCTGGTTGTTCCGTTTGCCCATGTTGACACTGCGCTTTTGACCTTTATTCTTACCGATAATAATGGTATTCAACTCATGGCTCAGCGCAAATTTTACGATACGCTTACTTGCTTCATGAGCAAATGCCATAACCTTTTGGTTTCGATAAAAATCAAGGCGATCTAAACGATGACTGGTTTTTGGTAAATTTGCCAAATCCAAGATTTGGGACAATTCAGCTCGGCACTTGTTGTAATACTGGTTAATTGCCTTTAATGGTCGACCGTTAATAATCACCGGCTGAATTCCCGGCACATTTGTGGCCAAAGCAAAGGCGTTGTCTAATCCAGGATCAATGGTCAGATAGCGGTGATTATCCGGCTTGTAGTTAATAGTCTGATTAGTTTTATAGACAACCTCGACGACAAAACAGCCATTTTTAGGAATGATTCGCACTTGTTGAATCTTGTCTGTTTCCAAATGCTGTAATTCGATTTTAAAATTATTTAAAACCGGAATCTCAACGAAGCGCCGACCAGTTTTCTTATCGGGTTGACGCAATTTAGCTGTTTGGTTGTCAACAACAAATGACGTCATGCCGCCTTTTTTAAGATATTTAGGCAATCTGGGACACCCCGTAAACTTACTGGGATTTTTAGCATAAGCTTTACGAGCCTTACGCCATGATTCCATGTTTTGAGCTACCAGCTTAAGAACCTGTTGAACCAAATGCACAGAGCGCATTGAACTGTAAAGCATACAGTCACGCTGTTCTTTAGATTGCTTAAGGCTGGTGTTTAACTGACCATAAGTCATCCAATTGCCATCAAATAACGCTTGACGAACACGATACAGTCCTTGGTTGTAGACGTTATTAGCCAAATGGGCGTAATGCACCAGAACTGGAAAGTGTGAGTGCGACGGCTTGACAATGTGACGTTCAGTCAAGTAGTCGTATTGCTGTTCAGTCTGTTGTTGACGAAGCTTTTCCAGCGTCTGTCGACGCTTCTTCCTGGACTTCAACTGTTTTGCCATCACGTTCACCTGCCTTTTCTTCTTGCTCTAGGGCCTGCTTAATTCGTTTACGGCGTCCTGAATACATTCGCATCGAAAAAGCGTGCAACAAGGAAATGATTTCCTCAAAGATTTCCTGCTGGTCAGTCTTCTTGTCGTGCAATTCCGACATTACGACAATCTCAGTATGATATTTCGCGAAAAGATATTTAAACAGATCAAAGCCTGCTCGGCTTAGTCGATCCTTATAAGTAATAATGACCTTGGATACCTTACCGGCAATCACAAGATCGAGCAATCCGAAGAACTCCTTTCGCTTTTCAAACGAAACACCACTGGCAATGTCCTTAAAAGCACCGTTAATTTGATAGCCTTGCTTCAGAGCGAAATTCTGTAAAGCCTCCATCTGGTTTTCCAAATCATGTTTTTGCTTAGGGGTTGATACTCGAGCGTATAAATAGACACCTCGTTTTTCACCCTTATTTAAGATGGCAAAAACAGATTCTTCATCCCAATTGTATTGCCCATTAGGCAATTTCGTTGCCTTTAAAATTCCGGCTTCACGCCATCTGTGGAGTGTGGGCCGACTAATCTGAAGCAAGCGTAAAACTTCATTTGCTTTCATACTTTTAATTATATCATAAGATATAATTATTGTGAATAGATATTGTTTTTACAGTCTATACATTCTAACAGAAAAGGAGCCGGAGGAAAACATATGTGCTCTCCTCCGGCTCCGTCTGGGAAATGCAGACTATTCAACCGAAATGAGGTATGGGTACACCGGCTGGTTGCCTTCATGAATCTCGATCTCGAGATCCTCGTCCAGTCCGCTGACCGCTTCCTCGATTTCCTCTGCCTCTTCTCTCGTTCCGTCCTCACCGTAGATGATGGTTACGACCTCGCTGTCCTCGTCAAGCATGGTCTTGACCATTTCGATGGCGGCTTCCTTTCTGTCGGGGTTCGTCACGACGATGTCGCCGTCGACAATGCCCATGTAGTCGTCCTTCCTGATCTCGCGGCCCTCGATCGTCGTGTCGCGAACGGCAATCGTGACCTGACCGGAAATGACCGTGTCAAGTTCCTCGGTCATGGCCTCCTTGTTCTCCTCGGGAGCAGCGTCCCTGCTGAAGCCGAGCATTGCGGCCATGCCCTGGGCAATCGTCCTGCTTGGCACGACCACGGCCTCGGCGTCGCAGACTTCAGCGGCCTGGTCGGCGGCAAGGAAGATGTTCTTGTTGTTCGGCAGGATGACGACCTTGTCCCTGCCCGTCTTCTTCACTGCATCGACGATGTCCTGCGTCGACGGGTTCATCGTCTGACCGCCGCTCAGGACGTACGTCACGCCGAGATTCCTGAAGATGTCGGCAATGCCCGCGCCGGAGGCAATCGCGATGATGCCGTAGTCGCCGGCAATCTCGTTTTCGACCGCTTCCTCCTCGCGTTCCTCTTCCTCGTCCCTTTCAAGAATGGTCTCATGCTGAAGACGCATGTTGTCGACCTTGACCTTGATCAGCGAACCGAACTTCTGGCCGTATGACAGGACCTCGCCCGGATGCTCCGTGTGGACGTGAACCTTGACGACCTCATCGTCGGCGATGACAAGCAGCGAATCGCCGATTTCAGCCAGATGGCCGCGGAACTCGTCATAGTCGAACTTCTTCTCGACCAGACGTCCGGCACCCAGACGGACCATGATTTCCGTGCAGTAGCCGTACCTGATGTCCTCGGTGTTGAGCTTGCCCTGGGCGCTCTTGTGATGCTCGGCGCTCACCATTTCGTCCATTTCGACCGGAGACGGCTTGTGCACCTCGTCATTGCGGACGTTGCCGGACAGGGAGTCGTAGAAGCCCTGATAGACGAACGTCAGACCCTGGCCGCCGGAATCGACGACGCCGACTTCCTTCAGGACCGGAAGAAGCTCCGGAGTCGTCTTCAGTGCAGCCTCTGCGGCCTCATACGTGTCCTTCATGACGGCGACGATGTCACCGCCGGCTTCCGCAGCCTTCTTCGCAGCCTCGGCAGCCTTTCTCGCAACCGTCAGAATCGTGCCTTCCTGCGGCTTCATGACGGCCTTGTAAGCCGTCTCGACGCCGCCCTGCAGTGCCTGTGCCAGGTCCTGCGGAAAAAGCTCGTTCTTCTTGGCAACGCTCTTGGCAAATCCTCTGAAAACCTGTGACAGGATGACGCCGGAATTACCGCGTGCACCCATCAGAAGACCCTTGGCAAGAGCCTGTGCCAGGTCACCGACACCGGTTGCCGTCGATTCCGAGACGTACTTCGCCCCGCTCGCAAACGACAGGCTCATGTTCGTGCCCGTATCGCCGTCCGGAACCGGGAAGACGTTCAGGGAATTGATAAATTCCGCGTTCTTGTTCAACCTGTCAGAACTCGTCAGAATCATCTTTCTGAATTCTGTTTCAGTGATTTTTTCAACTTTCACCTTGCAAATTCCTCCTTGACCGTCCATGCTCAGTCGCCGATGACGCGCACGCCCTGAACGATGACGTTCACGGACCTGGCGGTTATGCCAAGCATGGTTTCAAGATTATACTTGACCTTGTTCTGTGCATTGCGGCACACTTCAGAGATCTTCGTGCCATAGCCGGCGATGATGTAGACGTCGACCGCAACGCCGTCGTCCTCCTGACGCACGACAACACCCTTTGCGTAGTTGTCGCGCTTGAGAATCTCGTTCAGGTTGTCGCGGATCTGGTTCTTGCTTGCCATTCCGACGATGCCGAAGATCTCAGTTGCGGCGCCGCCGACGACAGTGGCAATCACATCGTTTGAGATGTCAATGTTTCCGAACTGGTTTTGAATTTTAACAGCCATTTGAAAACAGCTCCCTTCGCTTTAACGCAATTATCTTTAATTCTAACACAAATACTCACTGTCCACTATACATGATTTTCCCGTTTCTGTAAATGCAGAGCTCCGTTCAGCAGGCGGAGAGGAAACCGAAAGCCGCGTTCCGTCCCGTGAGAACAAAAAAAAGAACCCTGCATGCTGGATGCGGGTTCTGCGCTGCCTTGGCAGCATGCGTCATTAAACGCGAGTAACTTTTCCGGACTTCAATGCGCGTGTAGAAACCCAGACCTTCTTAGGCTTGCCGTCAACAAGGATGCGGACCTTCTGCAGGTTTGGCTTCCAGCTGCGGTTTGTCTGGTTCAAAGCGTGTGAACGCTTCTTGCCGAAAGTTGTCTTGCGGCCTGTTACAAAATCCTTTGCCATTTTAATATTTCCTCCTTCGATTCGTATTAGGAGCACTTTTGATAAGCTCATTCACTAAATAAAATTATCATAGATACCGGACGATTGCAAGAGTTTTCTGTCAAGGAAAATCACTTGATAGCTGCAAATGCCGATGTAACGGCATTTGCACTCTGAAAATAAAATCAGCGCGTCCTGTCCCTGCTCCAGATGACACAGACATTGCCGCCCGCAAAGCTGAAGTGGGCGACGGAAGACATGAATTCGTTACTTGCCAGTGAAATCACCCGGGGGATGTCCGCGTGGCGGAGTCTGTATTTCTCATCATAAAGATTGAGGTCAAGAACCGGACCCATCGAGACGAACGCCAGATAGCGCATCCCCTCGATCCGGCGAATCTCATAGCTGCCGGGATGATAGAAGCGGATCACGTTGCACTCGTCAACGAACTCGACCTTCGGCAGCAGAGCGTGAAAATCCGGTCGAAGCAGACAGAACAGGTTTGCCAGCAGATGGTCGATTCTTCCGCCCGTCGCCCCGTAGACCGTGATCTGCTCCGGATGGAAGCGTTCCTCAATGAGGCGCAGGCAAAGCTCCGTGTCCGTGTCATCCTTCTCCGGCACGCTCGTCAGGACCTCCCTGCTCATGACATCGACCAGGTACCGCTCGCGGTTCGTCGAGGAGTCGAAGTCGCCGATGGAAAGAAGCGGCCTGATGCCGGCCTCGCAGAGCCTGACTGCGCCCTTGTCCGCTCCGACCCAGGCCTCGTCCTCTCCTCTTCCCTCAAGCAAATCCTCCGGCCAGCTCTCGACCGGACCTCCGACCAGCAGGTTAATTCTCATTGGCCTTCACCTGCCCGGCCGCCTCAAGCAGGCGCTTCACCTGCTCTTCCGGCGTGTTCTTCGAGAAGACGAACGATCCGGCCACCGCAATCGTCGCACCGGCTTTTGCGGCCTTCACGACTGTAGTGTCGTTGATGCCACCGTCCACTTCGATTTCATATGCGAGGTGGTGGTCATCCCTGTATTTCCTGGCCCCGGCAATCTTCGCCACCGTCTCCTCGAGGAAGGCCTGACCGCCGAAGCCCGGATCGACCGTCATGACCAGAACGGAGTCAACGAGCGGCAGAACCTCGCCGGCCGCTGAAAGCGGCGTGCCCGGATTGAGCACCACTTCGGCCTTCATGCCCAGCTGATGAATGCGTGAAATCACGCGGTGGACGTGGTTCACGGCCTCGATGTGCACGCCGATGGAGTCGGCGCCGGCGGAAGCGAAGTCCTCAAGGTACTTCTCCGGGTCGTCAACCATCAGGTGACAGTCGAAGAACAGTCCGCTCAGCGGCCGCAGCGCCCTGACCACGTTCGCCCCGAAAGTGAGGTTGTCAACGAAATGTCCGTCCATGACATCGATGTGCAGATACTTCGCGCCGGACCTTTCGACGGCTGCGACGTCATCTGCCAGATGAGCAAAGTCGGCACTCAGAATCGATGGTGCAATAATCAAGATAATCCCTCCAAATCAACGTCTGTATCTCGGCTTCTGTTCCTCGATCATCTTCTGGAACAGCCTGTAGTTCTCATAGCGGCTCTCCAGGACCTCTCCTTTGGCCACTGCCTCCTTGACCGCGCAGTCCGGCTCGTTCAGATGCAGGCACCCCCTGAAGCGGCACTGCGGCGCATATTCATTGAAATCGTCAAAAAGGAACGGAAGCCGCTCCCGTTCGATTCCGCGCAGGTCAAACGATGAAAATCCCGGCGTGTCGGCAATCAGATGTCCTCTGACATCAAGCAGCGAAACCTTTCTCGTCGTGTGCTTCCCGCGGCTCAGCGCCTTCGAGATCTCACCCGTCTCAAGCGCAAGCTCCGGGTCAAGGCTGTTCAGGAGCGTTGACTTGCCGGCACCCGTCTGCCCCATGACGATCACGACGTCATCTCTTCTGTCACCCAGAAGAGCCGCCGTCAGCTCCTCGTCCGACATCCCGGAGTCCCGGACAACGGTCCTGAAGTACCGGCCGTAGTAGTCGAACACGGGCTTCATGCGCTCCGCCGCCGCTTCATCCATCAGATCGGCCTTCGAGAAGTAAAGCACCGGCTCGATGTCGTTTTCCCGGAGCATCACAAGCTGCCTGTCAAGCAGATTGCTCGAGAAGTCAGGCTCCACGCAGGCCGTCACGACAATCGCACAGTCAACGTTTGCAACCGGCGGACGCACCAGCTGATTTCTTCTCTCCAGAATCTTCAGCACGTACCCCTCGTTTTCATTATCCGCCTTGAACTCGACGTAATCCCCCACAAGAGGCGTCTGGCCCTTCTTCCTGAAGTTGCCGCGGGCCCTTGTGCGGTACATCCTTCCTTCCGAGTATATGTCATAGTATCCGCTCAGCGACTGTCTGATCTGTCCTGTTGCCAAATTCTCAACCTGCCTTTCCTGTTAGGATTATTTTACACCAGACCCGGTCCCGTGAGCAAGAAGTGCAGCCGGGTGAAATGCAGTGCCGTGAAGCCACCGTGCCTTTGGCGGCAGCGGGCAGAAGAACGGTTCGGCGCCTGCCTGCGATGAAGAAAAAACAGGGGCTTCCATTGCCGTCAATGAAAGCTCCTGCTGCTCAGACCGAAATTTCCGGCCGGTATTCATCTGTCATGGCGTCACGTTGCCGTCCTCGGCAAGAACGTTGCCGTTTGAGTCAACGACCTTGTAGCTGCCGGCCTTGCCGCCTGCAAGACTGAACGGCACGGTCACGGACGTGTCGGAACTGATCTGCATCGTCCTGTACACTGCGGAGGCGCTGTGGGTTCTGTCACCGATGTAGATGGTGACGGTGACGGGCTGGCCGTTTTCACCCCTGTACGGAATGGAAATGCTTCTTGAAACGCTCTTCGGTGAATTGTCCTCGCTGCTGCTTGAAGCAGAGGTTGAGGAGGAAGAAGAGGATTCCGTCTCGGAAGATGAGGAACCGCCCTGTCTGCCGCTTGAAATGTAGACGATGAGGTTGCTGCCGCGGCTCGCATAAGCGTCAGGGACCGGGTACTGGTAGACGACGGTGTTGACGGGCTCGTCGGAGTCGATGCGCTTGACGACGAGATTGAAGTCGTTGTCGTCGGCATAGTCCTGGGCTTCCTTGAGCGTGTAGCCCTTGAGGTCGCGGACGGCGACGTTCTTCGGCCCGAGGCTGACGGTGAACGAGACCGTTGTCCTGGACAGGGCGACCCTGCTCTTTGACGAAACGGACTGGGCCATGATCTCGCCGCGGGCATAGCGACTGGAATACTTGGATTCCTTGTAGACAGTCACGCCCTTCTTCTGCAGCTTCTTCTTGACCTTCTCGTACTTCTGGCCGCGATAGTCCCCGAATCTGACCTTTTCCAGCCCCTCGGAGACGATTACGCTGACGGCGGTGTTCTCCCTGACCTTCATGCCCTTCCCGGGAACGCTGCTGATGATCTGGTTGTAACTGTACCTTTCACTGTAACGGTACGTGACCTTGCCCAGGGTGAGCCTTTCGTCCTTCAGCATCCTTGACGCCTCCGTGCGGGTCATGCCGCTCAGGTCGGGCACTTCGACCTCCCTTGGACGCGTCACCAGGACGATGACACCGGCAAGAAGAACCAGGGCGGCAACCAGGACAACCCACTTGCGCCGTCCCTTAAGCAGCTTCTGCCACCATTTCAGCGGAACCGCATTGAGGGTACCGGAGACCTCGGATTCGAACTCCATCGTCCGGTCGGGATTCTCACCGGAAGACGGAACGTCTCCGTCAAGGGAAGGAAGAACCTTCGTCTCACCGTCGACGACCGTTGCCGGAAGCCATTTCGGCTCACCGGCCCGCGCCGGCGAAAGCGAGGTCTTCAGGTCCTGCGCCATCTCCATGACGGTCTGGTATCTGTCATCAAGACTCTTCGCCGTGGCGTGCAGCACTACATTTTCCAGCGCCTGCGGAATGCTTCCGTCATAGTCCCTGACGGAAGGCATCTCGCTTTGGTAATGCTTCAGGGCAATTGACACGGCTGTTTCACCTTCATAGGGAACGTGTCCCGTCAGCATCTCGAACAGCACGATTCCGAGGGAATAGATGTCCGACTGCTTCGTGATGATGCTTCCTCTGGCCTGTTCCGGCGAAATGTAGTGGACGGAGCCCATCAGCGTGTTCGTCCGCGTCATTGTCTCCTCAGCCGCGGCCACTGCGATGCCGAAGTCCGTGATCTTGACGTTTCCGTCCCGGTCCATCAGGATGTTCTGCGGCTTCAGGTCACGGTGGATGATGCCGTGCGCGTGGGCCTCGTCGACGGCAGAGAGAATCTGCTCGAAGATCTCGATGACCCGTTCATGAGGCATCGGCCAGTTCTGTCTGATGTACTCCTTGAGGTCCGTCCCGTCGACGTATTCCATCACGAGATACTGCATCCCGTTGTCCTCGTCGACGTCGTAGATGCTGACGATGTACGGGTTGACGAGCTCAGTCAGCGAGTTCGCCTCGCGTCTGAAGCGCCGGACGGCGGCGGGGTCGTCGCGCAGGTCCAGGCGGAGCAGCTTGACGGCGACGTCGCGTTCAAGAATCAGGTCATGCGCCAGATAGACGTTGGCCATGCCGCCTTCGCCGAGCTGCCTGATGATTCTGTAGCGTCCGCTCAGTGTGTATCCTTCCCTCATGACTCGTCACCGTCCCTTGCGATGAGAACCGTGATGTTGTCAAGACCGCCGCCGGCATTGGCCGCCGCAATCAGTTCCTGACACTGGTCGTCCAGCGACTCGTCCTTCTTCAGTACTTCCTCGATCAGCGGGTCATTGACCATGTTCGTCAGTCCGTCGGAACAGAGCATCAGCCTGTCGCCCTTCCCGAGTTCCAGTCTGTCGAAATCCAGAGTCACGTTCTCGGAGATTCCGAGCGTACGCGTGACGATGTTCTTCTGAGGATGGTTCCTGGCCTCATCCTCGCTTATCTCGCCTCTCCTGACGAGCTCGTTGACGAGCGAGTGATCTTCCGTCACCTGCCTCAGCTCCCCGTCATGAAGGAGATAAGCACGGCTGTCGCCGAGATGGGCAATCAGGCATACGGAGGAAAGGACAATGGCACAGACGATTGTCGTCCCCATGCCCTCAAGGTCGCTGTACTGCCTGGAGCGGGCGATGATCACGCTGTTTTCGTCCGCAATCCTGCCTTCAAGCCATTCTCTGGCTTCATCCTCGCTGTCAATGTCCGTCTGACTGAACAGGTAGCCGAGATGGTCGACGGCCATGCCGGAGGCCACTTCGCCGCCCTGATATCCGCCAAGACCGTCCGCAAGAATCAAAAATGCGGTCCCGGCCCTGTTTTCGAACACGCCGACGCTGTCCTCGTTTCTGGACCTTCTTCTGCCGATGTCACTGCCATATGCTGTTTCCATCAGATCACCCCCGTCCTGTTCTCTTCAGAGTTGCAATGAAGAATCCGTCCGATCCGAATTCGTCCGGATAAATCGTAAGTCCAAGACTTTCCCTTTCGTCCTTGACGCCGAGACTCGTTTCCGTCTTCACCTGGCAGAATTCCGGATGAAGGGCGAGAAAGGCATCAACGGTGCCCTGGTTCTCCTCGTTCAGAATCGTGCAGGTGCTGTACGTCAGCGTGCCGCCTTCCCTGACCAGGGGAGCGACGCGGTCCAGAATCTCCGTCTGGATCCTGTGCAGGGACTGCGAGTCCTTGAGACTCTTCTCATACTTCACCTCCGGCTTTCTCCTCATCAGGCCGAGTCCGGAGCACGGTGCATCAATCAGCACCTTGTCCAGGCTTCCGGCGGCAAACATCTCGCCGGCCTTTCTCGCATCAAGCTTTCCTGCCTCGACACGGTCGTCCACACCGCACAGCGCGGCGTTTCTCTCAATCAGCCTGACTTTGTGGCCGTGGATGTCAAGCGCGAAGACCCGTCCGTCCTTCAGTTCGGCGGCAATCTGCGTCGTCTTGCCGCCGGGAGCGGCACAGCCGTCAAGCACCCGGTCCGACGGCTCGACTTTCATCGAGTCAACCGCCAGCATGGCGCTTTCGTCCTGAACGACGACGCGGCCTTCACCGTATGCCCTGCTCTGGGGGATGAAGCCGCCGGATACGCGCAGGCCAAGCGGCGCAACTGCGCTTCGCTCGACACTGAAGCCTTCCGACTCCAGAAACGCTTCGGCATCGGCCACTGCATTTTTCGCGAGATTGACCCGGACGCTCTGGGCGGGCGGCTGATTGATCGTTTCAAGCATCCTGCCGGTCCGCTCCAGACCGAGTTCCTCGACAAGCTGACGTACAAGCCAGAGCGGCGTGCTTGACTCGATGCTGATTCTCTCCAGCGGGTCGCTGATTTCCGCCGTGTCGGGCAGCCCCTTGCGGTCAATCGCATGCAGCACGCCCGTGACGAAGCGCCTGATGCCTTCGTGACCCCTGAACTTGGCAATCTCGATTGTCTCGTTGAAGACGGCACGCTTTGGAATCCTCTCCAGATAAAGCTGCTGGTAGAGAGCCGTCTTCAGCAGTTCCATGACCCACGGCGCAGTCTTCTTCCTGTTGCCGATGAAGCCGTCGAGATAGAATTCCAGCGTGAGTCTGTGCTGGATGACACCATAGACGATGTTCGTCAGCAGGCTGACGTCGCGCGCGTCAAGGCTGTGCCGTTCAATCACCTGATTCAGGGCCAGGTTGGAATAGGAGCCGTTCTTCCCGATCCGTTCCAGCAGCTCGACTGCCAGCCAGCGCGGGTTTGAGTCCATTCTTCCCATCAGCCGACCACCTTCTGACCGGCCGAAAGCCCCTGACCGATTCCGTTCAGATAATCCGTGACCTTCATCTTCGGCTTGCCCGCCGGCTGAAGGACGTTGATCTGATAGACCGTGCCGTTTCCGGCAGCCATCTTCAGGACATGCTTCGTTGCCTCGACGACCGTTCCGCTTGCAAATTCAGTGGCTTCGTCCAGGACCGTGACGTCCCAGAGCTTCGTGCGCCTTCCCGCAAAGTCGGCAAAATAGGCGCCGGGGGCCGGACGCAGCGCCCGGATCTTCCAGTCGAGCTCGCTTGCCGTCGCTTCAATTGAAAGCTCCTCTTCCTCCGGCTTGATCGTCGGCGAGAAGACGACTTCGGACTCGTCCTGATCAACAGCTTCGGCAGTGCCGTCAAGAAGCTTCGGAATCGCCTCGAGCAGAAGGTCGCGGCCAAGCGGGCTCATCTTCTCGAAAATCGAAGCGGTGTCGTCATCCGGCCCGATCGGCATGGACCTCTGCGCAATCATCGCACCGGCGTCCATCTTCTTCACCATGTAGATGATGGTGACGCCCGTTTCGCCGTCGCCGTTCATGATGGCATACTGCACCGGAGCTCCGCCGCGGTACTTCGGAAGCAGCGAGCCGTGCACGTTGACTGCCGCGGTCTTCGCCGCCGCAATCAGCCGGTCCGGCAGAAACTGCCCGAAGGCGGCCGTGACGATGAGGTCCGGTGCAATCTCGATGATTCGCTCCATCTCCGGGCTGCCGGAGATTCTCTCCGGCTGCAGGACCTCGATGCCGTACTTCTCAGCCGTCTGCTTGACGGGCGAGGCCGTCAGCACGTGCTTTCTTCCGACGCGGCGGTCCGGCTGCGTCACGACGGCACGGACGTCATAGCCCGCCTCGACCAGTCCTTCAAGAATCGGCGCCGCAAACGCCGGCGTTCCCATGAAAACAATTGATGTCATTAGATTTCTTCCTTCCTTACATAAAGCTGACCGGGTCGCGGTCAATCACAAGCTTCAGTCCCCTTGACTCGTCCTTCTGGCTTCTTGCCAGCAGATCCTGCAGGTAGCACTCAAGCTCCGGTTCCTTCTTGTACTCAATCACCAGCTGGTAGTAATAGCGGTTGTTCACGCGCATGATGGCCTTCGGCGTCGGTCCGAGCACCCGGGCCGACGGGCTCAGGACCCGGTCCAGCTCCCGCCTGATCTCATACATCTTCCGGCAGGCATCGGCCTCGTTGTCGTAGCTTGCGGTGATCTTGACCGTGAAGTAGTACGGCGGATAGCCGAGACGGTGTCTGACCTGCATCTCATATTCGTAGAACCGCTCGTATTCCTGCCTGCATGCCAGCTGAATCGCGTAATGCTCCATATTGAACGTCTGTATCAGCACCTCGCCGTTCTTCTCGGCGCGGCCGGCGCGGCCGCTGACCTGCGTCAGCAGCTGGAACGTCTTCTCGCTCGAGCGGAAGTCCGGCAATCCGAGCGCCGTGTCGGCATTCAAAACGCCGACCAGCGTGACGTCGGGAAAATCCAGTCCCTTCGCAATCATCTGCGTTCCGAGCAGTATGTCAGCCTCGTGCCGGCCGAAGCGCGCAAGCAGTCGTTCGTGTGCGCCCTTGCGCCGGGTCGTGTCAACGTCCATTCTCAGGACGCGCGCCTCCGGCAGCAGTTCGTTCAGCTGCTCTTCGACCTTCTGCGTGCCCGTGCCGTAGTAGCGGATCTTGTTTCCGCGGCAGCTCGGGCAGATGCGGGGAATGGCCTCCTCATGCCCGCAGTAGTGGCACTTCATGCTGTGCGTGTCCATGTGCAGCGTCAGTGAGATGTCGCAGTTCGGACACTTCAGGACAAAGCCGCACTCCCGGCACATCACAAACGACGAGTATCCCCTTCTGTTGAGCATCAGGACGACCTGCCCGCCCCTTCCGACGTGCTCCTGGATTTTTTCAAGCAGTTCGCCTGAAAAGTCGGGCGCCGGCGCGTGCTTCAGGGCCTCCCTCATGTCGACGAGCGTCACGTGCGGCATCGGGCGGCCGTTGATGCGCCTCGTCAGAAGCAGGCGCTGATAGACGTTCTTCTGGGCCCTGGCACGGGATTCAAGCGATGGCGTCGCCGATCCGAGCACGACGGGGCAGTGATGGTACCTTCCGCGCCAGATGGCCACGTCGCGGGCATTGTAGCGCGGCATGTCATCCTGCTTGTAGCTTGACTCGTGCTCCTCGTCCATGATGATGACGCCGATGTCGTCAAGCGGGGCGAACACCGCAGAACGCGCGCCGACGACAACCTGGGCCTCGCCGCGCTCGATCCTGCGCCATTCATCGAAGCGCTCGCCGTCGGACAGCGCACTGTGCAGCATCGCCACGCCGGAGCCGAAGCGTTCCTTGACCCTGCGCACCATCTGCGGCGTCAGGGAAATCTCCGGCACAAGCATCAGCGCCTTCTTCGAAAGCGTCAGCGCATGCGCAATCGTCTGGAGATAGACCTCGGTCTTGCCGCTGCCGGTGACTCCCTCGATGAGGAAGACCCGGCTTTCACCGGCGTCAATGGCCCGGCCGACCGTCCTCACGCAGTTTTCCTGCTCGTCCGTCAGCTTCTTCGGCAGACTCTTCGTGATTTCACCGCCCGTCTGAGGCGTACGGTAGACTTCCCTCTCCGACAGGCTCAGCCAGCCTGCCTCCCGTGCCTGTCTGACGTCCGCCGCCGAAAAGCCGTTCTCCTTCTGGAACTTCACTCTTTCGACGACATCTTCTCCAAGGTCGAGCAGCTTCTCCAGCATTCTCCTCTTCTTCACTGCCGTCTTCTTCAGACCGCCGGAAAATGCAGCGAAGTTATTCAGCGTGACGCAGGACCTGATGAATTCCTGTCTTCTGACCCTGGCCCTGTCATTCACATGATAGACAATCTCCACCTTGTTCTCACGGCGCAGGCCGACGAGCCTTCTTCTGACGGCGGGGTCCATCCCGTCATCGAACGGCATCAGTCCGTTTGCGTCAAACATCGCCCTGAGGTCAGAATCGATGTCCTCGTCAAGCAGCCTGACGCTCTTCTCGTAGCCGGCGCGCATCACGTTCGGAAGCATTGTCTGAAGACAGGCAATCCTGAACGAGAATGTGTACTCCGCCAGCCAGTCGGCCAGTTCAAGCGCCTCTTCGTTCAATACGGGCGCAAGGTCCATCAGCCCGCAGACCTCCTTGACCTCGAAGCCGGAATCAGGGGCATTGCAGGACAGTCCGACGACGAAGCCCTGTATTTTCCTGGAACCGCTGCCGAACGGAACGATGCAGCGCATCCCCTTCTGAATCTGTCCTTCCAGATTCTCCGGCACCAGGTACGTGTACGGTCTGTTTGTCTGCATCGCCGGCACGTCAACGATGACCTGAGCATAAAGACTCATCCGCTCACCTCTTGCAGACCGGCCACCGCTTCCAGCACGGCGCCGGCAATCCTTTCCTTCGACGTTCTTCCTATCTTTCTTTCCGTTCCATCCCTGAACAGCAGATGAACCTCGTTGTCGTCGGAACCGAACCCGATGTCGCTTCTCGAAACGTCATTTGCCACCAGCAGGTCGGCGTTCTTGTTCCTGAGCTTTCCCGCGGCGTTCTCAAGCAGATTGTCCGTCTCGGCTGCAAAGCCGACCAGAAGCTGGTGCGTCTTCCTCTCGCCGAGCGTCTTCAGAATGTCGACGTTTCTGACAAGCTTCAGGTTCCAGGCTCCTTCCGACTTCTTCACCTTTTCCTCATGGAACTTCTCCGGACGGTAATCGGCCACGGCAGCCGCCATGATCACGATGTCGGCGTCGTCATAGCGCTTAAGGACCTCATCTGCCATCTCCGCGGCCGAAGTCACCGGAACCATCCTGACTCCGGCGATGTCCGGCAGACTGACCGGTCCGTGCACAAGCGTCACGTCGGCTCCGGCCGAGGCGGCCCTTCCGGCAAGCGCATATCCCATCTTACCGCTTGAGCGGTTGGTCAGAAAACGCACCGGATCGACTGCCTCGACGGTTCCGCCGGCAGTGACGATGACCTTTTGCCCCGAAAGACCGGACAGCGGCTCTTCACCGCATTTCCCATCAACATATGCGAATATCTCGGCCGGCTCCTTCATGCGGCCCCTGCCGGAATAGCCTTCCGCAAGAAAGCCGCAGTCCGGCTCGATGATTTCGACGCCGTCCTCCCCGAGACGCGCCAGGTTCCTCCTGACGGCCGGATTGTCCAGCATCTTCTCGTTCATCGCCGGCACCACGAACTTCGGTGCCGCCGTTGCCAGAAGAGACGTCGAGACGGCATCGTCGGCAATGCCGTTCGCCATCTTGCCGATGATGTCGGCCGTTGCCGGAACGACGACGGCCAGGTCCGTCCAGTCGGCCAGCTCGATGTGCGCAACCGGCGACTCGTTTCCGGCATCGAACAGGTCCGTGACGACCCTGTTCCTGCTCAGCGTCTCAAACGTCAGAGGCGTGACGAACTCAGCGGCCGACCGCGTCATTGCGCAGCGGACCTCGTACCCGTGCTTCACGAATTCCCTTACGCAGTATGCGGCCTTGTATGCCGCAATCCCGCCGGTGATGTAAATTGCTGCGTGTTTTGAAGTCAAAAAAAGCCCCCCTTTGTTCTTGTTATCATTTTACCACATCGGAACGGAATCGTCCCATCGCAGACATGCGGACGTCAATGACGGATTCAGTCCCGCCGGCGCAAAAAAAGAGACCCGGAACTTCTCCCTGGTCTCCTGAAACCGATCAGCCTTCGCGGCCTTCGGATTTGATTCTGAGCTTGCCGGCTTCGACTTCTTCCAGAGCACGGCCGACATTCTTGACTGACTTGTACTGGTCTTCCTCAAGCAGAGGAGCAGCGCCTGCGTCAAGTTCGTGCGCGCGCTTTGAGGCAAGCAGAATAAGTGAGTAACGTGAATCAACGCGTTCAAGCAGCGCGTCGACTGATGGATATAGAATCATAGTTCACCCTCCAGTTTCAACTGTTTCTTGTAATCAGGCAGGAAACGCTTTACACGCCAGCGTTCAGCCCGGATGATTGTCTTGATCTTCTCCGCGGCCTTCGGAACCTCGTCATTGACAACGGCGTAGTCGTAGTTCTGCATCATCTCGATTTCCTCGACGGCCTTCTTCATGCGCTTGTCAATCGTCTCGAGATCATCCGTCCCGCGGTTGACGATGCGCTGGCGCAGTTCCATCAGGTCCGGCGGCGTCAGGAAGATGAACAGACCGTCCGGAGCCTTCTCGCGGACCTGCATGGCACCGTTGACCTCGATTTCAAGGAAAACGTCCTTGCCTGCGTCAAGCATCTCATTAACGTATTTTAACGGTGTTCCATAGTAGTTGTCAACATATTTGGCATATTCGAGCATGCCGCCGTTTTCAATTTCTCTTTCAAACTCTTCCTTTGAGACAAAGTAGTAATCCTTGCCGTTGACCTCGCCCGGACGCATCTTCCGTGTCGTCATCGAAATGGAATAATGAAAATTGTTATCGTCCTGAGAGAAGATTTCCTTGCGCACGGTGCCCTTGCCGACACCCGAAGGACCGGACAGAACGATCAGCATACCTCTTTTAGCCATTGCCGTTAATTCCTCCAAAAATAGTATTACTTATTATATTGCACTTTTTACGAAGTATTTTCAAGGCATTAACCGATATTTGTCGCATTTTCTCGCTTTTTACCCCGTTTTCTCATTTTAATTTAAGCTTTTCCCGAAAATGCAGAGATGCCTCCGCTGCTCTTCCTTCCAGACGCAGAGAACGTCCCGTTCGAAAACAGTGAACATATTTTTGATTAAGGGGTTGATTTTTCGAACCTGTGTTTATATAATATAGACATGGTAAACGGATGTTCCTGTTAAGGCTTCGAGGAGGTATATATATGCTCAAGACACTTATTTCACAGAAAAACATTTCACGGATCAGAAACACTTTCAAGACACTCTTCAATGATGACAATTCAATTAAAAGGGAAACGAGAATGCCGCTTGACCAGCTCAAGCTCTTCATCAGCAAGGCGGCGGAAAGCGGACGCGAAGTGATTCTTCAGCTTGACTGGGGCGAAAACGGAGTTGAGGAAGTCAGCGGCACAATCAGCCTGCCGCATTCACGCACCGACGCCATCATTCTGAAGCGCAGAGGCGACCATGCCCTCGGCTACCCGGTCAGAATCAACCAGATCAACTATCTTGCCCTGAAGGACCAGAGCCTTCACGTCAACCATTATCCGTCAGTCAGCCAGATCATCTGACAAATCCCCTGCTTTCGGGGGAAATTTCCGCGGCTGTCAACTGATACCGATTTTTCCGAAAGAAAACGAAACAAACGGAATCAAAAGTGAAGCTCTTCGTTGCTGCAATGAAGAGCTTCATTTTTTCAGTTTCCTTGCGTTCGCAAAGCTTGCAAGGCACTTCCGGTTTCCTTGTGAATTTCCCCAAGCGGCCGCCAAGGCCTGATTTTCGCAATTCACTACCACTTTGTGGCCACATCCGTCTCCACGTTGAAGAAGAAAAAACTGCACTCCATTTCTGAAGTGCAGTTTTCGAGGCCATCAACACCATTTGGTACAGACCCACACAAAAAGGGTCAGGAACAGACATTCCCGACCCGTCTTTATTTCAGATTAAAATGCGGAGCAGACCTTGCAATTAGTAGAGTTCCAGGTACTGCTGACGTTCCCAGTCGGAAACTTCCTGGCGGTATGCATCCCATTCGAGGCGCTTTGCCTCAACGAAGTTGGAGTACAGATGCGGACCCATTGCTTCCTTGATGACGTCATCTTCGGCAAGAGCCTTGAGGGCGTTGTGAAGAGTTGAAGGAAGGTCAACGATGCCGTTTGCCTTGCGTTCCTCGTCATCCATTGCGTAGATGTTGCGGTCAACGGCCTTTGGAGCCTCGATCTTGTTCTTCAGACCGTCAAGACCTGCGGAGAGGATTGCGGCAACTGCCAGGTATGGGTTAGCAGAAGGATCGACGCTGCGGAGTTCCAGACGTGTGGAAAGGCCGCGGGCGATTGGAACACGAACCAATGGTGAACGGTTATGACCGGACCATGCAACGTAGACAGGTGCTTCGTAGCCTGGAACGAGACGCTTGTATGAGTTGACCGTCGGGTTCGTTACGGCAGTGAAGCTGCGGGCGTGCTTCAGCAGACCGCCAAGGAAGTACTTGGCGTTTTGTGAAAGCTGTTCGTCGCCGTTTTCATCGTAGAAGGCATTGCCGTCCTTCGTGAAGAGGGACATGTTCATGTGCATGCCGGAACCGTTGATGCGGTCAAGAGGCTTCGGCATGAACGTTGCATGCAGGCCGTGCTTGCGGGCAACCGTCTTCACGACAAGCTTGAATGTCTGGATGTTGTCGCAGGCATGAAGGGCATCGGCATACTTGAAGTCAACTTCATGCTGGCCCGGAGCAACTTCGTGGTGAGAAGCCTCAACGTCAAAGCCGAGCTTTTCAAGTTCAAGGACGATGTCACGGCGGCAGTTCTCGCCGAGGTCAACCGGCGCAAGGTCGAAGTAGCTGCCCTGGTCGTTCAGGTGCGTCGTCGGCTTGCCTGTTTCCGGATCGAGCTTGAACAGGAAGAATTCCGGTTCAGGTCCGATGTTGAAGTCAGTGAAGCCCATTTCCTTCATCTTGTTGAGGACATGGATGAGCTGGTTGCGGGGATCGCCCATGAACGGTGTGCGGTCCGCGTTGTATACTTCACAGATGACGCGGGCAATCTTGCCGCCTTCGCCGTCGCCCCATGGGAAGACCATCCACGTTGAAAGGTCCGGATAAAGCCACATGTCACTTTCTTCGATGCGGACGAAGCCGTCAATGGACGAACCATCAAACATCAGCTTGTTGTCAAGCAGCTTGTCTAACTGGCTGACAGGAACTTCAACGTTCTTGATCGTGCCGTAGAGATCAGTGAACATCAAGCGCAGGAATTGAACATTTTCTTCTTTAACAATACGACGGATGTCGTCTTTTGTGTAGCTAGGTTTTGCCATGTTGGTCTGCTCCTTGTGAATGTATTAGAGGGTGCGTTTACTCCGGAGAGAGAACTGATCTTCCTTCTTCAGCCCTCCGACCGAAAGGAATTCATCTCTCAGAATCCGGCGAACGTCCGAATCCGTCAAAGGCTGCTCCATGCGCGCCTTCTTTTCAGCTTCTTCCTTCGCCTTTTCTTCATAGATGTGCTTTATGCCGGCCATGTTGATGCCTTCCGTCAGGTAATCCTTGATTTCAAGCAGCGTATCGATATCGTTGAGAGAGTACATACGGCGGTTGCCCTCGTTGCGCTCGGGAATGACCAGGCCCTGTTCCTCATAATATCTGATCTGACGCGCTGAAAGACTTGTCAGCTTCATGACCGTTCCAATCGGAAGAACGGCTAAAGAACGTCTCAGTTCCTTTTCTTTCATATCCATCCTCCTTAAAATTACAAGTTTATAATATCAACTTAATGTGACCTTGTCAACCCTTTAATGTCACTTTTTGTAACATGAATTGAAAATTACTTGTAGAAGGTCTCGTAGGCAGCCTCGGTGATTGCGTTCTTGACGTGCTCATATGACAGACCACCCTGGATGTAGAGGCAGTACGGTTCGCGCAGCGGACCGTCAGATGAGAGTTCAATCGTCGAGCCTTCGGTGAAGCTGCCCGATGCCATGATGATTTCATCCTCATATCCGTCCATGTAGCTTGGAACTGGATCGACGAAGGCATTGAGCGCCGAGTTGTGCTGAATGGCAGCGCAGAATCTGATCATCGGCTCGCGCTTGCCGAACGTGATGGTCTGAACCAGGTCGGTGCGCGGCGCATCCCACTTCGGCGAAACGTCCATCCCGAGCTTTTCAAGCAGGGCAGCGGCGTAAATCGAGCCCTTGATGGCCTGACCGGTCGTGTGGGGAGCCATGAAGAAGCCCTGGTAGAAATCCCGCTGATAGGCGTATGTCGGACCTTCGGACTTGCCGGAACCCGGTGCGATGAGATGAGCGGCGCACTTGGCCACCAGGTCCTTTCTGCCGACGATGAAGGCGCCGCCCTTGACGATGCCCGCCCCGGCATTCTTGAAGAGCGAGCCGGCCATCAGATCGGCACCGTAGAATGTCGGCTCCTCCGTTTCCGAGAACTCGCCGTAGCAGTTGTCGACGAAGATGACGGCCTTCGGCGCATGACTGCGGATGAACTCGATCATCTTCGCAATCTTCGCCACCGTGAAGCTGTCCCTTGTCGCATAGCCGCGCGAACGCTGGATGGCAACCATCCTGACATCCGGATGAGCGTCGAGGAACCTGCCGCAGGCGTCATAGTCAACTTCCCCGTTCTCAAGCAGCGGCGTGTACTCGAAGTGCATGTCGTACTCCTTGAACGTGCCCGGGTTGTCGCCGGCAATGCCGATGACTTCCTGAATCGTGTCATACGGCATGCCCGTCATGTAGTACAGCGTGTCGCCCGGACGCATGACGCCGAACAGACACGTCTTGATGGCATGCGTGCCGGAGACGATCTGCGGCTTGACCATTGCGTCTTCAGTCCTGAAGTACTCAGCGAAGATTTCCTCCAGCTTGTCCCTGCCGATGTCATCGTAACCGTAGCCGGTCGATCCGACCAAATCCTCCTCGGCAACGTGATGCTTGCGGTAGAGGTCCAGCACACGCTGCTGGTTGTACAGTTCCTGTTCCGTTATTTCGTTCAGCCGGTCCGCAATCATCGTGTCCGTTTCATCAATCTTTTCCTGAAGGTCCTTCGGGAACTTGTCTTTCCATGAATTCATTTCAATCTCTCCTGTTCCTGCAGCCATTCGTCAACGGCTGCATAAATATCGTTTATCTGCTCCGGATGCCGGACCAGGTCAAACCAGACAACATCCATCTTGTTTCTGAACCAGGTCAGCTGCCGCTTGGCGTAATGCCGCGAATTCTTCTTGACGAGCTCGACGGCCTCCTCAAGCGTGCTCCTTCCCTCGAAGTACGGATAGAACTCCTTGTAGCCGATGCCCTTGCCGGCTGGAAGGTCGAGCCCTCCGGCATCATACAGCATTTTCGCCTCATCAATCAGTCCCTGTTTCATCATCAGGTCAACCCTCTGACCGATCCGCTCGTAAAGCAGTGCCCGGTCCGTCGTCAGTCCGATTATCAGGGCATCGAACCCGCCGTCATTTTCATCGGCCTGGTCGGAGAACTTCCGGCCCGTCTTCTCGAAGACCTCAAGTGCCCTGACGACTCTCAGCTCGTTTCCGGACGGAATCTTCGCCGCGGCCTCCGGATCGATCTCGTTCAGCCTGTCCCACAGTGCCTGCCTTCCGTGCTCCCTGGCATAGCCGTGCCATTTTTCGCGCTCCCTCTCATCCGCCGCATACTCGTCCTGCCCCAGCTGGTAGCCGTCGAGCAGGGCCTGGACGTAAAATCCAGTGCCGCCGACCAGCATCGGCAGTCCGTTGCGCTCTTCAATCCCGTCGCAGCAGCTGCGGCAGCGTGAAATGAAGTCCGCGCACGAAAATCTCTCTGACGGATTCAGAATGTCAATCAGATGATGGGGAACACCCTGCATTTCCCCAGGCATGATCTTGGCGGTGCCGATGTCAAGCGTCCGGTACACCTGCATCGAGTCCCCCGAGATGACCTCTCCGCCGTATCTTCTGGCCAGGTCAATGGAAAGGGCGGTCTTGCCGACCGCAGTCGGGCCGACAATTGAAAGCAGCTTTCTCTTCATTGAATCTCTCCTTTACACATTCCGAACAGTCCACAATAGCTATTGTACAACATTTCCGGAATTAATTCTCAATAAGTTTAATCGTAATTTCAAGTCATTTCACTGGAAATATTCATAAAGTTCGTTCATAATAAAGATAACTGAAACAAAGGAGGTTCTCCAAATGAAGTCATTCAGCAAGGGATTCTTAATGGGCGCCGTCGCAACGATCAGCGCGGTCGCAGGCTGCGTCTACGCATTCAGGAAGACTGTCATCGATCCAATTGAAGAACGCGAGGCAATTCTGGACGAACACCGTCGCCGCGCAATGCGCAAGCGCCGTTCGGCTCATCAGAACTAAAAAAGGCGGTCCGAAGCCGGACCGCCTTTTTGCTGCTTACTTTTCGGAAACCTTGGTTCCCTTCTTCTTGCCTTCCCAGGCATCGTAACCGCCCTTCAGGATGTAGACTTCCTTGAAGCCCTCCTTCTTCAGCTTGGAGGAAACCTTGATAGGGTACTGAACGCCTTCGTCATAAAGATAGACCGGCATGTCCTTTCTCAGGGCGTCCTTGTACATCTTGAACTGCATGAACGGCATGTTCCTGGCGCCGAGCATGTGATCCTTCTTGAACTTGGTCTCGTCACGCAGGTCGATGACCTGACCGCGGTGAAGTCCCTTGGCGAACTCCTCACCGTCAATCACGTTACCGGCGACCTTGGAACGGACGAACCAGTAGAACTGTGTTCCGAACATCAGGACGAGAACTGTGATCAGAACGATATTGATATAGAAAAACACTGAATGGGCAGCGCCAAACATTAAAGTCACGATTAAATCCCTCTTTCCAGAATTCTAGACGAAAAAAAGCGTCTAATATAATATCAGCATATAATCAGAAGAAAATCAAGTCCGCAGGGCAAAAAAACGCATCCGACCTTCAAGCCGGGTGCGTTCTCTGCATTTCAGCGGAAACTAGTCCTTGAACTTGAGCGCAAGTGAAGCGGCGCCGATCACACCGGCGTCATTGCCGAGCTGAGCCAGCTTGAGCGTCGTTGTGTTGCGGATTGTCGGGAATGCGTACTTCTTGAAGTACTTGACCACGCGTTCGAGCAGGAAGTTGCCGGCAGCCGAGACACCGCCGCCGATGACGATGTATTCCGGATGCAGGATGCAGCTGATGTTTGCGCAGGCAACGCCGAGATAGCGGCAGACACGGTCAACGACGCTCAGTGCAAGCGCGTCGTCTTCCTTTGCCAGGTCAAAGACCATCTTGGATGTGACGTCATCGCCGTTGTCGACGGCGACCTTCAGTGCGGACTGACCGGCGAATTCCTCTGCCATGTCACGCGCAACGCGGACGACGCCCGTGGCCGAGGCATATGTCTCAAGGCAGCCGCGGTTGCCGCACGTGCAGACGTAGCCTTCAGGCTCGACATTGATGTGGCCGACTTCACCGGCGGCGCTCATGCCGTGCAGAAGCTTGCCTTCAGCGATGATGCCGCCGCCGACGCCCGTGCCAAGCGTGATGAACACGACGTTGTCCGCATTCTCACCGGCACCCTTCCAGCGTTCCCCGAGGGCGGCGACGTTGGCGTCATTGTCGAGAACGAACTTGATGCCCGTGCCCTTCTCGACTTCTTCCTTGACATTCTGAGTCGTCTTCCAGTTCAGGTTGTAGGCGCCGATGACAGTGCCCTTTTCGATGTCGACCGTACCCGGCGTGCCCATGCCGATTCCGACGAAGTCTTCCGGCTTCATGCCGTACAGGTCAAGATGATGGTTGATTGATTCAATGATGTCGGGAACGATGTGCGAACCTTCGTCAAGAATGTTCGTCTTGATGCTCCACTTCTGCTGAACCTCGCCGTCAAGCGTCAGAATAGCGAATTTGATTGTTGTACCACCGAGGTCAACACCGATAAGTTTCTTGTCCATTACTTCTCATCCTCCGTTGAGTTCTTCTTTGCGGCTTCATGCTTTTCTTCGTAACGATGCTCCCTTTCGAGAACCAGCTTCGCGCTGAGAAACGTCTTCTGGTCAATTACATGTGCCTTGTACAGATTATCCAGTTCCAGAGCCATCAGCTCGATGTCCCAGAGACGTTTTCCGACGTAGACGAACACCCCGAAACGTTTAAGCAGCTGCTGCACATCATACAAAGTCTTCATAAAAGCCCTCCGAAAATAATTATACTTTAAAATATGAGTAAATAAAACCCGATTTGAACATAATCAGCAAAAAGAGCAAAATTGTTACCGCGCCCAAAATGCGTTTCCAGCGCGGAACGCTGCCGAGCTTCGGGGCACCGACGGCGTATCCGGCCAGAAAGCCGCCGAACAGGCCGCCGACATGGCCCCAGATGTCGATGCCGCTGTCAAGAAGGTCAAAGCCCAGGTTCAAGATGACCAGCACCAGGAACTGCCTTGCCATCATTCTGACGTAGGGATTGCTTCTGAATGACTCGCCGAGCATCAGATAGCCGCCGAACAGGCCGAACAGCGCGGTGCTTGCGCCGGCGGACAGTCCGTTCGTCAGAGCGTAGCTGGCCGCATTGCCGCAGACGCCGCTCACAAGATACAGCGCCGTGAACCTGGCCGTCCCAAGCAGCGGCTCAAGCGATGCGCCGAGAAAATACAGGGTAAGCATGTTCAGGGCGAGATGCTCGAGACCGATGTGAAGGAACATCGCCGTGAACAGCCGCCAGTACTGTCCCATCGAGACATACGGCGCAAAGTTCGCGCCGAAGCGGATCAGGACCCTGATGTTCTGACTGCCGCCGGCAAGCGTCATCATCAAGAAGACGACGACGTTGATCCCGATCAGAACCCAGGTGGCCGGCAACTCCTTAAACTTGTAATTCATTTACTTCCTCCTGTCGGTCATGGCCGCAGAACGTTCTGAACCATGACGTCAAATTCATCCTCGCCCCACTCCGGCTTCAAAAAGAGCCGCGAAGAATCGGCAAGCGCAAGCGTCATCCCGCCGTACCGCTTCAGGAAGCGGTCGTAGAAGCCGCCGCCATACCCCAGTCTTCTGCCTTCCGGAGTAAAGGCCAGCCCCGGGACAATCACCAGGTCGATTCCGTCGCACGGAACCGGTTCCGCAGCATCCCGCGGCTCGAAGACGCCGAACCCGGTCAGGACGTACCTGCTTTCCGGTCCGACTTCGAAGAACTCCATCCTTCCCTTCGGAAAAGTCTTCGGCACGACCACCCGCTTGCCGGCAGACCAGGCCAGAACGAACAGGGGCCTCGTATCAATCTCCTCCGCCGTGCTGACGGTCAGGGCAACGGTTTTTGCGGACTTCCAGCATTCCTCTTCCGCAAGCTTCCGGTACAGTCTGAATTCCTCCGCGAGGAATCCGGCCTCACCGGCATGTCTGCGGACTGTCTCCAGCTGCCTTCTTCTGAATTCCTTCTTCAAGGACGGGCCTCCTCATCTTGAAAACGCTTGTAGCTGATAATAAAAAAACAACAGGTTTTTAAACCTGCTGTTATTTTGTTTCACGATGTACTGTGACCTTGCGATCGCGCGGGCAGTACTTCTTAAGCTCAAGACGATCAGGATTGTTACGCTTGTTCTTGTTTGTCAGGTATGTCTGTTCATGACATTCCGTGCATTCCAATGTGATGTTTACGCGCATTTCTCAAACCTCCAGACTTACGTATCATTTAATGAATTGCGTTGATGCAACTCCAACGATTAATATCATATCATCTTTTCGGTCTGATTACCAGTATTTTTTCTCTTTTTTGTTAAGTGTTTTTACTTGACAGTCTGAATGACCCCAAACCGCCACTCCCGCTACTTCAATCCGTCGCTCGTCTGCACCGTCTTCCAGTAGGCATCGTAGATTTCCTTCACGGCAGTCGCGTTGATGCTGCACGTGCTGTCGCTGATGTTCGGAAAGGCGACGGCGATTGCGACCTGCGGATTCTTCTGCGGAGCGTACGTCACCAGACTGAGCGTCTCCGTCTCGGCAGTCTTGTAGAACGTCTGGGCAGTACCTGACTTGGCACAGACGGCCGGCTTGATGTCCGTCAGCCTGGAACCGGTCCTGAGCGAGCTCGTGCCGTGAACGACCTTCCAGAGTCCTTCCTTGACGACGTTCCACTGGGCGTCGCTTGCATCGACGACGTTCAGGACGTTCGGCCCGAACTCATACTTGACGTCGCCCAGGGACCCGTCGCGGTTCGTCGAGCGGATTGACTTCAGCAGATGCGGCTGCAGCCTGTAGCCGCCGTTTGCGACGGTGGAGATGTACTGGGCCAGCTGAAGCGTCGTGTATGAATCGTAGTTACCAAAGGAAAGGTCAAGCGCATTACCGATGTGTTCCTGGTTGGCAGGACCCTCAAAGCCCTTCGCCTCGCCCGGAATGTCGATTCCGGTCTTGATGCCGAGGCCGAACTGCTTGAAGTTCGACCTCAGCTTGTCGAAGATGGAGTTTGAAAGCGACAGGGCAGAGCCCGGAACGTAGTTGAATCCGCCTTCCATCATCGCAAGCTTCATCATGTAGGCGTTGGAGGAGACCTCCAGCGCGTCGGATGCGGAAAGCGACATGTTGGCGCCGCCGGTCTTGTTGAACCAGGAGGCCTTCGTTGCCGTGCCCTTCAGCTTGATCGGCTCGTCAAGCAGGGTGTTGCTTGACGGCGTGATCACGCCGGACTTGAGTGCGCCGAGAACCATGGCGCCCTTGACGACGGAACCCATTACATAGGTCTGATTGATGGCGCCGAGGGCATTGTCCGTAATCTTGCCCGTATTGACGTCGCGGCTGACCCCGGCCAGGGCATAGATCCCGCCGGTGTTCGGATTCATGACCACCGCGTAGGCACCCGGAGAATAGGGATTGCCGCCGGAAATGGACTTGACGCAGTCATTCATGATCTTCTGGACCTTGTTCTGGAAGCCGGAGTTGATGGTCAGCTCGATGTTGTCGCCCGGCTTGCCGCCGTACTGCGTGAACTCCTTGACGATCTTGTCGTTTCTGGTTTCAACGCTGATCGTCTCCTTCGTCCCCTTCAGGACGTTTTCATACTGCGACTCGATGTAGCTTGAGCCGACGCTGTCGTTTCTGGAGTATCCCTCTGCAAGCAGCGTGTTGATGCTGTCGCTTGGAAGCCCCTGCTTTTCCGACGTGACCGTGCCGATGACACTCTTGACGGACTCGCCGTTTGGATAGGAGCGCGTCCAGCTCGTGCCGATCTTGATGCCGGGAAGCTTCGAGGCGTTTTCGCCGATGACGGCCATCTCAGTGTCGGAAACGTCCTTCGTCTTGATGTAGACGGTCGAAAGGGCGTAGGCTCCGTTCATCTTCGAGAATACGGTCGCCGCACGCTTCTGCTCTTCCGAAAGCCTCATCCCCAGCCTGTGCTTCTTGACGTAGGCCTGCTCCTTGTGATAGAGCACCGCTGCATCCGTGATCTTGTTTGCGTTTTCTATCCGGCTCTTGACGAACTTCTCGTGCTTCGGGTCGGCCAGGTAATAATCCTCCTTGTTCGAATCGGACAGCGAGACGGCTTCGATGTCAACATACCTTATCAGATTGTTCGCAATCCTGAACATCTCCGACGAGGAAACCACGAGGGGCTTCGTGTACGTGACCGCCCTTGCGGTATTGTTGCCCACCAGAATCCTGCCCGTCGAATCATAGATCATCCCGCGCTGGACATTCTTCGTCTCCGTTCTCGTGTCCCCGCTCTGGGCTTCCGATTCAAAACGCGGACCGAAGACAATCTGCAGGTATGCAAGCTGAAAGATCAGCGCCGCAAACAGAACGAACACAATGAAGAAGAGAAAGTTCAGTCTGAACGGAATGTGTGATTTGTTCTTTCTGCCTTCATGGCTGTTGTTGGCCTTCTTTAAAAAATTCACCGCAAAAACTCCTATCTTTTCATTATCAGGTGTCGGGTTCCCCCACCCATTATACGCTATTTTAGCAAATACCGAAAACAGCTGCACCGGCACCTCTGCATTTTCGCATACTCTATTCATTATATGCTAAAATCACCCGTATCAGTCAGTAAATTTGCCTAATTTTATCCTATTTTTAAACTTAATGCATGTTTCCAAGTGGTATCATAGGATTAACTAATCTCGAAGGGACCCGAAAAAATGAAAAAAGACTTCGTCAGGAAAAACCGGCCGCTTCTCTGCGGCTTCTTCATCCCCGTGCTCATCATGCTCGGCTACTTCATCTACCGCGGCATGTATCCGTTCGGAAAGAGCAGCCTGCTGACCGTCGACCTGGGGCAGCAGTACATCGACTTCTTCTCCGCCTACAGGGATGCGCTGCTGCACGACCCGTCAAAGATATTCTACTCGTTCTCCAAGGCGGTCGGCGGCGAGATGCTGGGCGAGTTCGCCTACTACCTCCTGAGTCCGTTCAACCTGATCTTCCTGTTCTTCAAGGGAAAGACACTCACGGCCGGCGTCATGCTGGTCACGCTGCTTAAATACGGCTGCGCCGGCCTGTCGATGGCCTGGCTGCTTCAGAGAAGAAGTCCGGACACGGGGCTTGTCAATTCGTCCCTTGCCGTCTCGTACGCAATGATGGGATGGTTCGTCGCCAACCAGTTCAACCTGCTGTGGCTTGACGCCTGCATCTTCCTGCCGCTGATAATCTCCTCCTTCCACACCCTGATGGAAGAGGCCCGGCCCGCACCATACGTGCTGCTGCTCGGGTTCATGATGATTGACAACTACTACATGGCATACATGATCTGCATCTTCCTTGTGCTCTTCTTCGTCTGGTATGCCTGTGACACGTACGAATCGCCGAAAAAGCTCCTGAAAAAGGCCGCCGCATTCGCGGGAAGCTCGCTTCTTGCCGCCGGAATCGGATGCGTGACGCTTCTGTCAACGCTCTCCACCCTGTCCGCAAGCAAGGTGCAGTACACGCAGGAACAGATTCACTTCAGGCTGGAGTACAACCCGCTGAAGATGCTCTCCAAGCTGACGATGGGCGCATTCAACTTCGACCAGCTGCCGTCCGGTCAGCCGAACCTGTTCATCTCGACGCTTGCACTGTTTTCCTTCTGCCTGTTCTTCCTCACAGGAAAAATCAGGCTGCGTTCCAGAATCAGCGCCCTTCTCGTCACTGCCTTTCTCGTCCTTTCAATGTGCTTCGAGCCGCTCGACCTGTTCTGGCACGGCATGCAGTTCCCGGTCTGGTACCCGTACCGCTTCTCGTTTGTCGTCAGCTTCTGGCTGATTTTCCTCGCCCACAAGGCGCTCACGAACCGCGACGGACGCCCTTGCGCGCTCACGGCCGTTCCGGCCGTCCTCTATGCCGGCATCATCTTCTATACGGCCGGAAATCTGAGAAAATTCAGCTTTGCTTCGAAGCAGACGCTGATTGTCTCTGTTGTCTTCGCGGCACTGACGCTTGTCCTGATGGCACTTCCCGAGCGCATCCTGGATAATCCGTCAAAGGATTTCCTGCTTCTTGTCGTCGTCTGCTTTGAGATGGGCATCAATGCCTGCATGTCGCTCAACAATCTCAGCTATCTGACCCAGAAGGAGTTCGCCGACCCGACCGAGACACTGAACAGGGACAAGCAGCAGCTCGACTCCCTCGACGGCTCGCTTTACCGTGTCGCCTCGCTTTACTGCCGCACGAAGAACGACGGCCTGGCCCACAACGTCAACTACGGCTCATACTTCAGCTCCGCACTTGAAAAGAGCATCCCTGACTTCTACGGGCAGATCGGCGAACCGGACGGCGACAACTATGTCGCCTACACCAACGGCACGCTCATCACCGACTCTCTGCTGGACATGAAGTATCTGATCCAGCCGAAGGAAGAAGATGAAATCAGGCCGAAGAAGACGGCTCTGAACGTCGTCAGCGAGCGTCCGGACGAAGCAGAGTACCGGCTGGTCCGGGAAACGCAGAACACCAGGATCTACCGGAATCCCAACTCGACGGGCATCATCTATGCGGCCAACAAGGCACTGCTGAATCAGCGGATTCTCTTCAACGACCCCGTCAACTACCAGACGTCATGGCTCAACGCCGTCACGTCGACGTGGCCTTCCACCCGCTACTTCTACCCGTGCAACTTCGGCGAGGTCGTCTTCCAGAACACCCCGAAGCAGGTGAACCTGACGAACTCCAGCTTCAGGAAGACCGATAAGGGCAAGGAGGCGAAGATCATCTTCAAGTTCACGCCGAAGACCGACGACTCCTACTACATCACGCTCGGCTCAAGTCTGAACAGCGACAACGTCACCTGGTACCGCGGAAACCGTCAGCTGAACTACTACGGAACGTTCAGGCACACGGTGCTCATCAACGTCGCCAACCACGACAAGGACAACGAAATCGTCCTGACAGCCGTCTTCAAGAAGAACAGTCTCTGGCTGAACAACTTCGTCCTGTACAGGATGGACACGTCAAACGTCCTGGCCAGGCTGAAACAGGCAAAATCCGGCAGCATGACGCACATGAAGGCCACATCGACCTCAGTCAGCGGAAGGATTTCCCTTGACTCGAACCAGATAATGACGACGACCATCCCCTACAGTGAAGGCTGGCACCTGAAGGTCGACGGACGTGACACCCCGATCGTCAAGGTTCAGAACACCTTCATCGGAGCCGCTCTTTCGCCCGGAAAGCATGACATTTCGCTGAAATACACTCCTCCGTACTTCATCGCCGGCTGCATCACGTCACTTCTCTCCTGCCTCCTGCTCCTTCTTGTCTGCAGACTGCCGGAGCCGAGACGGACGATGACGGTCCGCCATGAAAAATAGAATCTGCGCCTGATGGCACCGGTCAACTGAAAAGGCTTTGTTTGCAATGAAACGGAGCCTTTTTTTCATAAACGGAAACCCGCCGGTGTCTCAGGATGGGTTCCCGCCGCCGTTCTGATACTTCCCGTCTCACTGGCAGTCGCGGTCGGAATGCCGCTTGCAACCAGGAACTTCAATCTCGTCAGCTCGAAGTTCCTGATTGCATTCGGACTGATCGTCGCAGCCTTCGGAATGCTTTCAATGGTCAGGGTTTCAACGCCGACTTCCCTTGTCGTCTGCGGCAACGTCATCAACGGATTCGGCATGGGCTTTTCCGCAATATCGGTGACCTCAGCCATCAACATTCCGGAATCGAAATCGGGAATCGGCTCCGGCATCGTCAACGCCGCCCGCCATGTCGGACAGTGCATCGGAATGGCAGTCCTTGTCACCCTGCTGAACCAGAACGTCATTGCGGTCAAAGACAACATCAAAAGGACCGCAAATCACGAAAGCAACACGCACGTGCTTTCACCGGGCGTCAGAAGAACTGCAGGAAGGGAAATCGACAGGGTCTTTGCGGAAAGGGGCAGCACAGGTAATCTCTCGCAGAACAGGACAATGATGAAGAACGGCGGAAAAGCTGCTGAAAAGACGGCCCGGGCCAGAATGTATGCCGCAAACAAAGACATCGCACTTGGCATGAACACCATGGCTGGAAGGGGTGAATTCAAAGAGGCTGTCTCCAAAAAGTTGCCGGGCTCTGAATTTGGCATGAAAATCAGTAATAGTATATACAGCCCCCTTTGCAAACACAAAAAATGGTGTTGAAAAATCATCATCAACACCATTTGGCATAGACCAGAAGAAACGGCGGAAAGCATTGAGCTTCCCGCCGTTCATTGATTTTCATTGTTTTCGTCATTCTTCTCCGGTTCGCGGACCAGCGGCAGGGAGATTCGGAAAACGGAACCCTGACCGAGAACACTTTCGACGGTCATCCGGCCATGATAGCCCTCAATCAGGCGATGGGCGATGGCAAGACCGAGCCCGTTTCCGCCCTTGTCACGGCTTCTTGCCTTGTCAACACGGTAGAAGCGGTCAAAGATCCTGTCTGCATCCTCCTGCGAGATGCCCTCGCCGAAGTCCTGCACGACAATCTGAGCGTACCGTGCATTTTGGGCAAGAGACATGTGAACTTCGGGCCTGTTCGTCGAATACTTGACCGCATTGTCCATCAGGATGATGAGAATCTGCTCGAGATGGTTCCGGTATATCCGGACCTTCGTCGGATGCCTGAGGTCGCAGTCCATCACGAATGTAAATTCAGGGTGAATCATCTGGAAGTTGTTGAACACCTGCATGCCGACTTCCCTGACGTCAGTGACTTCGTTTGCGAACTGGATCTCGACCTGCTCGGCCCTGGAAAGATCGAGCATTTCCTGGACAAGACTCTTCATGCGGTTGATTTCCTGCAGCGAGGCCTTGATCGAGTTGTCGAGAACCTTCGAATCATCCTTGCCCCAGCGGTTCAGCATCTCCAGATGGCCCTGGATGATGGCGACCGGCGTCCTCAGCTCATGGGAAACATCTTCGACGAACTGCTGCTGCTGTTCGACGTAGCGGTGCATCCTGTCAAGCATGCCGTTGAACATCTCGCCGAGCTCGACAAGCTCGTCCCTGTAATTGTACTCAGGGACTCTGACACTTGCCAGAGCCTCGCTTTCGTCACCCTGGTTGATTCTGCCGATGACGTCATGAATGTCGTCCACAGGACGCAGGAGCCACGATGAAAGGCCGTATGACAGCAGAGCCAGGGCAAACTCCGCCGTCAGCCCGAAGACAAGGAAGATGACGCCGAGTCTCTGCCTTGTCCGGTCATAGCTTGCCAGGTTGTTCGTGACCTGAACGTAGCCAATTGTCTGATGGGTCTTCCGGGCCCGGACGGGATGGCTGAGAACATAGACGGAATGGCCGCTGCTGTCCTTGGCCAGCCGGCTCTCGTCATCATTGTCGGAGCTGAACTTCACCGGAACGTTCCTTGAAGCAAAGACGAGGTCACCGGAAAGATTGTAGACGCTGATTCCGATGTTCTCGCGTGTCAGCGACGTATAATCCGAATTGGTGTACAGATTCTCGCTGTCCTTGGACTTGATTCTGAGGCTGAGCCCCCTGACCACATCCCTCCTGGTCAGTTCCTTCTCATTGTCAGCGAGCTTTCCGACCGCAGTGCGCAGTGAATCATCCGCGTACTGCTTCTCCTGATTCATCAGAAGGCTCGAGAAGCTCTGGAAGAGCATGACTGAAAAGACCGCTAAGATAACCAGGACGCCTATTCCCGTTCCGATCGACCACTTTGCCTTGAGCGAGAAGAAGGTCCTGCTGCTTTTCTTCCTACGAAGTTCTGCCATTCGTTCTCAGAACCTTAGGAACGCATTACATATCCGGTGCCGCGAACGGTCTGGATGTAGCTATCTTCGCCCGGACGGTCGATCTTGTTGCGCAGGTAACGGATATATACGTCAACGACGTTTGTTTCAATCTGCGATTCGTAGCCCCAGACCTTCTTCAAAAGAACGTCACGCGCCAGAACGATGTTGATGTTTTCCATCAATGTCAGTAGCAGTTCGTATTCACGCTTCGTGAGTTCGATGATTTCATCACCGCGGCGGACAACACGGTTTTCCTTTTCAATTGTCAGGTCACGGTATGTCACCGTCGTCTGCTTCGTCGTGCCGTGGTCGTTTTCAAGGTCAACGCGACGGAGAACGGCGCGAAGACGGGCAAGAAGCTCCTCGATTGCAAACGGCTTGACAACATAGTCGTCTGCACCGTGGTCAAGACCGGAAACACGGTCAATGACGGAATCACGGGCAGTCATCATGATAATGGGCGTGCTCTTTGACTGGCGAAGGCGACGGCACACTTCCAGACCGTTGAGTTCCGGAAGCATCAGGTCAAGCAGGATTGCATCCCAGTCTTCGTTCAAGGCCGTGTCCAGCCCGTCGCGGCCGTTCTCGCACACCTTAGTCTCATAGCCTTCATGCTGAAGTTCAAGGCTGACGAAGTTTGACAGGTTGTCTTCGTCTTCAATAATCAAAATTCTGCTCATTTATTACACTCCTAAAAAATTTTTTCGGAAAAGCACTCCGTACATTCAGAAGATGCTTTTTAAAACAACTTATAGTATACACGTTCAGAACGAATTTAAAAAGCATTTAGTTGCGGATAACGGAAATACGGTACGAATGCCCTCTAATCATTTTATAATATTTGCCGGAAAATTACAACAAAAAACGCCAGCCCGCCCGGACTGACGTCAAGCCATCCTTCAGATGACTATTCTTCGTGATACCATTCGTAGTGGTACATACCTTCCTTGTCAGTGCGTTCATATGTGTGAGCACCGAAGTAGTCGCGCTGAGCCTGAATGAGGTTGGCAGGAAGCACTTCAGAACGATACTGGTCGTAATACGTGATTGCGCTTGTAAATCCAGGGCATGGAACGCCGGCGCGGATTGCAAGTGCGGCAACTTCACGAACGGCATCCTGGTACTTGGCGGCAACATCCGTGAAGTACTTGTCAAGAAGCAGGTTCTTGAGTTCCGGATTCTTCGTGAATGCATCAGTGATCTTCTGAAGGAACTGAGCGCGGATGATGCAGCCTTCGCGCCAGATCATGGCGAGTTCGCCGTACTTCAGATTCCAGTCATAGTGCTCTGAAGCGACGCGCATCTGCTCGAAGCCCTGGGCATAGCTCATGATCTTGCTGAAGTAGAGGGCCTCGCGGATCTTTTCAATGAGTTCCTTCTTCTCATCGGCTGCGATTTCAACCTTGGCAGGAGCTGCCAGCACCTTGCTTGCAGCGACGCGTTCGTCCTTCAGAGCCGAGATGTAGCGTGAGTAGACGGATTCCGTAATGAGTGACTGCGGCACACCGAGTTCGAGGGCACTCTGTGAACTCCACTTGCCCGTGCCCTTGTTGCCGGCACGGTCAAGAATCATGTCGACGATCGGGTTGTCCGTGCCTTCGTCGTCCTTGCGTGTCAGGATGTCGGCAGTGATGTCGATGAGGTAGCTGTCAAGCTCGCCGTCCTTCCATTCATGGAAGACATCGGCAATCTCCTCGACGGAAAGTCCGAGCAGGTTGCGCAGAAGGTTGTAGCTTTCGGAAATGAGTTCCATGTCACCGTATTCGATGCCGTTGTGAACCATCTTCACGTAGTGGCCGGCACCGTTTGGACCGATGTAGGAAACGCATGGTTCGCCGTCTTCAGCCTTGGCTGCAATCTTCTTCAGGATTGGTTCAACAAGGTCATAGGCTTCCTTCTGGCCGCCCGGCATGAGCGAAGGACCTTCAAGGGCACCCTTCTCGCCGCCGGAAACGCCCATGCCGATGAAGTTCACGCCCGAGTTGTCAAGTTCCCTGTTGCGGCGGACAGTGTCTTCAAAGAACGTGTTGCCGCCGTCAATCAGAACGTCGCCCTTTTCAAGAAACGGAAGCAGATTGGCAATCGTGGCGTCCGTCGGAGCACCTGCCTTGACCATCATGATGATCCGGCGGGGCTTTTCAAGGGAGTTGACAAAGTCCTCGATTGTATAGCTTGGTACAAGCTTCTTGTCCGGATGATCTGCAACGACTTCTTCCGTCCTCCAACTGGAGCGGTTGAAAATAGCGACCGTATAGCCACGGCTTTCAATGTTCAAAGCCAGATTCTTGCCCATTACGGCCATGCCAATAACACCAATTTGTGGTTTATCCATCTTTAGGAACCTCCTGAAAAAACTATTCGCGTTAATTTTAACAAAAAAAACGGCAAATTTAAATACAAATCCTTAAAAACAACTTATTTGTAACAAACAGGTCACTTCCTGACGATCTTCGGTTCTCCCTTTCCGTCGACCGTATCCTTTGTAATAACGACTTCCGCAATGTCCTTGTCGCTAGGTACATCAAACATCACGTCGCGCATCGTGGCCTCGATGATTGAACGCAGACCGCGCGCCCCTGTATTTCGCGCGATTGCAAGACGGGCCACTTCACGCAACGCGTCTTCCTCAAAGACAAGCTTGCAGCCGTCGAATGAAAGCAGCTTTGCATACTGCTTGACAAGCGCGTTCTTCGGTTCGGTCAGAATGCGGACGAGGTCGTCTTCCGTCAGCTTCTCGAGGGCCGTGATGATGGGCAGACGGCCGATGAATTCCGGAATCAGCCCGAACTTGAGCAGATCTTCCGGGATAATCTGCTGCATGAGGCTCTTTGACTCGTCATAGTCCTTGCGCGCTTCGACGCCGAAGCCGATTGTCTTGTCGCCAAGGCGGTTCTTGACGATGGTCTCAATTCCGTCAAAGGCCCCGCCGACGATGAACAGGATGTTCGTCGTGTCAATCTGAATGAACTCCTGCTGGGGATGCTTTCTGCCCCCCTGAGGCGGAACGTTGGCAATCGTGCCCTCAAGAATCTTGAGCAGCGACTGCTGAACGCCCTCGCCGGAAACGTCACGGGTAATGGAGACGTTCTCGCTCTTCTTCGCAATCTTGTCAATTTCGTCGATGTAGATGATGCCACGCTGTGCGCGCTCGACGTCATAGTCGGCGTTCTGAAGCAGCTTGAGCAGGATGTTCTCGACGTCTTCGCCGACATAGCCGGCTTCGGTCAGGGTCGTGGCATCGGCAATTGCGAACGGAACGTTGAGCAGACGGGCAAGGCTCTGGGCAAGGTAGGTCTTGCCGGAGCCGGTCGGCCCAATCAGACAGATGTTGCTCTTCTGGAGCTCCGTGTCCTCCGTTTCGTCCTCAAGCATCGCATTGATGCGCTTGTAATGGTTGTAGACAGACACCGCCAGCGTCTTCTTGGCTTCTTCCTGACCGATGACGTACTGATTCAGTGTGTCCACGATTTCCCTTGGTGTCAGGACATCAGTCAGTTCCCGCTGGGCAGTCGCCTTGTTCTCCTCGCTGATGATTGACTGTGCCAGTTCAACGCATTCATTGCAGATGTAGACGCCGGGGCCGGAAATCATGCTTCTGACCTGATGCTCACTCTTTCCACAGAACGAGCAGATTGCTGATTCACTTTGATCTGTATTGTCGTACATTTATTATCACCTTAGTAGCTTATTTACTTATTCCATTCTATCAGAATTTGCGTGTGAACGCTAATAGTTGGCTCAAAATTACAGGAAACAGCCCAAAAAAATACGGCAACTGCAGAACGGATTCCGCAATTACCGTATTTATTACTGATTCCAATCAGCAGAAATTAGTCCTTTTCAACCTGCTTTGCAGAATCCGTGATTTCATCGACAACCTTCCTGATTGCGATGTCATGGTTGAGCATGTCTGCGGAAAGAGCTGAACGGACAGCCTTTTCTTCCATGCCGTACTGTGCGGCAAGGTCCTTGATTTCCTTGTCGATTTCCTCTTCAGTTGCAGTGATGCCTTCAGCGGCAACGATTGCCTCGAGGACAAGGTTTGTCTTGACACGCTTTGCAGCACCTTCTTCAAACTGCTTGTGCAGGTCTTCTTCGGAAGTGCCCGTAAGCTTGTAGTACATGTCGGCGCTGATGCCCTGCTGCTGCATGCCGGCGAGGTACTGTTCCATCTGACGATGAACGTCTTCGTCAATCATGACTGCAGGAATTTCACCGATCTTGGCGTTGTCAACGGCCTTTTCGATTGCCTCGTCCTGAACCTTTTCATGGGCGTCAGCCTTCTTCTGGCTTTCAAGTTCTTCGCGAACCTTGGCCTTGAGTTCAACAAGCGTTTCAACTTCCTCGTCAACATCCTTTGCGAAGTCGTCGTCAAGTTCAGGAAGTTCCTTGGCCTTGACTTCATGAATCTTCGTTGCGAAGACCGCTTCCTTGCCCTGCAGGTCTTCTGCCTGGTAGTCATCAGGGAATGTAACCTTGACGTCAACCTCTTCGTCAGCCTTGTGACCTACAAGCTGGTCCTCAAAGCCAGGGATGAACGTGTTTGAGCCGAGTTCGAGAGAGTAGTTCTCGCTCTTGCCGCCGTCAAACGGAACGCCGTCAATCGTACCGTTGAAGTCGATGACAACCGTGTCGCCCTTTTCTGCCGGTGCGTCTTCCTTGAGCACAAGTTCAGCCTGCTGTTCGCGCATGCGGTTGATTGCTGCATCAACGTCTTCGTCAGTCACTTCCGTTGACTGTGCGGCAACTTCGAGGTCCTTGTATTCACCGAGTTCAACTTCCGGTTCAACTGTGACCTTGGCCGTAAGAACCCATGCGGAGTCCTTTTCCATTGATTCAACGTCGATTTCAGGCTGGTCAACCGGCTTGATGTTTGATTCCTTGACAGCATTCGTGTAGGCTTCAGGAAGAACGGCGTTCAGGGCATCGTTGTAGAGTGCCTCTTCACCGAACATCTTGTTGAAGATCTGACGAGGAACCTTGCCCTTGCGGAAACCTGGAACGTTAAGATTCTTCTTGACGCGGTTGAACGCAACGTCCAGACCTTCCTTGATTTTTGCAGGTTCGATTTCGAAGGTGAGCTTACCGTTGTTCGTGCCTTCTTCTTTTTCCCATTTTACAGACATTATTTTCCCTCCGAGTAAAATAGTTTCTACAATTCTCTTACTGTAATTGCATACTCAATTAGTTTAACCTAGAAATCCCGTTTTGTAAATGTTTATGGCCCTAAAAATACAAAAAAAGAAGCTGAGCAAAAGCTCAGCTTCTCCCATAACATTCGATTGAATATTAGTCTTCGATTTCCGAAACAACGCCGGCACCAACAGTACGGCCACCTTCACGAACCGTGAACTTAAGGCCTTTTTCGATGGCAACTGGTGCGATCAGTTCAACTGTGAATGTAACGTTGTCACCAGGCATAACCATTTCTACGCCTTCTGGCAGTTCGATGACACCTGTAACGTCAGTTGTGTGGAAGTAGAACTGTGGACGGTAGTTTGAGAAGAAGGCTGTATGACGGCCGCCTTCTTCCTTTGTAAGAACGTAAACTTCGCCCTTGAACTTCTTGTGTGTCTGGATTGAACCTGGCTTGGCAAGAACCTGACCACGTTCAACCTGTGAGCGGTCAACACCACGGAGCAGTGCACCGATGTTGTCGCCGGCTTCACCAAGGTCGAGTGTCTTACGGAACATTTCAACACCCGTAACAGTTGTCTTGATAACGTCTTCCTTAAGACCAACGATTTCAACTTCATCGCCGACCTTAACCGTACCACGGTCGATACGGCCGGAAGCAACAGTACCACGACCTGTGATTGTGAACACGTCTTCGACAGGCATAAGGAATGGCTTGTCTGTAGGACGTACTGGTGTTGGGATGTATTCGTCAACAATGTCCATGAGTTCAAGAATCTTCTTCTTTGCTTCTTCGTCGCCTTCAAGGGCCTTGAGAGCAGAACCACGAACAACAGGAATATCATCACCAGGGAAATCGTATTCGCTCAAGAGATCACGAACTTCCATTTCAACAAGGTCAAGCAATTCTTCGTCGTCAACCAGATCGCACTTGTTGAGGAATACAACGATGTATTCAACACCAACCTGACGTGCAAGAAGGATGTGTTCACGTGTCTGTGGCATTGGGCCGTCTGTTGCGGCAACAACGAGGATGGCACCATCCATCTGAGCAGCACCAGTGATCATGTTCTTAACGTAGTCAGCGTGTCCTGGGGCATCGATATGTGCGTAGTGACGCTTTTCTGTTTCGTATTCAACGTGTGCTGTGTTGATTGTGATACCACGTTCACGTTCTTCTGGAGCAGCATCGATTGAAGCGTAGTCTTCAGCCTTAGCGAGACCTTTTTCAGCCAAAACCGTTGTGATAGCTGCTGTCAGAGTTGTCTTCCCATGGTCAACGTGTCCGATTGTACCAATGTTTACATGGGGTTTTGTTCTTTCGTAATGTTCTTTAGCCATTAATAGAACCTCCTGTTAATTTGCAAAGATAATCTGCTTGACGCCGATAATCCTTTAAGCTTTATTATACTACTTTCAGCAAAGAATTCAAAGTATTAATTTACTTCAAATCTCCTTTGTTGAAAACCTTGAATTATTATATATTACGGGAAACATCTTTGTAAATACCCAAATTGCAATTTGTCGATTTTCTAAACAAATTCTTATTTTCCAAGCATTTCCAGCTGTCTTTCGAACCATTCCGCACGGGCGGACCTGCTCTTGCCGACAAATTCAGAGTAAAGCCCGTCAAGTCCGGAAGAAGAAAGCAGGTCCGCCTCCGCCCAGACCATCATCAGTCTGATTCTGATTTCACCGAGATACCGCTCCTTCAAATCAGAAGGAATCGAGGAATCAGTCTCAAGCCTCTCCTTCAAACCGGAGAAGGCGTCCGTCTCCTCAATCTCCGGCAGCTCTGCCGGCACAACGGAGCGGACCTTCCCTAAAAGAGAACAGAAGCACTGCATTTGCCCGGAAAAACCGAGCTTCTTCAACTCGCTCAGGATGCCGCCGCGCACAAGCGGATGCAGGTCAGGATCAGGACATGCACGCGCCGCCGCCCTGACGTAGGACTCCTCATCCAGGCATTCCGCACTCCCGCAGGCCTGAAGCTGCCCGTACGGCTCGAGGCCGCCGCAGTGGGCGAACTTTCTTTCAATTTTTTCCGTGTCCCCGCCAAATTCACTGTACGCCTTCTCGATGACGGCGTCAAAATGACGGCGTTCGACCGCACTCATGCATCCGTCAAGACTCCGTTTCAGCTGCAGCGCCTTGATTGTTCCGCCCGCAAGGACCTTTTCCCTCAAATACTGCCCGAACCTTTCATTGTCCGCAATGTAGTCCTGCAGCCGGTCCTCGGCGACAAGCACCGCCTGCTCATGTTCACCGAGCTTCGTCAGGGAGAAGAAGAGCAGGCAGTTCGTCCTGAGGCTTCCGTCCTCTCCGTACAGCTTCGACAGATCCTCTGCCGCCCGGGCGTAGTTTCCGGCGGCCGCAGCCCCCTCTGCTCTCCTGTACAGTTCTTCTCTTTCCAAAAAACATCCCCCGCTTGAAAAATGGAACCGGAGACTTGCCCCGATTCCACCATGATTACTTGTTACTATTGTTCTTTTTCCTGTTCTTTCCAGAAGCTGACTTCTCCTGCTTCCTGCTTCCGGCGGCCTTTTCCCTGTCCGGCTTTGACTTTGCCTTCTGCTTCTTCTTGCCCTGGCCGCCGCGACGGGAGTTGATTTCCATGATCACGGGCAGAATGACGGGATGGCGCTTCGTCTGTTCATAGAGGAAGTGATTGAGCTGGTCCCTGACATCCTGCTTGATGTGGCTCCAGTCATACTCCTTGTTGTCCAGGTTCTGCTGTACGACCTTGGAGACAAGCTCGGCGCTTTCAGCCATCAGGTCGCGGCTCGTCTTGACATAGACGAACCCGCGCGTTGCAATCTTCGGAACGTCGACAATTCTGCCCTTCCGACGGTCAATCGTCACGACGGCGATGAAGATGCCGTCCTCTGAAAGAATCTTGCGGTCGCGGAGCACGATGTTGCCGATGTCACCGACGCCGCTGCCGTCAATCATCGTATTGCCGGCATCAACGGACGAGGCGACGATCATCTTGTCCTTCGTGTACTCGGCGACGTCGCCCTTCCTGAGCAGGAAGACGTGGTCGCTGTCAATGCCGACGGCCTCCGCACACTCGGCATTGGCTGACATCAGCCGGTACTCACCCTGGACAGGAAAGACGTATTCCGGCTCAAGCAGGTTCATCATCAGTTCCAGGTCATTGCGGCTTGCATGACCGGATGAGTTGAACTCGTCCGAAATGGCCTTGACCGTGCCGCCTGCGCGGTAGATCATGTCGCGCGTCCTGGCAACCGTCGTCTCCACGGCATGCGAAGGCGTCGTCGTGATGAAGACCATGTCGCCGTCATGAATGTTGACGGCGCGGTGACGGCCCTGTGCCATCTTCTGGAGTGACTTGAGCGGTTCGCCCGAACGGCCGGTCTCCAGAATGACGATTTCATCGTCGTCGTACTTGTCGATGTCGGCAAGTGGAACCAGGATGTCTTCATCAGGCAGATGCAGCTTTTCCAGCCTCATTGCCGTCTTGACGATTTTCTCCGCATCGTGTCCCGTCAGAATGACCTTGCGGCCGTTGGCGGCGGCCGCCTCGAAGATCTGCTGAACGCGCAGGATGTTGGAGGCGACGCAGGCCACGATGATGCGGCCCTTGTGGTATTCGAAGTTCTCGCTGATGAAGTCGAAGATGACGTGCTCGTCAACTGTTTCCTTAGGATTCTCTGCATTTGCCGAATCGCTCAGCAGAGCCAGCACGCCTTCGCGGCCGATTTCAGCCAGACGGCCGAAATCCGTCCTGTAGCCGACCGCAGCCGTCTGATCGAACTTGAAGTCGCCAGTATAGACGATATTGCCCTTGCGCGTTCCAATGACGATGCCGAAGCTTTCGGGAATGGAATGCGTCGTCTTGAAGAACGAGACCGTTGCACTCTCGAAGTCGATTTCAGTCTTCTCGTCAACGACGTGGAAGTCGTCGAAACCCTTTGCAGCATCTTCGTTGGAGCAGGCAATCTTGGCCAGCTCGATTGTAAGCTCGGAACCGAAGACCGGAACGTCGAACTCGCTCACGAAGTACGGCAGGGCTCCGATGGCGTCGGCATGTCCATGCGTCAGGAAGACGCCGACGATTCTGCGGGCGTTCTGCCTCAGATATTCAAAGTCCGGAATCACGATGTCAATCCCGAGAAGCTCTGTTTCGGGATACTTCAGACCGCAGTCCAGGATGTAGATGTTGCCGTCGACTTCGACGGCATACATGTTCTTGGCATTTTCCCTTACGCCGCCAAGCGCGATGATTCTGATGTCACTCATTTTTCCACCTCGATCATGTTAAATTCCAAGCTGTCCGAACAGAACTTCCGACTGCCTCTCATCAAGAGGAAGAATCGGAAGCCGGCAGCCGCCGACCTCAATGCCGATATGATTCAGCGCAGCCTTGACTGGTGAAGGAGAAGGATGCGAGAAGAACGCCTGCATCTTCGGCGTGAGGTCACGCATCAGCTCGCCGGCCGTCCTGTTGTCGCCCTTTTCCTCCGCCTCGTACATCCGGCGCATCTCGTCACCGAAGACATGACTTGCCACTGAAATCACACCCTGCGCACCGACGTTTCTTGCAGCCAGCGCATCGGCATCCTCACCGGTGAAGGCCAGGAAGTCATCCGGCGTTTCAGAGACGATGCGGGCCATGTTGACGTTGCCAGTGCAGTCCTTGATGCCGATGATGTTGTCATGCCGTGCGAGCTCGGCGATTGTCTCGACCTGCATCGTCACGCCCGTGCGTCCCGGGATGTTGTACATGACGACGGGGAGTCCGACGTTGTCCGCAACCGCCGTGAAGTGGGCGACCATGCCCGCCTGGTCCGGCTTGTTGTAGTAGGGAACGACGACGAGGGCGGCGTCCACGCCCTTGATTTTAGCCACCTTGTTCGTGTATTCAATCGTGGCCCTGGTGTTGTTCGAGCCGGTTCCGGCCATGACCGGAACACGGCCGCCGACGAACTCGACCGTCTTCTCGATGAGACCAAGCTTCTCTTCTTCCGTCAGCGTCGGGCCCTCGCCCGTCGTTCCGGAAACCAGAATCCCGTCCGTGCCCGTCTCGATCAGATGGTCAATCAGACGTTTGAGCCGGTCGTAGTCAACGCTGCCGTCCTTTCCGAACGGTGTTACCATAGCAGTCATGATGTGGCTGTTTCTTAAATCCATAGCTTAATCTACCTTTCGTCACTGTTTATTTGGCAAAAACCAAGTCATTTTTCCCGATGCAGTCCGGCGTCAGTCATGCCGTTCCCCATCCGGAAACAATCCATTTATTCAAGCCCAGTTATCGAACCTTAATTATACCACATACTAGAGATTTTTGCTCGTGACAACTTCAATTGCCTTCATCATGTCCGGCCTCTCTGAAGAAGCCGCTCGTCATGATATTGACAAATGCAGCGCAAAATCCCCGTTCCGGCTCTGAAACGGAGGCACACACTGCATTTGAATGCAAAAAAAGAGGAGAGACGAAAAATCCGCTCTCCTCTCTGCTTACGCGTGAATTAGCGACGAAGGCCGAGGCTCTTGATCAGTTCACGGTAACGCTGAATGTCTGTGTTGCGAAGGTATGCCAGAAGGTTACGGCGATGGCCGATCTTCTTCATGAGACCGCGCTGTGAAGCGTAGTCCTTCTTGTGTGCGCGAAGATGTTCGTTGAGTTCGTTGATGTCTGCCGTAAGAACAGCGATCTGAACTTCTGCGGAACCTGTGTCTCCTTCATGACGAGCATACTTCTTCATGATTTCGTTTTTCTTTTCGTTTGAAATAGCCAATGTATTTCCCACCTTTCAAAAATGCTGCCCTGAACCGAGTGAGACGTCGGTGGCCGTCGCCAGACCAGGATCGGGGTCCGGTACTTTACGTACAATGATTAATATACTAGATATCACCGGCAATTGCAAGAATAAATTTTCATCGCCGGAAAACGCCTTTTCAGCGGGCTTTTGCAGACTGTCAAGGAATTTTTCTTGACAACATCTCAATTTGTTATTGCATTGTTGAATTTGCTCTTGTATAATGAAATATGTTGAAAAATTATATGACATCCGTTACGGATCATTTCAGTGGAGGTGAAACCAATGCCAATTATCAAATCCGCAATCGAACGTGTAAAAACAAACGAAAAAGCAAACGCTCGTAACTCTTCTCAGTTGAGCAGAATGCGTACAGCAGTGAAGAAATTCGAAAAGGCCAAGACTGCCGGTGCTGACAACGTTGAAGAACTTTACCGCGAAGCAGTTTCAGCAGTTGACAAGGCTCAGTCCAAGGGCCTTATCAAGGCTAACAAGGCTGCACGTGACAAGTCACGCATGGCTGCACGTCTTGCCAAGTAAGATTTTCAGACATTGAATCCGGGATGTTCCCGGATTTTTTTATACACCAAAAACAGCGGCGGCACCCATTTTCGAACGGATGCCGCCGCTGTTTCACGATACCGGCAGACATTTTCCTCATTTTCTTCTGCCTGTCAGTCAGCCGCCACCATGTGCTGACTGAACTGGAGCATGAAAAGCTGGAACAGAAGCTCCGGATCCTGATCCGTCGACTTCAGTCTTCTTTCAACGTTGACCAGACCGAGATAGGCCTGCTTCAGGTCTTCCTGCTGAAACCTTCTCACCTTCTGCAGCGCCAGCTTGACGCGGTACGGATGCACCTTCAGAGCAGACGTGATGCTTCCCTGGGCAAAACCGCAGTTCTTCAGAACCGAAACCTGAACCAGCAGCCTGAACTGCCCGACCAGAATGGCATTGACCGCAAGCGGCTCCTCCTTGGAAAGCAGCAGGTCGTGATACATCTCAAGCGCAGGCTGCGTCTTCCGGTTCAGGACAAGCTCGACCAGGTCAAAGACATTCTGCTCCAGACTTCTCGATATCATCCGGTCGGCTTCCTCACCGGTAACGACCTTCTCATCCCTGCAGAGCAGAATCAGCTTGTCCAGTTCGCTCATCACCAGCGTAACATCGGCATTCGTCCGTTCCATCATGATGTCCATTGCCCGCGGTTCCATCGAAAGTCCCTTCTCCTCCAGGCGCCGGCTGACAATCTGCCTGACCTGCGTCTCCTTCAGCGGCTGATTGTCAACGACTTCAGCGACCTGTTTCAGCTTCTTGACGACCTTCTTGCGCTCATCCAGCTTGTCATAGGGTGCAATGAAGACCAGCACAGTCGTCTCGGGCGGATTTTCCAGATACTTCAGCAGGCTGTCCGTGTCATGCTCAAGCTTCTGCTTCTTCTTCTCGCCCGTCAGAAAATACGGATTGTTCACGATGACTATACGGCGGTCACCGAAGAACGGAACGGACATCGCATCGTTCATCGCAGTGGAGAGCGGCGTCTCCTCCATGTCATAGACGCCTGCATTGAAGTCCCTCTCCTGTTCGGACAGAGTGGCAAGCATCTCATTTCTTATCATTCCGGCAAAGTACCCTTCCCTGCCCAGGATAAGGTACACCGGTTTCATACTGTTGTTCTTTATCTGCTTTCTTACATCAAGGACAGTAGCCATCTTTTCCCCTTCTCTCATCTTCCTGAACTGCCAGGTGCCGAACTGCCGGAATACTCCCAAAGATACGGCGCCTTGCCGAACATGCTCCTCCTGAGTCCGATCATGCCGCAGTCGGCCGTTATGAGATACGGCACACGGGCATTGTCCAGCGTCTCCAGCGTCTCCCGGTTCGGATGACCATAGCGGTTGTTCCGCCCGCAGGAGATTATCGCCACCTTCGGCTTCAGCTTCTGCACGAATTCCGGTGAAGTCGCCGTCCTGCTGCCATGATGTCCCGTTTTCATGACGTCGGCCGTCAATTCAGGATATCTTGCAATTACTTCCCTTTCTCCGTCCTGCGGCAGGTCGCCTGTGAAAATGCAGCGCACGCCGTGAAAATCATACCACAGGACAAGAGAGTCCTCATTTGTTCCCTGCCCCTCCGCAAAGGGATGCAGCAGCTTCAGGTCATCCGCTCCGCCCGGACTGCCGGCGGTGACGCCGATGACCCGGTCCGGCGGTACTGCCGACCCGGCAAGCCTTCTTCTAAAGCTCTCGAGCTTTTCCATTCCCTTCGGAACCACAACCTGCCTGATGTCAATCTTCCTGCTGATGCTCGGGAAGTTGGCAGTATGGTCCGCATCCTGATGTGTCAGGTAAAGGGTGTCAATCCGGCTGATTCCCTTGCTTTCAAGGTAATTGGCCACAATCGTCTCCCCGCTTGTCCGGCTGCTTCTTTCCTGCCACTTCTGCGTGTTGAAGCTGACCCTGCCGCCGGTGTCAATCAAAATGACCTCCCTGTTGAAGGCACTTCTGATCAGCGTGCAGTCCCCCTGTCCGATGTCAAAGTACACGACCTCGGAGGAGAGCGGACAGCGGATGACCAGAAACATCAGACCATAGCTGACGGCAGTCACAGCCCACAGCCTGCGCCCGTTTCTGTCCGTCTCCGTCAGGGCAGCCATGAAGAGCATCAGCAGCACGAAGAACAGCGGCGGCCTGCCGAACGTCACATTAGCCGGTATCTTCGCAAGCAGCGTCAGAAAGCCGGAAACCCCGGACAGGATTCCGGCGCAGACGTCTGTGACAAGTGGAACGCGGATCAACGCACCGACAAGAGTTGCCGGCAGAATGAGCCATTCGAAGACCGGCATGATCAGCAGCGAGAACAGCCAGGTCAGAAGGTTCCACTGATACGTCTGATACAGAATGACCGGCAGACTGAACAGATTGACCTTCACATTTGCCGCAAGCGTTCCCTCACCCCGCTGCAGGATGATCACAAGCGTCAGCAGATAGCTCAGCTGCGCGCCGAATCCTGCAAGAAGGCGGGGATATATCAAGAGGCTTGCCCCAAGAACCAGCGACCACGACATCAGGGGCGTGACCCTTCTCCTGAAGACAAGGGCTGAGCCGATTGAAATGACGTTCATCATCACTGCCCTGACCAAACTCGGCGATCCGCCGCCGACGATTATGAAGCAGGGCAAAACGAAAAGCGAAGCCAGCTGTCCCGTCTCGTAGTCAAACCCGAGCTTTTGCAGCAGGACCGACAGGAATTCCACCAGATAGAAGACATGCATCCCCGACAGGCAGAACACGTAAAGCAGCCCCATCTCCCTGATCCGCTCATAGAAGCCGGAAAAGTCATCGGTCTTCATGCCAAGCAGCAGGACCGTCGCATACCAGTCAAGCGGCTCAGGCAGACTGCTCAGGAAAAGCGCTGCCCGGCGCCGCAGGTCGTGAAGCAGCAGAACGGCGCCGGACGTCTTTTCCGAAACTGTAACCGTGCACTTTCCCCAGTCGCTGATGAACGCTGAAAGGAAGACGTTCTGCGAGCGGCAGTATTCACGGTAGTCAAACTCATTTTCATTCGTCGGTCCGGATACTTCGGAAATATCCGCCCGGCTCTCGACGACAAACGACCGGTCCGCCGACCTAAGCCTTCTCTGCTGCTCCTCGCTCTTGAGAAAGGCCGTCAGCTTCAGCCGTTCGCCCCTTTCAACCCATACGGCGTCACACTTCATCAGATTGCCGTCAACGTTCATCCGGTCAGCATAAATCAGAAAATGCTGGGGCGTTTCCGTCTGACACGTTGCGACATCCTCCTGCAGACTGCGCTGCCACTGCCACGAACGGGCAGCAAGGACAAGACAGGCGACGATGCAGATGAACAGCATTTTTCCGTCGCCCGCCATGAAGACCCGAAGCAGCAGCAGTCCCAGTACGACCCACCAGAGCGCATGGCCGTCAGCCAGGGCAAATCCGGTGGCGGCCATGCAGAGGGCCGCAAGGAAGCATCTTAGTTCGGTCGTCAGCCGTCCGGCTCGATTTTCCTCAATACGGCATCGAGGTTGGCCGGATCGACCTCAACCTGTTCCACTTCGACATTCTTCAGCTTGAGCAGCCTTACTGCATAGGGATCGTTGTGATAGTTACGCAGGTAGTATATCTTCCGGATGCCCGCCTGAAGCAGCATCTTCGTGCATTGCAGGCACGGAAAATCCGTCACGTAGATTACGGCGCCGTCCGTGCCGACGCCGAACTTCGCGCATTGAAGAACGGCATTCATCTCCGCGTGAATCGTTCTCACGCAATGGCCGTCGACCATGTAGCAGCCGTCATCGAAGCAGTGCACGTCACCCGAGACGGACCCGTTGTACCCGCCTGCAATGATGCGGTTGTCACGGACCAGGATTGCGCCCACCGCCAGCCTCGTGCACGTGCTTCTGAGCGACAGCAGCGTTGCCTGCAGCATAAAGTACTGATTCCATGAAATTCTGTCATGTGCCATTTTCCACACCTCATCAATCGTTTAATCTTATTTTCCATTATATCAGAATTGACTTGACAAAAGAAATTTTTTCATCAAACGGTTATCTGAGATGACAGTTTCTCGAATGTCTTGTCACCGATGCCCGAAACGTTCTTCAGCTCATCGATTGACTTGAAGTCGCCATGCTGTTCGCGGTAGGCGATGATGTCATCGGCCCTCTTGTCGCCGATGCCGCTCAGTTGCGTCAGCTGGTCCTTCGTCGCCGTATTGATGTTGATCTTGCCGGATTCGCCCTGATCCTGGCCTGTTGAAGCATTCTGCGTCCGGGATGCAGCCGACTGGTCATCAGCCTGCTGCGTCTGAACGGCGGAACTGGTTACGGCCGCTGCATTTTCAACGGGCGGACTCTCACCGTACTTCGGCACATAGATGACCATCTGATCCTCGAGCCTGAAGGCGAAGTTGATCTGATTCGTGTCCGCTCCCTCAACCGTACCTCCGGCAAGGCCCAGGACGTCGCCGACCCGCTTGCCGGAGGCGATTCTGTAAACGCCCGGATGCCTGACCGCACCCTTGACGTCGACGCAGATGCTTCCCGACGTCTGCATGGCCCGGCTCTGTGAAAATGCAGAGCTGCTCACGACGTCAGCGGAAGAACATCCGGAACCACTCTTAAGCTGCACGTTTCCCTGCGACTGTTCCGAAACAATGCCGCCAAGTCGCGGCACCAGCAGACAGCAGACTGCCGCCGCCACCATAACCGGAAGAAGCGCCCTGTGCTCCTCGAGAAACTCCCTTGCCTGTTCAAAAAAATCCATCTTCTCACCTCCCTATATATAAAGACGAAAAAAGATGGATAATCTGTTCAATATTTTTCAATTTATTTTATGATTTTTCAGATAGCTGACCGCATCATCAAAAGTCCGGACCGGAACGATCTTCATCCGGGTCTTGATTTTGCGGGCCGCGGCACAGGCTTCCTGATAGTTGGTCCTGGCACCGGGATTGTACTTCTTCTCCTCCGCCGACACAGGATTGTCCGGAGCAAAGAAGACCTTGGCTCTGGCCTTTGAACTGGCAACGACCTTCTTGTCGATGCCTCCGATGTCGCCGACGCTTCCGTCGGCGCTCATCGTACCGGTTCCCGCTATCTTCTTCCCCTGGCGCAGATTGTCACCCGTCACCTGCTGATAGATGGCAAGCGTCATCATCAGTCCGGCTGACGGTCCGCCGATTCCTTCCATGTTGGCCGTGACCCTGACCGGAGACGTCACCTTACTTCTGTCAGCCAGGGTGATGCCGATGCCGGCGCGGTGAACGCCGTCCAGCATGACGGTCCTGCCGGTTGCATGGCGTACCCTGCCGTTCCTGAGATAAGTCACCTCGATGCGGCTGCCCTTCCTGCATCGGGCAAGCGAACTGACGAACTTCTGCGAACTGTCATAGTGCCTGCCGTTAACCGCCGTCACGACGTCTCCGACCCGGAGCCTGCCCCTGAAGTCCGAGTTCTCGGCAACGGACATGACATACATTCCGACGTACTCGCGGGAAACGGGCTTGCCGGCCTTCTTCAGCGCAACGTACCTGGCCTCGTTGACGGCATCGTCCATGTAGTACTGCTGAACGGTGTCGTATTCCTTCGAATCGGAGTCTCCAAGCAGTTCAGCCTTCGAAACCCGGTCCGTGAACGGCATGAAGCAGCTCGCCAGCAGACTTGCCGGCGTCGCCCGGCAGACCGAGACGTACACCAGCATGTACTTGCCCTTCTGGCGGTCCCTTTTTCCGTCAACCTTGATGTAGTTGGCGATGCTCTCCGCAGCGCCGGGCATCTCAAGATAATACGGAACCGGTGCAAACAAAAACGCCAGCAGCAGCACGACCGCTGCGGCAATCAGCATTATTCTCTTCCCGATACCTTTCTTTCTCCCTTTCATCGCATCAGACCTCTTTCAGCTTTTCCTTCAGCGCCTTCGCGGTCCTTTCCGGAACAAGTCCTTCAAGGCTGCCGTTGAACGCGGCAACTTCCTTGATCATGCTTGATGAGATGTAGCTGTACTTCTCATCAGTCATCAGGAGCACCGTGTCAATGTCCGGTGCCAGATGACGGTTCACGGCGGCAATGGACTTCTCGTACTCGAAGTCCGCCGCATTCCTGACGCCGCGCAGCACAGCGCCGGCACCGAGCTTTCTGGCAACGCTTACGGTCAGGTCATGCGGTGCGGCAATGACCCTGACGTCGTCCCAGCAGCTTACCTCATCTTCAATCAGCCTTTTGCGCTCCTCGAACGTAAACAGCGGCTTCTTGCTCGTATTCTTGGCAAGAAGGACGATGACCTCGTCGAACATCCCCCTTGCGCGCGCAATCAAGTCAAGGTGTCCGTTCGTAAGGGGATCGAACGTCCCCGGAAAAACAACTTTCATGCTCATTCCCCCTGATAACGGTAAAATGTCAGTTCAGTAATCCCGTAATCCGCCTTCTTGATGAACTCATAGCCCTCAAGTTCCTCCGGCAGCCTTGCATCCTGGTCCGTTTCGCAGACAATCAGGGCACCGGCGTTGAGTAGGCCGAGCCTGTCCACTTCTCCAAGCATCCTGACGATTTCCTGCTTCTTGTACGGCGGATCCAGGAAGACATAGTCAAAGCGGCTGCCTTCCCCGGCCAGCCTGTAGATGACCTTGTTCGCATCACCCTTGATGACACGGAATCTTTCCTTCGCCTTCGTCACTTCGATGTTCTCATTGATTGTCCTTATCGCCTGATACTGGCGGTCAATCAGCGTCGCCGAGTCTGCGCCGCGTGACACGGCCTCTATGCTCAGTCCGCCGCTGCCGCCGAAAAGATCCAGGACGCTGCCGCCGTCAAGATAGGGACCGATGATGTTGAACATCGATTCCTTGACCTTGTCCGTCGTCGGACGCGTCTTCATTCCCGAAACGGCCTTCAGACGACGGCCGCCGAACTCACCTGCTACAACTCTCATTCGCTCTTACCTGCTTCTTCGCTTTTTTCCCGGTCCTCTTCCGTCGGCTTGAAACCGGAATTATTGCTGCCGTCATATTCCGTCTTCAGATTTGCCCGCTCGGACAGTTCGACTCCCTTGACAAAACGCAGCTTCTCAATCTTTCTGACATTTTCCTCAACGTCGGCCGAATCCATGTACAGGACCGCATACTTCATCCGGCGCGAAACGTAGCTGACCGTTCCGAACCTGCGCAGCTGCTTGCTCTGCTTGAGATGGTACATGTAGACGAAGACGCCCTGACGTTTCCTGATTTCAAAATCCAAATAATCACATCCTAATTTCCGACCACGATAACGGCCAGAGTCTTCCTGAAAGCCACCCCGACCTTCCCGGTCTTCGGGCTGCACAGGGGCTTCCAGACGCTTTCATACAACTTATTATCAGTATAAAACACTGTATTTGTCAAGACCGGCCCCACGACGTACACGCTGAATTCCTTCGGCACGCCGGCATCCCTGAGCAGCGCCTTCGGGGCATTCCCGGGTACTCTGAAGAAGATTCCGGTTTCCTCAAACGTTTCAGCCTGCATGCGCCGGTACTTGGCAAGCTCTCCTTTTCCGAGGTACTTCTCCGGGCTTTCCGTCAGCAGATTCAGCACGTCAAGCGCAGTGCAGCCGGCGTTGTAGTCACACTCGACAGGAACGCGCCCCGCCTGGAGCCTCTTGACGTTCAACTGACTGACCAGGTCATTTCCGAACTCATCGTCATGCCGCTCCCAGTCGATGCTGCCGGTGTACCGCGACGGCAGCGGCGTCTTTGACAGCACCCTGTAGTACTCGCCCTTCAGCAGCTCGTTTCTGTCGAGATAATGTATCGCATAGACCTTCCTGCCCCTTCCTGGCGCGAAATCCAGTATTGCATAGCTGCCATTGTCAAACGACACCAGCGGGTGGTTGTTCAGGTCGTGCTCGGAAAGCTCGATCTGAACCTGCTGCTCATTGACTTCCAGCGCAAAGTTGGCATACAGTGTCGTCTTCTTCAGAACCTGACTCATCTTCATCCCGACGCTTACCGGCTGGTCGAGCCTGGAACTAAGCTCGATGATGTCACACACCTTCTTCGTGTACTTGTCAATGCCCACCCTGACGTAGTCGTTGCCGTTGATCTCGTAATTCCACCATTCGACACCCTCAACGGAATCAATCCTGCTTCCGGGTTCTCCGAAAAGGTCCCTGAAACGAGAATTTGACACGCCGATACAGCGTGCCAAACCCTTTGCATGAAGCGGATGGACCTTTGGGGACGTCAAGCTTCTGGTTTCCCTCTGTTCGCTTTTCTCCTGCGTCTTCTCCTCCGGTCTGAAGAGAGCCACGACGTAGCTCAAAAGCAGCACCGCACAGAAGACGGCAGCAAATCTCAATGGAAGCTTCTTCATTCAAAAGTCCTTTTCCTTATTTGTCATTTTACCGGTTCAAGTTCCATCAGCAGGTCCTGACTCTGAAGCAGGTCGCCGGCCTTGACGTAGATGTGCGTCACCTTGCCGTCATGCGGTGCCTTGATTGTCGTCTCCATCTTCATGGCTTCCGTGACAATCAGCGGCTCGCCCTTCTTGACGACCTGATTCTTCTCAACGAGAACTTCCGTCACCGAACCGCTCAGCGTTGCGCCGATATGATCAGGATTCGTCGGCTCGGCCTTCGGAATTGCCTTGACCTTTGCCTTCTTGCTCTTGTCATGAATGTTGATGCGGATGTTCTGACCGTTGAGCGAGAAGAACACGACACGGTTGCCGTCCTCGTCGGCATCGGAAATCGAATCGAGACGGATGATGACCGAGCGGCCCGGAGCAAAGTCAACATGAACTGTCTCACCCGAACGCATGCCCTGATAGAAGACGGTCGTCGCAAGTGAATGCATCGAGCCGAATCTCTCCGAATTCTGGTTGTATGTCAGATAGACATCCGGATAGAGAATGTAACTGAGAACTTCCTCGTCAGTCGGTTCGCGCTTGATCTTTCCTTCAAGCTCGACCCTGACCTCATCGAAGTCAACCGGTTCGGCCAGGCTGCCCGGACGGACCGTGATCGGCTTCCTGTCCTTCAGCACAACCTCCTGAAGTTCCTCCGGGAAGCCGCCGTACGGCTGTCCGAGACCGCCGGCGAAGAAGTTGACGACTGAGGCGGGGAAGTCGAGCACCTTGCCGCGTTCGAGAATGTTGTCACTGTCAAGATTGTTCTGAAGCATGAAGATGGCCATGTCACCGACGACCTTCGAGCTCGGCGTGACCTTGACGATGTCGCCGAGAAGCCTGTTGACTTCACGGTACTTTTCCTTGACAAGGTCGAAGTTCGTGATGCCGAGCGCCGTTGCCTGCTGCTGCAGGTTGGAGTACTGGCCACCGGGCATTTCCGTCTGGTAGATGTCAGGCTGAGGTGACGTGATGCCGTTCATGAAGTCCTGATAGAACGGCTTGACGCCGGCCCAGTAGTTGTTGACCTTCTCGAGATTCTCAAGGTCAAGCTGCGGCTGGCGCACGTTGCCCTGCAGCGCATAGTACAGACTGCCCATGCTTGGCTGACTCGTCGTGCCGGAAAGTGCGCTGACCGCCACGTCAACGACGTCAACTCCGGCCCTCGTTGCGGCAATGTACGTCGGAATGCCGTTGCCGGTGGTGTCATGCGTGTGCAGATGAATCGGAACGTCGACTTCCTCCTTGAGGGCGGAGACGAGCTCATAGGCCGCCTTCGGCTTGAGCAGTCCGGCCATGTCCTTGATGCCGATGATGTTCGAGCCGCATTCGACGAGCTGTCTTGCCAGCGTCTTGTAGTAGTCAAGCGTGTACTTCGTCTCGTCCTTGCTCAGGACATCACCAGTGTAGCACATCGTGCCTTCGGCAATCTTTCCGGTGTCACGGACGTACCTGATCGGATTTTCCATCTGCTCAACCCAGTTGAGACAGTCAAAGACACGGAACACGTCAATGCCGTCCGAAGCACTCTTCTCGATGAAGGCCTTGAGCACATTGTCCGGATAGTTCTTGTAGCCGACGGCGTTTGAACCGCGGAGCAGCATCTGAAGCAGAGTGTGCGGCATCTTCCTGCGCATGAGCTTCAGACGTTCCCACGGATCTTCGTTCAGGAAGCGGTAGGCAACGTCAAACGTCGCACCGCCCCAGCATTCGGCCGAGAACAGATGAGGAAATGCCTTGTCATAGACGTCAATCACCGGCTCCATGTCCTTCGTGCGCATTCTCGTCGCAAAGAGACTCTGGTGAGCGTCACGCATCGAGGTATCCGTCAGCAGCACGCGGTTCTGGTCCTTGACCCACTGCATGGCCTCCTCGGCTCCTCTTTCGTCAAAGACGGACTTGGCGTTGACAACGTCTTGCTCGACGTTGAGCGTCTTGCCGAACTTGATGTCCGGAACGAACATCTTGTCATGCGGCTTGACGCCCGGGAAGCCGTTGACCGTTACTTCACCGATGTACTTAAGCAGCTGGTTGTTCGAATCGTTGTTGTTCTTCTTGATCTTGAACAGTTCAGGCGTGTTGTCGATGAACGTCGTGTGCGCTTCTCCGGCGCGGAACACTGGATTCTTGATGACATTGCGCATGAACTCAATGTTCGTCTTGACGCCGAGAATCCTGAACTCACTGAGAACGCGGTCCATCTTGTCAACCGCTTCGCCGAACGTCTTGGCCTGGACGCAGACCTTGACGAGCAGCGAGTCATAGTACGGCGTGACCACGGCACCGGAATAGGCATTGCCGCCGTCAAGCCTTACGCCGAAGCCGCCCGGTGAACGGTATGTCTCAATCTTGCCCGTATCGGGCATGAAGTTGTTTTCCGGATCTTCGGTCGTGATGCGGCACTGGATGGCACAGCCGCGGTATTCGAGCTTGTCCTGCGTCGGCAGGTGCAGGTCCTTGAAGAGGTCCTTGCCGGCGGCAACCAGAATCTGAGACTGAACCAGGTCGATTTCAGTGATCATTTCAGTAACCGTATGCTCCACCTGGATACGCGGATTGACTTCGATGAAGTAGTACGCATCATCCGTTACAAGAAACTCAACCGTACCGGCATTCTGATAGTGAATGCTCTTTGCCAGACGGACGGCCGCATTGCAGACTTCCCTGCGGCGCTCATCGGAAAGAACGATGCTCGGCGCAAATTCAATGACTTTCTGATGACGGCGCTGAACGGAGCAGTCGCGCTCGAACAGATGCAGCACGTTGCCGTGCTTGTCGCCGAGAATCTGGACTTCAATGTGCTTCGGGTTCTCAAGATACTTTTCAACATAGAGCTCATCGTCCCCGAATGACTGCCTGGCCTCGGAACGTGCACGGTCATAGGCCTCGGGAAGTTCCTCATCGCTGTTGACGACGCGCATGCCGCGACCGCCGCCGCCCATGGCCGCCTTGACCATGATCGGATAGCCGTACTTGTGAGCGAACTCCTGCACTTCCTCAAGGGACTTCACCGGGTCTTCCGTACCGGGAATCGTCTCAAGGCCGGCCGCATGGGCAACTTCCTTGGCCTCGACCTTGTCGCCGAACATCTGAAGCTGTTCAACGGTAGGTCCGATGAACACAATGCCGGCGTCCTCGCACTTCTGAGCGAATTCCTCGTTTTCGGACAGGAAGCCGTAGCCGGGATGGATGGCATCTGCGCCGGTCATCTTGGCAATCCTGATGATGTCGTCCATATCAAGATATGCATCAATCGGTTTCTTGCCGGCGCCAACCAGGTACGCTTCATCCGCCCTGAAACGATGAACGCCGTACTCGTCTTCCTTTGCGTAAATGGCAACGGTCTTGAGATGGAGTTCATGACATGCGCGGATAATGCGGATTGCAATTTCCCCGCGGTTGGCAATCAGAATTTTCTTCATCGATAACACCACTTTCTAAAAAAATTTAAATTTACTAACTTACTAATTCATTTACGTTCCAGAGCCCGCCGTCTCTTCCTGTCCTTCTGCTTCGAAGAAACTGCCATGACAAGTCCCAGACAGGAGGCGAGAATAAGGGCACTTGATCCGCCGTACGATACGAACGGCAATGTGACGCCCGTAATCGGAACCAGTCCGCAGACGGCGCCGATGTTCAGAAACGACTGCATGAAGAGCATCGCCGCCGTCCCGTAGCAGATCAGCCTGTCATACATGAAGTCTGCCTTGCAGCCGATGATGATGATGCGGACAATCAGCATCATCAGGCTCACGAGAACAATCAGAACACCGATTATTCCAAGTTCCTCCGCAGTTATCGAGAGAACGAAGTCGGTGTACGGTTCAGGAAGGTAGCCGCGCTTTTGAATGCCGTTTCCAAGTCCCATTCCCCGCAGACCGCCGTTGCTGATGGCAATGTATGAATTGACGAGCTGCTTGCCGGAAGTCGCAACATGTCCGAAGGGATCCTGGAAGCCGACGAAGCGCTGAATGGCATATGAACCGGACATCTTCTTCATGATGCCGACAAGAAATCCGCTCTTCAACAGCCAGAGAGCCAGACATATAAGCACCGGAACCATTACGGCAACTGACTTGATTATCTTTCTGCCCCAAGCCCCCCTTGACAGGGCCGTCACAAGCATGACCAGGACTATCGAGGCGTTCACGCACAGTCCCCCAAGGTCGGGTTCCAGCGCAATCAGAATTGCTATGAGCAGAATAATGATGATTGACCAGGCCCGATGCACCTCTTTTCCGGCCATTTTGAGCCTGTACTGATTCTCAAGCAGGTTGGCCAGCCAGACAATCAGCACGGCCTTGCAGATTTCCGAAGGCTGAACGCTTATCGGGCCCAGGCTGATCCAGGCCCTGGCCCCGTTGACCGGCGCCGTATGAAGAACAAGAAGCAAAAGTCCCGGCATGGCATACTTGACAATGACGATGAAGGGCTTTTTTCGATACCAGCGCTGCGGAACTGCGGACACAACATAAAGCATGACCAGGGCAAGAAAGTCAAATGCCGCCTGCTTGAAGAAATATGACGTGGTACTGACATTTGCATATGCGAGATTGGACGAGCTGGCCGAATAGACCATCAGTATCCCGACCACGCAAAGGCAGACAAACGGCAGCAGAATCCAGTAGTCACAGTTCACGAAGGCCCTTTTCAGTGAAAAACCACCTGAGTATCCCTTCATTTGCCCTGACCTTCCCGTACGTTGACCGCTTCGCTCCGTATGTCATCCAGATCGTCCTCAAGCTGCCGGATCATCTTCTTTCCCTCTGAAAGGGAAAGAACACCGCACGCCACGGCAAAGCGAACTTCGCAAGTGAAACCGTAGATTCTTGTATCGGCAACCTCCTCAAATGCCGGACATTCCGTCAGGCAAAGAAAGTTGCGCTGCTTTTTGAGCAAATGCCGAATATTGTCGGCGTCTTTCCGGAGATTTTCCAGTGCTTTCTGTTTCGAGACAGTTTCACTCATCTCATTTCCTCCTATATCCGAATTATATCATAAATACAGTCTAATATGCCATACCATTCAGATTATTTAAACCATACAGACCGTTCAAAACACTCTTTCTTCAATTATCCTTTTTCAGAGAATAAAAAGCAAGTTTTTGTGCATGTACAGATATGCGATTCAGTTCCACCTCCCTCTTTCGTCGGGAAACAGGAAAACGCAGCTGCAAAAGCCGTCCTTCACCTGTCTTAAGACATAGCAAAAGGGTCCCGCCGGATTTCGGCGGGACCCTCTGTTTCAGACATTAGTCCTGTGTCTGACGTGCAGCCTTCTTGGCTGCCTTTTCACGTGCATTTGTATCAAGGATGCGCTTGCGGAGGCGGATTGATTCCGGAGTGATTTCCAGAAGTTCGTCTTCGTTCAGGAATTCAAGTGACTCCTCAAGCGTAAGATGCGTAGGCTTCTTGATTGTGGCCGTCTGGTCCTTGTTGGAGGAACGGACGTTTGTCATGTTCTTGCCCTTTGTGACATTGACGGAAATGTCACGCTCACGGGATGACTGGCCGACAATCATGCCTTCGTAAACCTCAGTGCCCGGATCGACGAAAATCGTGCCGCGGCCTTCAACGCCCATGATGGCATATGTCGTGGCCTTGCCCTGGTTGATTGAAACAAGGGCGCCGTTGCGACGGCCCGGTTCCCAGTTGCGGATGACAGGCTTGTATTCTGAGAACGTGTGGTTCAGAATGCCGTAGCCGCGTGTCATTGAAAGGAACTGTGAGTCATAGCCGATGAGACCACGCGTCGGTGTGGAGAACTCAAGACGTGTGGTGCCGTTCTGACTCGGCTCCATGTTGAGCATTTCACCCTTGCGCTGTGCCATCGAGTCGATGACGGAACCGGAGTACTCGTCCGGCGTATCGATGATGACGCTTTCGAACGGTTCGCAGAGCTTGCCGTCGATTTCGCGGTAGATAACCTTAGGACGGGAAACGGCCAGCTCGAAGCCTTCACGGCGAAGCATTTCAATCAGGATTGAAAGGTGAAGCTCACCACGGCCGGAAACTGTCCAGGCATCCGGAGAATCAGTGTTCTCGACGCGCAGGGAAACGTCCGTGTGGAGCTGAACCCTCAGACGGTCCTCAAGCTTGCGGGCTGTGACGGAATCACCTTCACGGCCGACAAACGGAGAATCGTTCGTCATGAATGTCATCTGCAGTGTAGGCGGATCGATGCGAAGCAAAGGAAGTGCCTCGGGATGATCTGCCGGGCAGACCGTCTCGCCGACGAAGATGTCATCCATGCCTGAGACGGCAATGAGGTCGCCGGACTTGGCTTCCTGGATTTCCAGACGCTGCAGGCCGAAGAAGCCGAACAGCTTCGTTACACGGAAGTTCTTCTGCGTGCCGTCGAGCTTCATGACCGTAACCTGGTCGCCGACCTTGATCTTGCCGCGGAATACGCGACCGATGCCGATACGGCCGACGAATTCGTTGTAGTCAAGCATGGCAACCTGGAACTGGAGCGGTTCGTCGGAATTGTCGACAGGAGCCGGAATCGTGTTCAGAATCGTGTTGAAGATCGGATCCATCGTATGTTCCTGAGTTGCAGGATCCGGATCCAGTGACGTCGTGCCGTTCATGGCAGATGCATAGATGACGGGGAAGTCAAGCTGGTCTTCGTCGGCACCGAGTTCGATGAAAAGATCGAGAACCTCGTCGACGACTTCCTCCGGACGGGCGCCCGGACGGTCAATCTTGTTGATGATGACGATTGGTGTCAGATGCTGTTCCAAAGCCTTCTTGAGAACGAAGCGCGTCTGGGGCATCGTGCCTTCGAAAGCATCGACGATGAGCAGGACGCCATCAACCATCTTCATGATGCGTTCAACTTCGCCGCCGAAATCGGCATGTCCCGGCGTATCCAGAATGTTGATCTGCTTTCCCTTGTACTTGACAGCCGTGTTCTTGGAAAGAATCGTGATACCACGTTCCTTTTCAATGTCATTCGAATCCATCGCACGGTCGCTGATTTCCGTGTGAGAATCCAGAGTGTCAGACTGCTTCAACAATTCATTGACTAACGTTGTCTTACCATGATCGACATGGGCAATAATCGCAACGTTGCGAATATCATCACGAGTTTTCAAAGTTTTTTCTTCCTTTCAAACGATATGCTTGGAAAAACGCTCCGGAAAACAGCTGCCGGCATTTTCATTACTGCAGGAAAACACAGAAAACTGTTTTCATGGCACGGCATACAAAAACTGTGACTTCCTGCCACAGCCCAAATCAACTATTCATCAATTTGACGATGCCGCGATATGCGCTTTTCGTCGCTGCTAATACATCACTTGATGATATCATATCAAGCGGCTCTTCGTCAATCGTTTTCACGACTAATCCCAATGTTTCTGCAAGTATTTTTCCGGCGGCATAATCCCAGGGACGAAGATGCGAAAGATACGAAACGTTCTTGCCGGTGAGGACGTGAATGAACTCGATGCCGGCACTTCCGTAGATGCGCACGCCGAGGCTTTCCTCAGCGGCGTCCTGGACGTTCCTGTAGTTGCTCAGGAGCATCCTTCCTCCGACGCCGAACAGGCCGTCCTCAAGCGAAACGTCAACCGGCGGGGACATTTTCTCGTCATTGCAGTACACGCCGCACTCGGGTCCGCCCCAGTAGAGTCTGTCTTCAGCCACGTCGAGTATGTAGCCGAGCTTGTCAGCCCCGTTTTCACGGACGGCAATCATGCTGGCGAAATGGTCGTGCTGCTTGACGAAGTTCATCGTCCCGTCAATCGGATCGATTATCCAGAGCAGACCGTCAAAGCCGGCAAGATTCTCGTCGGCATCCCCTTCCTCGCCAAGAATCCTTGAACCGGGAAAGTTCTCGCGGATGCGGCTCACGTAGAACTCCTCGATGAATCTGTCAACGTTCGTGACAAGGTCGCACCGGCTCGTCTTTTCCTCGACACGGAGCTTCCTGGCACGTCCCTCGAGAATCATCGTCCGGGCCTGGCTCATCCATTCCCGGACACAGGTGTTGATTTTCTCCCATTCCATTCAATCACCTCCGCGTGAATCTGAGATTTTCCCTGTCATTTTCCAGCACGAACTGAACGGAACGATAGATTGAATAGCCTGATTCATCTTCAAATCTTGCATCAAGCTGTTTCTGAGCGGCCTTTGACGGCTCGATCTCGCAGAAGCGCCTGTAAGCCTTCATGAAATCGGTGCGCCTGACCCCCTTCGTATTCAGTTTTTCAACCGCTTCATAGAATGCAGACACATCAATGATTTCCTGCGTCGACCATTCCGGCATGAGCGGGTAGCTGAAGCTTTCCTTTTCAGAACTCATCCGACTGACCACCTTGTCCAATTGATTTTCAGTTAATTATAACACATCGGAACCATAAAAATTCAGTGCAAACCACTAAAATCTGAGCTGAATATGTGTTAGAATGTAAGGTAGAGACTAAAATTTGGAGGAATTGATTTTGCTAACAATGGATGATATTATCCGCGAAGGCCATCCGACACTGCGAACCCGTGCGGAAAAGATTGCCTTCCCATTATCTGACGAAGACCAGAAGCTTGCCCACGATCTGATGGAGTTTCTTGAAAACAGTCAGGATGAAAAAATCGCCAAAAAATACAAGCTCCGCGCCGGGGTCGGTCTTGCCGCTCCCCAGGTGAACGCATCAAAGCGCATGACGGCAGTTCTCGTTCCGGACGAGGAAGGCAGGCCGCCGTTCTTCAAGCACGTGCTGGTCAACCCCGTGATCCTGAGCGAGTCGGTTCAGATGGCAGCCCTGTCGGAAGGCGAAGGATGCCTTTCAGTCGACCGTGAAGTTCCGGGCTACGTCCCGCGTCACGAGAAGATCAAGCTGCGCTGGTACGACCTCAACGGCGAGGAACACGTCGAGCGTCTCCGCGACTACACTGCAATCGTCGTTCAGCATGAAATCGACCACTTGAACGGCATCATGTTCTTTGACCACATCAACAAGGAAGATCCGTTCCACAGACCGGATGACCTGGTTCTGCTCTGAATGCCTGCGGCTGAAGCACTGCTTCAGCCGTTTTTCTTATCTTCCCTCACCCTTTCTGATGTCATGCAGATAATCAGCGGTTGCCTGATTGATCACGTGCGAGACGTCGATGTGCAGAACACCGGCAAAGATCCAGATGTCCGAAACGACGAAGCACGGCTCCCCCGCCCAGCCCGTCATGCCGTGGGCAGAGGCGTATCTTCCCAGCTCGTCCGTCATCTTCCTCCTGATTCCGGCAAGCTCGCCCGTCATGACTTCCGGTGCGTCAAGTGAGTACTCGAAAGCCATGACGCCTTTGCCCCAGACGTCCGAAATCAGCTCCACACGCGGTTTTCCCCCTGCATTTTTCCCGTCAAATCCAGGGCTTTGAACATTCCTGACCGCTTCTGAAAATGCCTGGCCGGTGACCTTCATGCTCGAATTCTGCATGACGGCAAGCGCCCTGTTGCGCCTGAGCCTGCGGACGGCCGCAACGGCCGCCAGAATCAGCAGGACTGTAACGATGATTATGATGTGCATCATGAAAACCACTTCCTTTGTCTCTTCTCACCTTCAATTATACCGCATGACCGCCCGTGTCTGAACCGCTATTTCCGTGTCATTGTACTTAATGAGCAAGATATGATAGAATGGTAGTAACTGTTGAAAAACAATCTACGTTCGGAAAGCTAATTCTTGCACTGCCTTATGGCAAATATCAAATAACCAAGGAGAATTGAAAATGATTTTCAAAGTATACTATCAACCGACAAAACGCATCAACCCGCGCCGTGAAAACACGGAAGTACTGTACCTTGAGGCTGACTCTGAACCAGAAGCACGCATCCTCGTTGAATCAAACACGGAACACAACGTCGAATTCATCGAACAGCTCGATGACGCTGCACTGGAATATGAAAAGAACAGCCCGAACTACAAGATCACGGAGTTCTAACAAATGAAGAAACTCAATGTGAAGAATAACGAGACGGCCGTCTTTGCACTCGGCGGTCTCGGGGAAATCGGCAAGAACACGTACGGCATCCAGTTCCAGGATGAAATCATCGTCGTTGACGCCGGCATAAAGTTCCCGGAAGACGACCTTCTGGGAATCGACTATGTCATCCCCAACTATCAGTATCTAGTTGCAAATCAGCAGAAAATAAAGGCCCTTGTCATCACGCACGGCCATGAAGACCACATCGGCGGCATTCCGTTCCTGCTTCAGCAGGTCAATGTTCCCATCTATGCCGGTCCTCTTGCGCTTGCGCTGATCAAGAGCAAGCTCGAAGAACACGGATTGCTTAAAACAACGGAGCTGCACGAAATCAACGAGGACACAGTCCTGAAATTCCGCAAGACAAGCGTTTCATTTTTCAGAACCACCCACTCGATTCCGGACACGCTCGGTGCCGCCATCAAGACCCCGTCCGGCACGATTGTCTGCACCGGCGACTACAAGTTCGACCTGACTCCGATCACGAACCAGCCGCCTAACCTCCAGAAGATGGCAAGGCTGGGTGAGGAAGGCGTTCTGTGCCTTCTCTCCGACAGCACCAACGCCGAGATTCCGAACTTCACGAAGTCGGAGCGCTGGGTCGGAAAGTCCATCAGGCGAATCTTCGAAAAGGTCGAGGGCCGCGTCATCTTCGCGACGTTCGCCTCAAACATTTCGCGTATCCAGCAGGCTGCAGACGCAGCCGTCAACAAGGGACGCAAGATTGCCGTATTCGGCCGCAGCATGGAAGCTGCCATCGTCAACGGACGCGAACTGGGCTATCTTGACATCCCGGAGGAATCAATCGTCGACGCCAGGGAAATCAACAGTCTCCCGGCAGACAAGGTCATGATTCTCTGCACCGGCTCCCAGGGCGAACCGATGGCTGCCCTGAGCCGCATCGCCAACGGCACTCACCGTCAGGTCTCCATTCAGCCCGGCGACACCGTCGTCTTCTCGAGTTCCCCGATTCCAGGCAACACGCTCAGCGTAAACAAGGTCATCAACGAACTTGAGGAAGCCGGCGCCACTGTCATCCACGGCAAGGTCAACAACATCCATGCCTCGGGGCACGGCGGCCAGGAGGAACAGAAGCTCATGCTCAGGCTGATGAAGCCTAAGTTCTTCATGCCGGTTCACGGCGAATACCGCATGCTGAAGATTCACACCCGGCTTGCCCAGAGCTGCGATGTTCCGAAGGAAAACTGCTACATCCTTGAAAACGGCGACGTTCTCGCACTTACACCGAACTCCGCGAGAATCGCCGGTCATTTCAATGCTGATGACGTCTACATCGACGGATCCGGCATCGGTGACATCGGCAACGTAGTCCTGCGCGACCGCCGCATCCTGTCCGAGGAGGGGCTGGTCGTCGTCGTTGCAACGATTGACATGAAGAACCGCGAAGTCCTGGCAGGTCCCGACCTGCTTTCCCGCGGCTTCATCTACATGCGCGAGTCCGGCGAGCTGATCAACCAGGGTAGAAGACGCGTCTTCCGTTCAATCAAACGGACGCTCAAGAATGAGAAGATCTCGGAGGCAATGCTCAGGGATGCAATCGTCTCCGACCTGCAGTCGTTCCTGTTCGACAAGACGGAACGCCGCCCACTGATCATTCCGATGCTCGTTACGGTCTGATTGGTGCTGCCGCATCCATGCAGATTGTGATTCAGCTGCCGCCTCTGCAGTGGTGACTTAAAGACAGAAAGGAGCCGGTTCATGGCTCCTTTTTTTGACCTTTCAGGTCTGATGGTGAAAAGCCGCTTGTATATCCGCTGCTTTTGTTGTAATATTTTCAGAAGAATGCTCGAATGGAGGAAGAACAATTGAAGACGTTTTTCATCATCGTCAACAATCAGGCTTCTGATGGTCTGAATGCCGACGTCTGGCAGGGCATCAGAAACCGGCTTGATGAACGGAAGGTTCCGTACATATTCCGCAAGACGGAGAAAGTCGGTCATGCCAGAACGCTTACGAGACGCTACATTTCGCATCTCACACCGGAAGAAGCGGACAACACCGTCGTCATTGTCATCGGCGGTGACGGAACTCTCAATGAAGTTCTGAACGGCATCAGGGAGACCGACTTCAAGAATGTGCCCCTGGCCTTCATCCCCATCGGCGAAAACAACGGCTTCGCCCAGGGAATCGGGATCGCGTCGGATCCGATGACTGCCCTGAGTCAGATTCTCTCCACAACGGAGCCCGTCTACTATGACATCGGAGAATACACGGAAACGACGCATCACAGTCACGGCTACTTCTTCAACGACTTCGGAATCGGCTTCGACGCCTTCGTCATCAGCCTCAATTCCGAAGCGCACAGGCACAGGAAGCTGCAGAAGATGCTGAACCGGTTCCACCTGAAGTTTCTCGCCTATATGGTCAGCGCATTCGATGCCCTGATAAACCAGGAGTCCTTTGCCGCGACGGTCAGAATAGACGAGAAGTACGAATTCTTCAAACGCGTCGCCTTCGTCAACGTCGCCAACCATCCCTACTTTGACAACGGCATCGTGCTCTCCCCCACCGCCGACGCAACGGATCACCAGCTTGACCTGATCGTCGCCGACGACCTCAACTTCTTCAAGTTCGTCACCCTGGCAGTCTTCATCTACTTCGGAAAACAGCTCAAGCTGCCATACCTGCACCACTTCAAGAGCAGTCAGGTTCACATCATCATCAACTCGCTCGAATTCGGCCAGATAGACGGCGAGGAAATAGGCAACAGGTACTTCGACATCTTCTTCAGCACGGCACAGCACCCGTTCTGGATGAACATTCCAAGCGTGCCGCCAGGAGACAGAAAATAGCAAAAGACAGGATTCCGCCGGGAACCCTGTCTTTTTACTTATCTGTCATAGCGGCTTCGGGCAAAGAAAATCATCACAAGCACCAGCGTGTATGCATTCATGACCAGAAACTTGAACGAACGTTGCATGAGCGGCATTTCCAGGCCATGGCTCTCAGGCAGCCAGACGAACAGCTGCAGGTACGTCATGGCCAGAAGAGACACGACCGGCAGCACCCAGCCGGCCCGGCTGTGCCTTCTTCCGGCAATCAGGTACTGTATGACCAGCCCGATTCCCGCCACAAAGTATAATCCTTCCATGTGCAGTCCCCCAGACAAAATCACGGATTATCCGTCAACCAAATTTCATCGTTGGTTTACAGACCTTACTTACAACAGTTACTCTTTTTTCTGAATCTGACTATATCCTAATATGCAGGCGCCGATATGTCAAGCGACACGCCGCCTTCCATCTGAAATGCAGAGCAGGTACGTACGTCAAAATGCATTTAAACAAAATCCGGAGAACGCATGTCTCCGGATGAAAGTCTACTTATGCGGCATAAACTGCCATGGGGTCACGTTGTCCATGCCAATCATGGGGCTGACCGTCATGAGGTTCTCAGGTTTCAGAACCGTTTCCTGCGGCCCGATCGGCCGGTCGGGAGCCGGGCTCTGGCTTCCGAAGGAATCTTCCGGTTCCTGTTCGGAAAAGACGATTTCGTCATTGCCCCGCTCCTCTTCAGGAGCTTCTTCCTCCGGTTCCGCGCCGGTGAACTGCAGGATCAGCTGGGACTTGAGCGTCGTCGAACGGTTCAGGGCCACGGCGCGGATGCAGTTGGCATAGGCGCTCGGCTCCCCGACCATCATCAGCTTCTGCTTGGCCCGCGTCAGTGCAGTGTAGAGCAGGTTCCGTGCAAACATGCGCGTATACTGCCTGACCATCGGCAGGATGACGATTGGAAACTCGCTGCCCTGGGACTTGTGAATGGACATGCAGTACGCAAGCGTCAGATTCAGGAAGTCGCTCTGCTCAAGCTCGACCTCGCGTCCCTCGAATCTGACGGTCATCGTCGTGCCGTGCCCCTTCTTCGGCTCGTCAATGGCAATGACTCGGCCGATGTCACCGTTGTAGATGTTCTTTTCGGGATTGTTCTGCAGCTGCAGGACACGGTCACCGATGCGGAACTCGTTTTCGCCGGACTCGACGAACTTGGCATTCTGCCTTGACGGGTTCATCAGCGGCGCAAGCACCCGGTTCAACTGATTGATTCCGGCAGGACCCATGTACATCGGCGCCAGGACCTGGATGTCATCGGCATTCTGCCCCTTCTTCAAGACGAGACTGACAATCTGCTCCACAACGCTGCATACCTGGTCACCACTGCATTTGATGAACGAACGGTCAGCAGTCTTGTCAAGCAGGTCTTCCGGCACATCGCCCTCGACAATGCTCTGCGACAGCTTCACAATCGTCGAGCCGTCGCCCTGACGGTAGATGTGCGTCAGTTCGCGCAGGGGAAGCTGACCACTTTCGAGCATGTCGGCAAAGACACGGCCCGGCCCGACCGACGGCAGCTGGTTCTTGTCCCCGCAGAAGACGACCTGCATGTCATCCGGCACGCATGACAGCAGCAGATGCATGAGTTCCGTGTCAACCATGGATGACTCGTCGACAATCAGAAGCGTGCCGGAAAGTTCGTCAAGATCCTTCTCGGACACGTTCTCATTGCCGGTCAGGCCCAGCAGATGATGAATCGTCGAGGCATCCATCCCCGTTGCAGCGGCCATCTTCTGAGCCGCACGGCCGGTGGGAGCCGCCAGGATGATCTCGTCGGCCTCGTCCCTGCTGATGTCATGAAGCTTCATGTAAAGCTCCGTGATGCCGCGCAGAATCGTCGTCTTGCCCGTCCCCGGACCGCCAGTCAGCAGAAAGACGGGGGAGTTCAGCGCCTCCTTGATTGCCTGCAGCTGGTCCTTTCCGTAGGTGATGCTGAACTCGGACTGAATCTCATCGATGAATCCGTCCATCTCGTCCTCGTCATAGCCGATTGGTTCATCGCGGTTGTTCATCAGACGATAGAGGTCATAGACAATCTCCTTTTCGGCATTGTAGAGGTTCTTAGGATAGACCCTGCCGGCTTCGATCACGATTCTGCGCGAATTCCCCAGCGAAATGACAGCATCAGCCACCTTCTCCGGTGCAATGCGCTCGCTGCGGGCACCTTCAAGCAAGCCGAGGGTCTTGTCAAGAAGAACCTTGTCAGACGTCCAGGTGTTGCCGTTAGAATAGCACTCCTCATACAGAACGGTCAGAACCGCCCCTGAAATCCGCTTCGGATCGTCCGGACCGATGTTCATGTCACCGGCAATCTGATCAATGCGCCTGAAGCCGAGCCCGCGGATTTCGGTCACCAGCCTGTACGGGTCCTCATGAATGACCTCCAGTGACTTCTCCTGATAACGCGAGAAGATTTCCTCCGTGACCCTGCTGGAAAAGCCGAGGCCGTTCAGTTCAATCACGGTCTGTTCCGTACCGTTGTTCTCAATGATGCCCTGCATCAGAACGCCCTTCTGCTTCTCGCTCAGGCCGAGGTCGTTGACCCTGTCCTCATCGGCGAGCAGCACGTTGATTGCGTCCTTTCCAAGAACATCCACGATGTGTTCAGCGGTCTTCTTCCCGATTCCGGGAAAGATGTCGGAGGAGAGGTACGAAACGACGCCGGCAGTGGTGGACAGTGTCTCCGACTTGTAGTTCTGCGCCTGAAACTGCATGCCGTAGCGCGCATGCCTGGTCAGAGCACCTTCGAAGGAGTACTCGCTTCCCTCGATGATGTCGGCAAAGCTGCCGACCACGGTTATCTGTCTTTCATCCCAGTCGAAACTGGCTTCCCTGACCTTGACCAGCAGCACCTTGTAGAAGCTGTTGGGCGCTTCAAAGAAGATATGAACCACCTTGCCCCTAACGCGTTCCGTCATCCGCCTCACTCCTTCTTTCCGTCGTTCAGAACCCTGGAGATGTCATCCAGCCGTTCAGTCATCCTTGCAAAATACTTCCCGTCAATTTTCTTCACCCGTTCGAACCAGGCATCAGGAGCATTGCCCGCGCCCGTCTCAGCGACGCCGCGCATGAAGAGCACCCGCTTGTCGTCCGGTTTCTCCTTCAAATACAGATCGTAGTAGTCACCTGCCTGCCTGAAGCTGCCAAGGGAAAGAAACGCATCCCCCAGCAGGGCACAGGCATCAAGTCTCGTCTGTCCGCTCCCCTTTTCAAATGCCGTCAGGGCATAGGCAAGGGCCTTCTCGCTGCTTCCGCCCGAAAGCTCCGTCTGCGCCATCATCAGGACAGCATCTGCCTCATAAGGCGAACCCTTGAGCACCTCGAACTCGGCGGCAGCTTCCTTGAACAGTCCCGCCGAATAAAGAACATTGCCCAGTCCGTAGTGCAGCAGGGCCTGCTTGTCCTCCTGACCTTCAAAGACGTTCAGTGCCCGCTTGAAGAGCTCCTCCGCCTGTTCGAAGCTCTGAAGCTCCGTCAGAAGGCACCCCAGGGCATAATAGGCCTGCGGGTCGTACGGGTTCTCGTCAATCCGCGCGATGAGTCCCTCAACCGCCTTCTGCGTCCTTTCCTCGTTTTTTCTTCTTCTGCCATGCTTCTCTTCCAAAATCACACCGCCTCAGACAACATCCGTTGTTTCAATTTCCCGTTTCAGGTAGTCCGTCCTGTTCCAGGTCAGACACCTGAACGTCTCACCGCCGTCAACCGTCTCCAGTACCGTCGTGCTCGTGTTGGCAAGGCCGCCCTTGTCCCTGGTCTCGGCCAGGGGAACGCCCATCAGATGTCTGATTTCGGCACAAAGGGCCGCCCCGTGACTGACTATCAGAATGTTTCCGTCAGGGTACCTCTCACAGATTGCCCTGATTTTCGGCGTCATGCGGTCAATCACGTCCTGATAGTCCTCACCGCCGATCTTCCTGCCGTCATACTTGTCCGGATGATGCCTGAACGCATCAAGTTCCTCGGGATACCTCTCAGCCACCTCGGTGAACTTCATGCCTTCCATCTCTCCCAGGTCAAATTCCTGGAATGCCCTGTCCGATTCCAGCTTGACGGGCTTGTCAAGCATCGACACCAGCTTCTGTGCCGTGACCCGCGCCCGCTTGATCGGGCTGCAGTATGCCTTGTCAAACCTGACGTCCTTCAACGATTCCGCCAGAAGCCCGATTTCAAGATAGCTCTGAAGAAGCAGCGGCGAGTCTCCGTGAGCTCCCTGATACCTTCCTTCAAGATTCCATTCGGTCTTCCCGTGACGTATAAAATATAGTCTGGTCATTATCCGACACCCTTTTCCATCATAGTCTATACGCCTTATTATCTCACATTTCGGGAAAATTAAAAAGCGGGGAACAAAACAAGGTGTGGAGCCGAGCGCTCATGAGCCCGTACACAAGCATGTGGACGACTGAAGGCGAGTGCAACTCGCCCAGGGAGTCCCTGCTTGTGACAGGGCGAATGCGAGGCGAAACCCAGTTATGACAAGGTGTGGAGCCGAGCGCCCATGAGCCCGTACACAAGCATGTGGACGACTGAAGGCGAGTGCAACTCGCCTAGGGAGTCCCTGCTTGTGATAGGGCGAATGCGAGGCGAAACCCAGTTATGACAAGGTGTGAGGAGCGGCGGGTATGAGCCGTAAGCTAAGCTTCTGTCTGACGAAGGCGAGCTTGCCTCGTCTAGGAAGACAGTGCTTAGCTCCAGGCGATTGCCGCTCCGAACCCGATTATGACAAGGTGTGGAGACGAGCCGCTTAGCCCCCGAGTACCAGGCTTGCCCGAACGCCGGCAGGCTTGTCTGCCAAGTGAGGGTACCTGGGCGGAAGGGGCTGCGAGTCGGAACCCAGTTATGACAAGGTGTGGAGACGAGCGGTCAGCCTTCGGACACCATTCAATACGTACTGATGGTTAGATAAAAAAACAGTGAAGATTTCCATTGTCACCAATGAAAATCTTCACTGACAGGACCCGAACCGTCATTTCATTCCGGCGGCCTTCAAAGGCATAAATTGCCCGACTACACGTATTGAAGCAGACGTCCGTTCTGGTAGGCGTAGTCAATGGTGCCGCTTCCCAGGCACTCCTCACCGTCGTAGAAGACGATTTCCTGACCGGGCGTGATGGCACGTGCCGGCTCGTCGAATATTACCTCCACCTTGTCACGCGCAGCACTGAATTTCACAGTGACGCCCGTGTCCTGCTGGCGGTATCTGAACTTGGCGGTGCAGTGGAAGCTTTGTCCGCGGTCCTCAATCGGTGCGACGAAGCTGAGACGCGTCGCATCAAGGCTTGTTGCATAGAGATGCTCGTTGTGGTAACCCTGCCCGACGTACAGCGTGTTCGTTGAAAGGTCCTTGCCGACCACGAACCACGGGTCGTTCGACTTGCCGCTGCCGCCGATGCCAAGGCCCCTTCTCTGACCGATTGTATAGTTCATCAGTCCGAAGTGCTCGCCCTTGCACTCGCCGTCAAACGTCATCATCTTCCCGGGCTTGGCAGGAAGAAACTCGTTCAGGAACTTGCTGAAGTTCCTCTCGCCGATGAAGCACACACCGGTCGAATCCTTCTTCTCAGCCGTGGCCAGACCGGCCTTACGCGCGATTTCACGCACTTCCTTCTTCTGCATGCCGCCAATCGGGAACATTGCCTTTTCGAGCTGGCTTCCGGACAGCTGACTCAGAAAATAAGTCTGGTCCTTGTTCCGGTCGGCTCCGCGCATCAGATGCACCGTGCCGTCCTCATCGCGCCTGATCTGCGCATAGTGTCCCATTGCGATGTAATCGGCGTCAAGTTCCATGGCATAGTCGAGAAACGCCTTGAACTTGACCTCCTTGTTGCACATGACGTCGGGATTCGGCGTCCTGCCGTGACGGTACTCGTCAAGGAAGTACGTGAACACCCTGTCCCAGTATTCCTTTTCGAAGTTGACCGAATAATACGGAATGCCGATTTCGTCTGCCACCTTCGCAACGTCCTGATAATCCTCCGTGGCCGTGCATACGCCGCTGTCCTTCTCATCGTCCCAGTTCTTCATGAACACGCCGACAACGTCGTACCCCTGCTGCTTGAGCAGGTACGCACAGACGGAAGAGTCCACGCCGCCGCTCATTCCGACGACGACGCGGATTCTGCTGTTGTCTGTCATATTAAGAAACTCACCATCATTTCATCAAATTCTGAATCCAACAATTGAAGGTTGTCCTCTTCAGTGTTTTCTATGATAGCAAAAAAGAAGGGAAATGACAAGGTGTGGAGACGAGCGCCCATGAGCCCGTACACAAGCATGTGGACGACTGAAGGCGAGTGCAACTCGCCCAGGGAGTCCCTGCTTGTGATAGGGCGAATGCGAGGCGAAACCCAGTTATGACAAGGTGTGAGGAGCGGCGGGTATGAGCCGTAAGCTAAGCTTCTGTCTGACGAAGGCGAGCTTGCCTCGTCTAGGAAGACAGTGCTTAGCTCCAGGCGATTGCCGCTCCGAACCCGATTATGACAAGGTGTGGAGACGAGCCGCTTAGCCCCCGAGTACCAGGCTTGTCTGCCAAGTGAGGGTACCTGGGCGGAAGGGGCTGCGAGGCGGAACCCAGTTATGACAAAGTGTGAAGCCGAGTACATATAAAAACGCCTCACGCATGATGCGCGAGGCGTTGCCGGAATCAGTTGCATTCTCTGATGATGCTGTGGTCAATCAGGTCGCTTATGATGTAGTTCAGCTGTTCAACGTGAGCATCGGCGTCGCCGCCCTTGAACACGTTGACTTCCTTGATGCCGTTGGCCGTTGTCGTGACCATTTTGAAGCCGTCCATTGCGGCGGTGACGGTCATCTTGAACTTGAAGCCCTGATTGTACGGGGAATTCGGGTCAAGCGAGCGTTCAAGCGTGAACTTGCCGCCCTTCGACTCGGCAAAGCCGACGTCGCGCAGGGAGTAGCGCTTGATTTCCGGTGAAAGTTCAAATGTCCTTGTATCTCCCTGAAGTTTTGCCTTTTGTCCGTATGCCATTTAAATTACCTGCCTTTTTTGAGTCTTGTGACTGTCTTCGTCAATACTTCAATTATACGCTCGATTTCCTCATCAGTGTTGTACCTGCCGAAACTGAAACGCAGGGATTCGGAAATTCTCCCGCTGTCCGGACCGTACATCGCCGTCAGCACATGGGAAGGTTCGAGCGATCCCGCCGTGCATGCCGAACCAGCCGATGCGGCGATTCCACTCAGATCGAGGTTCGTCAGCAGCGCGTCGCTGCGGCAGCCCTTGAACCACAGATTGACGATCTGAGGAAGTTCACTGCCGTCATGCCTGCCGTTCACCTCAAAATCGATGCCTGCAGCCTCAAGACCGCTGATCAGATGCCGCTTTAAGCCGAACATCCTCTCCCTCAGGGCCGCCTTGTCCGAATCAAGTTCCACCGCCCGGGCAAAGCCGGCGATGGCAGGCACGTTCTCGGTGCCCGCACGTCGCTTGAGCTCCTGGTCACCGCCGCGCAGATAGGGACCAAGATTGAGTCCGTCGCGCTCATAAAGGAAACCCAGGAACTTGGGACCGTTCAGCTTGTGTGCCGATGTTGACAGCAAATCGATTCTGTCCCTTTGCACGTCGATGTCCTCAATGCCGTACGCCTGCACACAGTCGGTATGGAACCACGCATTCGATTCAGCGACGATCTCCCCGATTTCATGAATCGGCTGTCTGCTTCCGACCTCATTGTTGCCGGTCATGACAGATACGAGAATCGTGTCGTCGCGCAGGGCGGCCTTGAGATCAGCCGGACTGACGATGCCGTTTGCGTCAACCGGCAGATACGTCACTTCATAACCACGGCTTTCCAGAAAGTCCAGCGGCTTGAGCACGGCCTCGTGCTCGACGGCCGTCGTGATGATGTGGCGCCCTTCATTCCTGCGGACAAGCGCAGTCTGCATGATGGCGGTGTTGTCACCTTCAGTTCCGCCGCTTGTGAAGACAATCTCGTTGTCATCCGCCGCATTGACTGACCGGGCAATCGTGTGCCTGCTTTCGTCAAGCAGACGTCTGGCCTCACGCCCGAAGCTGTTGACGGCAGATGCATTGCCGAAGACGCCGCTCATTGCAGCGGTCATCGTCTCAATCACTTCCGGCGCCATCGGCGTTGTCCCGGCATTGTCGGCATAAATTCTCTCCACGAAACGTCCCCCCTAGTCTTCCATCAGGGCCATGATCATCCTTGCGGAGCGCCTGCCGGCATCGATGATGAACTCATCGAACGACTGGGCAGCCTCGCCGTTGCCGTTGTCCGACATTGCCCTGACGACGGCGAACGGAACGCCGAGCTGATAAGCAGCCTGGGCGACTGCAGCGCCTTCCATCTCGCAGCAGAGGGCATCCGGGTAGATCTTCCTGATTTCCGCAATCTTCTCGTCCGAGCTTACGAACTGGTCGCCGGTGACGATGAGTCCCTTCCTGACATTCAGGTCGGTCCTGCCGGCAGCCGCTGCCAGGCGGTCAACAAGCCCTTCGTCCGCCTTGAAGACCTGTGGCTGACCCGGAAGCTGACCCATGGCATAGCCGAATGCCGTGGCATCCGCATCATGGTAGGCGGCGCCCGTTGAAATCACGACGTCGCCGACGTGCAGGCCCTCGCCGATGCCTCCGGCAGAACCGGAGTTGATGACGCAGTCAACGCCGAATTCCACAATCAGCAGAGCTGTCACGATGCCCGACTGCACCTTGCCGATTCCGCACCTGACCAAAACGACCTCGCTGCCTTTCAGCTTTCCCTTGTAAAATTCAGTGCCTCCGACCGTGCTGTCGGTGCGTTCATCCAGATTTCCAAGAAGATCCTTCAGTTCTTCATCCATTGCGCAGATGATTCCGTAGCGCATATCAATCATTTCCTTTCAGTTACCAGTTAACAAAACGCATGAACAGATAGACCAGCACAATCGCCACCACCAGGCAGGCAATTGCAATGTTGAGCTTTCTCTTCAGCCTGTCCGTCTTTTCCTCAGCCGCTCTCTCGCGGTCCTCGGACACGGCCCTGGTTCTGCTCAACGATTCTTCCAGGTCATCTGCATGATGCTCATTTTGGGGAGAGTTCTCCTTACGGCGTGCATTTTTAAAGGGAATACCGATTTTCTTCTTCCTGTGCCGGTCCGAACGCCTCAGCGGCTCGACCTCGTCCTGATCGAAGAGCTCTCTTTTTTCTCCATTATCGTTCATCCTGACTCCTGACTACTGCATCAGCTGCCAGAACAGCAGACCCATGATTGTCTTGCTGTCACAGACGAGTCCTTCCTGCATGGCCTTCAGGGCTTCCGGAAGCGTCAGTTCGACAAGTTCGAGAAACTCATCGGCGTCCTGAGGAAGCTCCCTTTCAACGGGCGTCAGACCCGAAGCATGATACAGATAGATCTTCTCGTCGCTGAATCCCGGCGTCGTGTAGAACGGCGTCACCAGCTCGATGTTCTCCGCCTCGTAGCGGGCCTCCTCGTTAAGCTCACGGACCGCCGTCTTCATCGGATCGTCCTGCTCATCCGGCTCAATCTTGCCGGCGGGGATTTCCAGCGTCACCTTGCGCATCGGTTCGCGCCACTGCCTGATCATCACGATTCTGTTGTCGTTCGTGATGGGAATCAGTGCAACGGCACCGTGATGCCTGACGATTTCCCTGAACGCCTGCTTGCCGTCCGGAAGCTCGACCGTCTCCTTGTCCACCTTGATGACCTTGCCGTCAAAGATATTCTCAACAGATAACAATTTCTCTTCAAAATCCATTTCAATTCCTCCAGTATCAACCGCAGATTGACTTGATGAATCTGTCATAGCCTTCCTGCTCCCCGGTCTCCTTCCAGGACGCCGCCGAAAAATCGCCGGCAAGCGCACTGTCAAGACCGACACTGCATTTGGCCACGAAGGTACCGTTACCGATCAGCGACATCCAGCAGCTGCCGTCATCCCTTCTGTGCACAACCGTCCTGACCATGCCGCCGGGATTCCTGACGGACAGGACCTTTTCAAAGTCCCTGCCTTCCGTCTTCTCGAGCACGTACATCAGGCTTGACGCAGACATCGCCGTCCCGCAGGCATTCGTGTAGCCTACGCCGCGCTCGTATGTGCGCACGAAGATGCTGTCTTCGCCGAGAATCTCGACGAAGCTCACGTTCACGCCGTCCGGAAACAGCGGGTTCTTCCCGTCATTCAGATACGAGGCAATGCGTCCGAGTTCATCCGAAACAAGCGTGTCGTGCCCGACGAAGGAAATGAGGTGCGGATTCGGCACGGCCACGGCGCTGAATCTCAATGTGTCGGACAGCTCCGGCACGATTTCATCATGCAGCTCCTCCCTGCCGACGTGCATCTTCAAATCAGCGGCCTTGAAGCTGACCGGTGAGATCTCGACGGCAAACGTCGTCACACCCTCAGCCAGGTCTTCTGCCCGCCTGACTTCAAGGTCAGCGTACATCGTCGCAACCCTGAACTCGTCCCTGCCGGTCTTCTCACTCAGATAGCGCGCGACCGTGCGCAGACCGTTGCCGCACATGCTTGCCTCGCTGCCGTCGGCGTTGATGACGCGCATCCTTCCCGCAACTTCCGGCCTGTCTTCTGGAAGAACATAGAGAATCCCGTCGGCACCGCCGTGAAAGCCGTTCTTCCTGTCGCAGACCCTGACTGCAAGCTGCTGCAGCTCCTCTTCAGATATCCTTCGTTCCATCTTTTCCTGATCCAGAATGAAGAAGTCGTTTCCGGATCCGTGAACCTTGATCAATTCCATGAGCTTACCTCTTTTGCGTATATAGTCCTGGTTCTATCTTATCATCTATGCGCAATTTGAGCAAAGTCCGCGCATGAGTTTTCCGTAAAATGCAGATGCGCCAGCCGGACAGTTGCGTCAGAATGTGAAAGACGACCGGAAAACGGTTCGGCGGTCTAGACCAATATCCGGAATCGAACTCAAACTGCCATTTTTGCAGAATTCAGAAAATGCCGGAGACAGCGCTGGTGAAAACGGTGGATTCAACGTATTGCCATGTTTTTCTTACGGATGCCGAAAATGGCGTTGAAGAATCATCAACACCATTTAGTACAGACAAAAAATCCCATGACGGCAGGTCATGGGATTTCGCGGATTCTTATTCGAGTCCTTCCTCGAGTGCTTCAGGATAGTTTTCGGCAACGACTCCTGCGCATTCGTCGCAAAGCTGCGGCAGGCGGGAATCGGAGCCGACGGTTGTCGTCGTGCGACGGCAGCGAGGGCAGACCTCGCCTTCGGCATGCTTGACGACGACCTTGACTTCATCGTAGTCATCGGCGTCGGCAGGAGCCTGTTCCTTCGGCAGGACGTCAAGGGCGGAAACAATCATCATCTGGCGGACATTTGCGCCGAGCTTGTCAAGTTCCTCCCTGACACCGTCGGAAACGTAGAGTTCAACGTGTGCCTCGAAGGACTTGCCGATGAGCTTTTCGTTACGTGCATTTTCGAGTGACTTGAAGACGTCTGAGCGGACCTTCATGAATCTTCTCCAGTTCTCAAGCAGCTCGACTTCGCCGTCGTAATGCGCAACTTCAGGCATTTCGGCAAGCTGTACGTAGTCTTCCGGCTCCTTCAGGTATTCCCAGATTTCCTCCGTCGTGTGCGGAAGGACAGGCGTCATGAGCTTCGTCAGACGGACGAGGACATCGTAGAGAACCGTCTGCATCGAACGGCGCTTGCGTGAGTCGGCGGCTTCGACGTAGACGACGTCCTTGGCAACATCCAGATAGAATGCTGAAAGTTCCGTGGTCAGGAAGTTGATGAGCTTCTTGTAGATGTCCATGAAGTTGTATGTTGCATAGTCATCAAGAATTTCCTTCGTGAACCTGTTGACCAAGACTTCCATGTACTTGTCGCACGCTTCGAGGTCATCGAAGGCCACTGTATTTTCAGCAGGATCGAAGTCAGTCGTATTGGCGAGCATGAAGCGCATCGTGTTCCTGAACTTGCGGTAGCTTTCGGAAATCTGTGCGAAGCTTTCCATTGAGACGCGGACATCGGCTGAAGTATCAACGCTGAGAACCCACAGGCGAATGATTTCAGCACCCATCTTGTCAACGACTTCGCTTGGAACAATCGTGTTGCCAAGCGACTTGCTCATCTTGCGGCCCTTGCCGTCAAGCGTGAAGCCCTGTGAGACGATCTGCCTGTACGGAGCATGGCCGGAAACGGCGACGCTCGTGATCAGGCTTGAGTTGAACCAGCCGCGGTACTGGTCGGAGCCTTCAAGATACATGTCGGCAGGATATGTCAGGTAGTCGCGCTGTGCGCAGACACCCTGGTGCGAGGAACCGGAATCGAACCAGACGTCCATGATGTCCGTTTCCTTCGTGAACACGCCGTTCGGTGAGTGCTCGTTCGTGTAGCCTTCCGGAAGAAGGTCCTTGGCCTCGCGCTGGAACCAGACGTTCGAGCCGTACTTTTCAATCAGCTCGGCAACATGTTCAATCGTTTCCTTTTCCATGATTGCCGTACCGTCCTCGGCGTAGAAGATCGGGAGCGGAACGCCCCAGACACGCTGACGGGAGATTACCCAGTCGCCGCGGTCGCGGATCATGTTGTGAAGACGGACCTTGCCCCAGTCTGGAAGGAACTTGACTTCCTCAATCGCATCAAGAATTTCGGAACGGATCTTGTCTACCGATGCAAACCACTGCGGCGTTGCGCGGAAGATGATCGGCTTCTTCGTGCGCCAGTCGAACGGATAGCTGTGCTCGTAGTCCATTTCCTTAAGCAGGACGTTTGCTTCTTCAAGCTTCTTCAAGGACACTTCATTTGCATCATCATAGAAGACGCCGGCGAAGTCAGGGCCGCAGTCATCCGTCAGATAGCCCTGGTCGTTGACCGGAGCATAAATCGGCAGACCGTACTTCATGCCGACCTTGTAGTCATCGTCGCCATAGCCGGGAGCCGTATGAACGAGACCTGTGCCGGCGTCAAGCGTAACGAAGTCGCCGATCATCGTCAGAAGCTCAACGTCATCGTAGAACGGATGGCGGGCCGTGATGTATTCCAGGTCAGCACCCTTCAGCGTTTCGAGGACCTCGTAGTCCTCCCAGCCGAAGCGTTCGGCGTTTTCCCTGACAAGTTCAGCGGCAAGCACGAACTTGCGGCTGTCGTTTGCAGGCTTGACCACGGCGTAGTCGAACTTGGCATCGACCGTGACGCCTTCGGAGGCAGGAATCGTCCATGGCGTCGTCGTCCAGACCACAAGATATGTGTCCGTGTCGAGAACGCCCTTGCCGTCCTTGACCTGGACGCCGTAAAATGCAGATGGTGAAACGACGTCGTGGTATTCAACCTCGGCTTCGGCAAGTGCTGATTCAGATGACCATGACCAGTAGACAGGACGCAGGCCCTTGTAAATCAAGCCCTTTTCGGCCATCTTGCCGAACACGCGGATCTGAGCCGCCTCGAATTCAGGATGAAGCGTCAGATACGGGTTGTCCCATTCGCCGGAAATGCCGAGACGCTTGAAGTCCTTCTTCTGGCCTTCAACCTGTTCAAGTGCGTATTCACGGCACTTTTCGCGGAAATCGGCAACAGTGAGAGCCTTGCGGTCGACGCCGGCCTTCTTGAGCTGCTGTTCAATCGGCAGGCCATGAGTGTCCCAGCCCGGAACGTAAGGTGCCCTGAAGCCCATCATTGACTTCGAACGTACAATGATGTCCTTTGAAATCTTGTTCATCGCATGACCCATATGGATCTTGCCGTTGGCGTACGGAGGTCCGTCATGCAAGACGAATGTCGGCTTCCCCTCGTTAAGTTTCTGGCGACGTTCGTAGACCTTGTTTTCTTCCCAGTCCTTCTGGCGTTCAAGCTCACGGACAGGCAGGTTGCCACGCATAGGGAACTTGGTCTTGCCTAAGTTCAATGTATCTTTAACTCTCATGTTGCACCCGCTGTATAAACAGCAATCCTTTCTTGATTTTTTTCCGGAACAGTTCATGAAGCCGGCTGCGGCAACAAAAAAAATCCCGCCCCTGTCAGGGACGAGATCTTCGTGGTACCACCCGGATTCGGAATCATGTGCTAATGATTCCCTCTTGAGTCGTTAACGGCACCACCCGGCCGGGCTTACTTGGTTTCAGCCCGACGTCATAACTGAGATGATAAGCATTGCTTCGAAATACCGCCGGCCCTTTCACCATTCCGCCGACTCGCTGCTGCATCTCTGCAAAGCTCGCGTTCTCATAAGTCTTTACATATTCTCTTCTGATTCATCGTCAGCAAAGTGCTGGCCACCGGCATCATTGCCTGACTCCGGGAAAATGACGACAGCATCGGTCTCTTCCGCATTGTCAGCACTGCCTTCATCTGAGGCGTTCTGATAATAGACATCATCCTCACTATCGTTTGAGAATGATTTTATCTCTTTTGCAGCCTCCTTGTCAAGGGTTTCATCACGACGAATTGCCTCCTGAATCTCTTCATAGCTTGTCGTTTCGCCCTGCTTGAGAATTTCATCCCATTCACTGCCCTTTACGACCTCAAGCTGTGATTCCATCATGACCTGAAGCTTCTGCCTGAAGATACGGGCCTGCTTGCGCAGGTCGTCCGTCTCAAGCGCCAGCTTCTTGGCCTTCTTCGAGGCTTCCTCTATGATGTGACGTGCCTTGTCATTGGCCTGATCGATGATGTCCTGAGCCTGCTTCTGAGCCTCACGGTTGATAATTTCGGCTTCGCGCTGGGAATTGGCCTTGACCTTGTCAGCTGCTTCCTGTGCAACAATGATCGACTGATTCAGTGAATCCTTCAGGTCGTTGAAGTACTTGAGCTTTTCCTGACTCTGCTTGAGACTTTCAGTCAAATGATCGTTTTCCTTTAGTGTCGCTTCATAGTCCTTGATGATCTGGTCCAGGAAGTCGTTGACTTCATCCTTGTCGTAACCACGAAGCTTTACGTCAAATTCCTTGTTATGAATATCCAATGGGGTTAATGCCATTTCCCCGTCACCTCCAAAATTATCACTTCTTCTTAAAAAACGAAACCTCTGCAATGGTCCTGCCTTTTCTCGAAACCCCGGCAAGACCGTCAAGTCTGATTCTGCCGTATCCCCTGACGGACAGGACGTCCTGTTCTCCCGCCACGACATCGGCCTTCCCAAGCGGCATCCAGTTCAGGGACACCATTCCGGCCTGAAGCAGGTCCTTGACGTGTTTTCTCGAGAGATTGTAGACCGAAGAAATCAGCACGTCACACCTCAGGGAACTCAGCACGACTGACGAATGCTCCCACTCGTCGGCCGGAGTCACTGCATTTTGCAGGGAAACGGGCTCGAGCCTGACCTTGACTCTGCCAATCCGGTCGATGCTTGCAGTCAGGTATGACCCGATTTCCTTCTCGCAGAAAAACTGCCATTCGGACCCGTCCGTGATGATGTCTCCGATGACTTCACGGTCCAGCCCGCAGTTGGCAAGCGTTCCGAGAATGCTCCCGTGCTCCAGGACGGCGAACTTGGCCGGATACTTCACGGACATCAGTGACAGCGATAAATCTTCGTCCTGCGGTTCGTAGTATTCCGGATAGAACAGAATCCTCTGCCGCTCGCTGCCCGGATATCCGCCGAATGAACGCATCCTGACGGCATCGGAGCGGCCGACCAGCGTCCTCGCAATGAACTGCCGGCGCGGGTCCATGAAATGAGTCAGAACCGGCCGGTATTCATTCTCGGCACGGGCAATGTCCTCAAGCAGACCGTCGATGAACGGAGCCTCCTCAGGCCTGAAATGCTGATATATTCCGTCCATTGTGCGCTCCTAGTACAATCCGAGCAGAGACAGGAGAAACAGCAGGCCGCGTTCGACGAACTCCAGCACGACCAGGGCCACAATCGGCGAGAAGCTGATTCCGGCAATCGGCGGAATGAAGTCAAACATCTCGAGATAAGGCTCGCACAGCCTGCATATAATCTGTCCCACCTTGCTTTCGTAGGCTCCGGGGAACCATGAAAGCAGACAGTACGCCACAATCAAAAACTCATAAATTCTGAAAAAATCAACTACTAACTGTGTAAGCACTTAGATACCTCGCATCTTGAATTCATCGTCCTGTCGCGCATCTGTCAGATTTCCCTCGACGGTGTAGTCCTCTGGAGTGCAGAGAAATATCTTCTCGCCGATGCGCTGGATCCTTCCATCAATCGCAAACGTCACACCGGACAGAAAGTCAACCACGCGGTGCGCCTGACCGTCGTCTATTCTCTGGAAGTTGACGACGGCAGCCTGCCCGTCAAGCAGACGCTGCGCAATCTCCTTCACGTCGGAGAACACACGCGGCTCGAAAAGCATGATCTTCTTTTCCTGATTTCTGTTCACCAGTGACATGACATTGGAGTTTCCTTCCGGACGCGGTTGCGGGGACTCATGATATTCCTCCCCGTAGACAGATTCATCCTCAAAGTCGTCATCCGACTTGAAAAGACTGCTGAACTTCATGGAAATTCCTCCCTTGCTGCTGTATGAACGCCATTACTTTCTGTGACTGAGAAACGGCGGCGTGCTGAGGTCGTCATCATTGTCGTCGAAGTCGGAACTTGAACCGAAGACGTTGAATTCCTTCTTCTCGACGTTTTCAAATTCCCTGCTGCGCGCAGCCGACTTGGATGCCCCGTTGATCTCGCGTGTGATGTCCCAGTCGCTCATCGGATCGGCCTTCTTCGCCGGAGCCTTGCGCTGAACGCCCTGTGCGGCGGTCTGAGGACGGGATGCCTCCCTTTCCTTCTTGTCGATGCCGGTTGCGACAACCGTCACGATGACCTCGTCCTCAAGGTCAGGATTGATTGACGTACCGAAGATGATGTTGACATCGTTCGTGGCGGCCTGTGACACGACGTTTGAGGCTTCCTCGGCCGCAACGAGCGAGAGGTTGAGTCCGCCCGTGATGTTGAGCAGCACGTTTTCAGCCCCGTCAATCGAGACTTCAAGCAGCGGTGACGAAATGGCCTGCTTCGTGGCCTCCGTCGCTGCATTTTCACCCGTGGCAGAGCCGATGCCCATCAGGGCAGACCCCTGGTCCTGCATGACCGTCTTGACGTCTGCAAAATCCAGGTTGACGATGCCGGGTGAGGTAATCAGGTCGGATATGCCCTGAACGCCCTGGCGCAGGACGTTGTCCGCTTCCTTGAATGCCTCGAGCATCGGCGTCTTCTTGTCCACGATTTCAAGCAGGCGGTTGTTTGCAATGACAACCAGCGTGTCAACCTGCTCCTTGAGCTGAGCCAGCCCCTCAGCAGCCTGGCGTGCGCGTCTCGGTCCCTCAAACGTAAACGGGCGCGTAACGACGCCGACAGTCAGCGCACCCTGCTCCTTGGCCATCTTGGCAACAATCGGGGCCGCCCCCGTACCGGTGCCGCCGCCCATGCCGGCAGTCACGAAGACCATGTCAGCGCCCTGAAGCGCCTCCGCAATGGCCTCCTCGCTTTCCTGGGCAGCCTTGTTGCCCGTGTCCGGATTCGAACCTGCTCCGAGTCCGCGCGTCAGCTTCGGTCCGAGCTGAATCTTCGTCTCGGCGCGCGAGCCGTTGAGCGCCTGGACATCAGTGTTGGCAACGATGAATTCGACGCCCTTGACGTCGTCCTCAATCATCCTGTTGATGGCGTTGCCGCCGCCCCCGCCGACACCGATGACCTTGATTCTTGCGCTCTTTAATGTTTCCGTATCATCCATTGAATAGTCCATGTTTACATCCTCCGTCGTTAAATCCGTTAATCAAGGAAACTCTTGAAGAAGCCGACAACTCTGTCCTTGAACGAGACCCTGTCCGAATCCTGATCTTCTTCGTCGTATCCGTAGCCGTCATCTGCGGTGTCGTCATCATAGACTCCGCCGTCATCATCCTGTTTCTGTGTTCCGGGCTGCCTTGCGAAATCTTCCTGGTCGTCAAGCGTGTGACGGACAACCCGCTCGATCTCGCTTTCATGAACAATGCAGTCCACGATTCCTATTACCTGTGAAAATGACGGTATGCGCAGATTCATTTCCTGCGGAACGTAGATTGAAACATGAACCCCCAGAATCTCCTCGGCAAGCTCCCTTACGCCCGGCAGAGCCGCCAGGCCGCCGGTGATGACCACACCTCCGGGAAGCTGGAAGGCGTTGATTCCGCCGAGATTGTTCCTGAGCTTCTCGAAGATCTGCCTCATGCGGGCCTCAATGACCTCGGCAAGCTCAACACCGTTGACCATGCGCGGTTCCTGACGTCCGACGACGGTGACCGGGAAGACGTCGTCCTCGGAAGCCATCGATGCCGTGGCATAGCCGTAGTTGCGTTTCAGAACCTCGGCATTTTCAATTGACGTGTTCAGCACGATTGAAATGTCGCGCGTTACAAAATCGCCGCCTTCCTGGTCAACATAGGTGTACTTCAGCTTGTGGTCGTGAACGACGGCGGCGGTGGTCTGTCCGCCGCCAAGGTCAATCAGGACCGCACCGAAGTCCTGTTCCCCGTCAGTGAGTGCAACCGTTGCCAACGCAAGCGGTGCGACGACCATGTCGCGCACCGTAAGCCCGGCCCTTTCAACGCACTTCCTGATGTTGTGAAGAATCGTCTTCGGTCCGGTGTACATCACACCCTGCATTTCCATTCTCACGCCGACCATTCCGCGCGGATCCTTGATTCCGTCAAAGCCGTCTACGACGAACTCATCGGGAACGATGTCGATGACGTCGCGTTCGGGCGGCAGATTCTGCACCAGCGCAGCCTCCGTCACTCTTCTGACGTCACGGTCATTGATTTCCTTGGAATTGCCATCATCCTTGCCAACGGCAATCATCCCCTTGCAGCGTTCAATCGACAGGAGATTGGCGGGAACACCCACACTGACCTCTTTGATTGGCATTGATGCCTTTTCTTCAGCCTGCCTGACCGCTTCCCTGATTGCGCGGACCACCTGATCTATATCGACGATTACCCCACGATTCAACCCTGCAGAACGAGTATTGCCATAACCGATGATGTTCATCTGGTTTTTAGCACATTCGGCAACTGCCACCTTGATTGATGTCGTTCCGATGTCCAAACCGACATAGATACCAGAATTATCCATCGATCTGCCTCCCTTTAATAATTTTCTAACACTATGAATATGCTGATTATCCGCATATTATGATTTTACCACAAAAAGTCAAGCATTTACTACCAACAAGGCAATTCTCGAAAATTCTTAAATTTAACTTCAAGCTTTTTCTCTAATGCCTTGGATATGCGAAGGCACCAACCTCAAGGTCAATGATTCCCTTGAACTTCATCCCCGCCGTATACTGAGGATAGTAGTTCATCTTCTTCGAGAACGTCGGTATCCGGGCAATGACCTCGTTGCCGTCGTTCATATAGGCGTGGATCCTGTCCGGATCGACCTTCGAGGGCTCATAGTGAATCTCGGAGATGCAGCCCCTGACCCTGCCGTCAATGTCCCTGACCTGCAGCGCAACCTTCTTCAGCCTTCCGCTGCCGAAACCGTAAAATACAGGGACGCTGCCCGAGGGCGCAAGGACGCCGTAGTCGACGGCCACCCCCGAGGAGGGCAGCTTGTAGTACATGTTGTTCCGTTCGACATAGCCGATTGTCGGATACTCCCTGATGGTGACCTTCACATGATTGAAGCCGCTGACCGAAAGCCTGGCCGACTTCACGTTGCCGACCCTGTCGGTTATCCTCCCTTCAATCCGCCTTCTGTCCGGCCAGATTGAAAGAAGGGACTCGTAGTAGTGAAGTCCGCTGGCCCGGATGACCGCCGTTCTCGTCTGCCTGTCACCGCCGGAAACGTTCAGCGAGCACATCCGGCTGAGCGGAAGAACCGCATAGAACGAAACCAGCGTCGAAACGCCGAACAGGACGAGCAGCGGAACCGTCTTCCTCAAAAGGCGCCGCCGCTGCAGTGAATTCGTCAGCTTCAGCCCGGGATCCGGATGATAGCGGCCGTCACGCAGCTTTCTTTCCTGCTCGATCCGGCGCCTTTCCTGAAGTCTCCTCCATCTTCCGAACTTCGAGGAGGAGCTTCGGTTATTTTCATTCTTCAACAAGGCTCCCCCCTGACTCTTTCTATTCCTTCACAAGAGATTCCAGAACGGCGAGCAGACGGTCCGCAGCATCGGGAACGCCGGCCTTTCTGGCATTCTCCGCCATTTCATCAGCCAGTTCCGCGTTGTTTTCAAGGCTTTCAATCGCCTCGAACATCTTCTTTCCGTCAAGGTCCGCCTCCCTGATCATCAATGCAGCCTTCTTCTCGACCAGACTCATCGCATTGTAGGTCTGATGGTCATGAGTGACGTAAGGACTTGGAATGAGAATGGACGGAATGCCGAGTGCCGTGATTTCAGCCAGGCTCGTCGCCCCCGCCCTGCCGACGATCAGCGAGATTTCCGGCAGAATGGACGGCATGTCATTGACGTACGGGGCAATTGCCACGTTTTCCGGCAGATTCTGCGCCGCAGGACTGGCCATGATCTTGTCATAGTGAACGCGGCCCGTGACGAAAAGCACCTGCCACGGCTGACCGGCAAAGAGGCTTATGGCCTCAAGCGCACTCTCGTTTATCCTTCTTGCACCGCGGGATCCGCCGAAGATCAGAACCGTCGGCTTCTTCGGATCGAGTCCGAACTCCCCGACACGGTCAGTTCTCGCAATGCCCGCAACCTGCTGGGCACGCGGATTGCCTGTGAAGACGATCTTGTCCTTTTCCGGGAAGTCGTTTCGTGCGTGATCGAAGCAGATGCAGATTCTGTCGACGAAGTGGGCGAGGAACTTGTTCGTGACGCCCGCAATGCTGTTCTGTTCATGAATGACCGTCGGAATCTTCATCTTCGCTGCGGCATAGAGAACAGAGCCGCAGACATATCCGCCCGTGCCGACGACGACGTCCGGCCTGAACTCCCTGATGATTCTTCTCGAATCATGGACGCTCTTCAGGAAAAGCCAGACGGTCCTCAGGTTCTCAAGGGAAAGCGAGCGCTTGAATCCCTGGATTTCAATGGTCCTGAAGTCAATTCCGGCATCGGGAACGATTCTTGACTCAAGTCCCCTGCCTGTTCCGACATAGAGGACCTCGGCATCAGGGTCCTTCTTCTTCAAATCCTCAATCAGGGCGAGGGCCGGGTAGATGTGTCCGCCCGTGCCGCCGCCGGAAACCAGTAAGCGCATTATCTTCCCTCCTGTGTGAGCTTCTCGACTTCTTCGATGTAGGCATCGCCGCGCGCCTCGAACGTCGGCCACTGATCCCAGCTTGCGCATGACGGCGAAAGCAGGATGACGTCGCCCTCGCTGCTCAGGTCATATGCAACGGGAACGGCCTCCGATGAATTGCCGGCATGCCTGATTTCGCTCACGCCGGCAAGCCTGCCCGCCTCTTCCAGCAGGTCGGCGGTCTGGCCGAAGACGACCATTGCCTTGACGTGTTCCTTCAGATACGGCACGAGGCGCTCGAAGGTGAAGCCGCGGTCAAGTCCGCCGCAAAGGAGCACAACCGGATCGCTGAAGCCGGAAAGTGCCTTTTCCGTCGCCTCCATGTTCGTCGCCTTGGAGTCATTGTAGAAACGGCGGCCTCTGTACGTCGTCACGTACTGCGTTCTGTGACGGACGCCGGAGAACGTCCTGAGCACCTCGGCGATGCTTTCGGCATCCTTTCCCTCGATTCTGGCAACCGCAACGGCGGCCAGGGCGTTTTCAACGTTATGCGAGCCCGGAACCTTGATTTCATCGACCGGCATGATCTTCTCGTTGCGGAAGAAGATGAAGCCGTCCCTGACGTAGGCGCCTTCCTCAGTCACATCCTGACGCGAGAACGGAACGACCTTCGCCTTCGTCATCTTCGCGAGGTTCCGCCATTCCTCCGAATCCCAGTTGACGACGAAGTAGTCGTCCTCCGTCTGGTTCATAACGATGCGCATCTTGGCCTTGATGTAGTTTTCCCTTGAGCCGTGGTAATCCGTATGGGCCTCGTAGATGTTCGTCAGAACCGCGATGTGCGGCCTGAGCGTCTGAATGCCCATCAGCTGGAAGCTCGACAGTTCCGTCACCATCACGTCGTCTGCCGTCGCCTCCTGCGCGACCATGGCGGCAGAGATGCCGATGTTGCCGCATGCGCAGGCCTTGCCCCTGCTGCGGTTCTGGTTGAGCATCAGCGCAATCATCGTCGTGGTCGTCGTCTTGCCGTTCGTGCCCGTGACGCCGATGAAACGGGCCTGCGCGATTCTGTAGGCGAGTTCAGGCTCCGTAATCACCGGAATGTCTCTTGCAACGGCCGCTGCAATCAGCTCGTTGCTGTAGGGAATACCCGGATTCTTCACCACGATGTCCGTTCCGTCAAGCAGCTCAAGCGGATGCGAACCCGTCACGCACCTGATGCCGCGTTCGTTGAAGGCGGCAAGCTGCTCTTCGTCCTCGAGCTTCTTCCTGTCATTGATCGTGACCGAAGCGCCGAGCTTCTTCAGCAGATAGGCAGCATTGATGCCGCTCTTGCCCAGTCCGACGACTAAAACGTTTTTGCCTTGATAATCCTTGATGTCTTTCATTTCAAAAAAGCTCCCTTGAAATTTACTGTAAAATTCAGAGTGTGACTGCAAGTGCGATGGCTGCGGCCACAAGACCGACCGCCCAGAACGTCAGGTCAATCCGCCACTCGCTCCAGCCGCACAGCTCGAAGTGGTGATGAATCGGGCTCATCTTGAAGATGCGCTTTCCCGTCAGCTTGAACGATGCCACCTGCAAAATGACGCTCAGCGTCTCACAGACGAAGATGATGCCGATTAAAAGCAGCAGCAGTTCATGGTGAACCATGATTGACACTGCGGCCAGCGCACCGCCGAGAGCCAGTGAACCCATGTCGCCCATGAAGATCTTCGCCGGCTTGTGATTGAAGCCGAGAAAGGCCAGCAGGGCACCAATCACTGCCAGGCAGAAGATGACGACGTCAAACTGCTTCTGGTGCCATGCAATGACCGCGTAGGCGCCGAAGGCAATGATTGCCTGTCCGGACACAAGCCCGTCCAGTCCGTCCGTGAGGTTCACCGCATTCGAGAAGCCGACGAGCCAGAAGATGACGAACAGCCAGTAGACAATCATTCCGACCTGCACTTCATGTCCGAAAAGTGCCAGTGAATACGGCAGCTTCTCATGATGATAGAACGCAAGGAAGATGACGGCGCCGAGAATCTGGCAGAACAGCTTCTGCCTTGGCGTGAATCCCTCGTTTTGCTTCTTGAAGAGCTTGATTGAGTCATCCCAGAAACCGATGAGCCCGTACAGCAGAAGCGTCACGTCAAGAGCCAGGATGACCGGTGTCAGATGACCGAAGCAAAGCGGCACCCAGAGCCCCGTCAGAAGAATGGCAATGTTGAAGACGAAGCCGCCCATCGTCGGAGTGCCCGACTTCTTCTGATGCCACTTCGGTCCTTCCTCGCGGATCATCTGCCCCTGGTTCTTCCTGTGCGCATAGCTGATGAACAGCGGCGTAAACAGCGCAGTCAGGATGAAGCTTGACAGCGCGCTTGTCAGCATTTGCAAAATTGTCATGTCGTGTTATCTTCCTTCCCTGTTCTTCAAAGCCTTTTCAGCTTCCTCGACGTCATCAAAGTGATGCTTTTCGTGTCCGATGATCTGATAGTCCTCATGCCCCTTGCCGGCAATCAGGATGATGTCACCCGGATTGGCGCGGTCAACGGCGGCCCGGATGGCTTCCCTCCGGTCAAGGTAGACCGGAACGTCCTCGCCCGGAACACCAGCAAGCATCTGGTCCAGAATCGACTGCGGGTCCTCCGTCCGCGGATTGTCGGACGTGAAGATGGCGTGGTCGCTGTGGTCCACGGCGATTCTTGCCATCTTCGGACGCTTCGTCGCATCGCGGTCCCCGCCGCAGCCGACGACGCAGTAGACGTCGGCCGGAGCGAACTCGTTGATCGTCTCCAGGGCGTTGAGCAGACCGTCCGGCGTGTGCGAGTAGTCGACGATTGCGCTGACGCCGCACTCAGAGGTGATCAGCTGCAGCCTGCCCCTGACGCCCGGAAACTTCTCCAGGCTCCCGATGATTTCGTCTTTGGGGATGCCGTTGGCGTAAGCAGCGCCGAATGCGGCAAGCAGGTTGTAGACGTTGAACATGCCGACCGTCATGACGTGCAGGTGATTCCGCCTGCCGAACACATCCAGGTCAAAGTCCGTTCCCCGAGCGTGAATCCTGACGTTCGAGGCCCTGATCATCGCCTCCTTCTCGATTCCGTACGTCAGAACCTGGGCGGCGGTGTCCCGGGCGAACTTCTCCCCCATCGGGTCATCGACGTTGATGACCGCGGTTCTGCCGTCGCCGTAGACGTTGCCCAGCTGCGCGAACAGCAGGCTCTTGGCGTGAGCATATTCCTCCATCGTCCCGTGGTAGTCCAGATGGTCCTGTGTGAAGTTCGTGAAGACGGCAGTGTCGATGTCGACGCCCCAGACGCGTCCCTGAACGAGCGCAATTGACGAGACTTCCATTGCGGCGGTCCCGACGTTTTCCCTCTTCATCTCCGCAAACGTTCTCTGCAGAGTCAGGATGTCCGGCGTCGTGTTGGCGGTCGGATAGACATGCGATCCTATCCTGCGGTACATCGTCCCGATCAGTCCCGTCTGCTGCCCGCAGTCCCTGAAGATGGCCTCGATCATGTGCGTGACGGTCGTCTTGCCGTTTGTTCCCGTCACCCCGATGACCTTCATCGACTTTGTCGGCGAACCGTAGAAGCGGTCGGCCAGAACGGCGAGTGCACGGTTCGTGTCATTCACGCAGACAACCGGCACGCCCGGGATTTCCGCCGTCTTCTCCTGGACGACAATCATGCCGGCGCCCTTCCCGACCGCCTCGGAAATGAATTCGTGTCCGTCCACCGTGTGTCCCTTGATGGCCACGAAGACGCTTCCCTTCCCGACCCTGCGTGTGTCGGACACAAGGTCTGCGACTTCAAAGTCCTCGTACTCCTCCGGTCTGACGGTCTTGAACCTCAACCCGGAGATAAGTGTGCTTGCTAACATTTTATCCCTCTTTCGCTACTTCAATTCCACTGTGAGCCTTCTGACATCTGATATCGCGGTGCCCGGACTGACGCTTTGACCCGTGACGAATCCGGTGCCCCTGCACTTGACGTCAATGCCCAGCAGGTCCCTCAGTTTAAAGATATCTGATTTTGTCCATCCTTTCAAGTCCGGCAGCTTCTGCCCCGAACCGGTCAGGAGAATGATGCGCTGGCCGGACAGGAGAATCTCCCCCTCGTCGGATGACTGCCTTATAATCTTAGCACCATTTCCAATCGTGGTCACTACCAGCCCCTTGGCCGCAAGCGACCTGGCCGCACTTTCCGAGGACCGACCCACAACGTTGTCCACGCTGACAGACTCGCTTGCAGGAGAGTCGCTCTGGCTTTCACTGAGAACCCTCTTCATCAGCGGGTTGAAAATCGTCGCAAGCATCTCGCTTGCGGTCTTTCCGCCGAATCCCTGCGGCTGCTTCATCGTCACGTACAGAATGTACTTGGGATTCTTAATCGGCGCCATCCCCGCAACGGAGAAGATGTAGTTCGTCTCTCCCGTCAGATAGCCGCTGCTGCCGGCAATCTGGGCCGTGCCGGTCTTTACGCCGACATCATAGCCGTCGATCTTGTAGGCGTTGCCCGTCCCGTTCGGGTCGGTGACGACGTCTCTCATCATCGAGCGCACCTGTTCTGCGGCCGCCTTTCCGACCGGATGTCCCGTGACGGTCCTCCGCCCGGTCATGACGGTCTTCCCTGTGGCGGGATTGACGACCTTCTCAATCAGGTACGGTCTGACCATCTCACCGTCATTTGCAACGGCGGAGAAGGCCTGCATCATCTGCAGGACCGTGACGTTTATGCCCTGGCCAAATGCAGTGTTCGCCTGCTCGATCGGATATCTGTACTCAATGCTTCCGCTGGCCTCGTTGCTGCTCAGACCCGAGTCCGTCGACTTCAGCAGGCCGAACTTCTTGATGTACTTCTCCCAAAGCCTTGAGCCCATCTTCTGCTCAAGCTTGGCCATTCCGACGTTCGATGACCTGATGAACCCCTGCCGGTAGTTCAGATAGCCCCAGCCGGAAACGTCCCAGTCATTGACGCGCTGGCTGCTGCCGATCTTCATCGATCCTGACTTGAAGTACTCGCCTTCCTTGTAGTTGCCGCTGTCAATGGCCGAGGCCATCGTCAGAATCTTCATGACGGAACCCGGTTCGTACGTATCCTCCATCAGCGTGTCCTTCCACTGGTCCTCTATTCCATCCCTTGTCTGCGGATTGAAGGTCGGACGCTGGGCGGCTGCGAGAATCGCTCCGGTCTTCGCATTCATGAGGACAACGTTCATCGACTTCGGATGATACGTTTCCTGTGCCTTGTTCAGGAGCGTCTCCAGATAGCTCTGGTCCCGCGAGTTGAACGTCGTGTAGACGTCATCGCCGTCCCTTGCCTTGACCAGTCTGCTCTTCATCCCGGAAATCTTCGTCCCGTGGCTGTCCGTCGAGCGGAGGTCGTAGCCGTCCCTGCCCTTCAGGTACCTGTCATAGAGAGCTTCGATGCCCATCGTTCCGTACAGCGTGCCGTTGCTTGACTTCGACGTGACGCCGATCAGATGTGAGGAGAATATCCCGTTCGGATACATCCGGTCCGTTGATTCCGTGAAGTTCATGCCGGTCACCCCGGCCTTCTTCATTTCGCTCACAATCCGGTTCCTCGTTGAAAGCGTCAGGTTCTGTCCCTTCCTGCCGAGTTCGACCTGATACTTCTGCTGGCTGAAGAGGGCAGTCAGCTTGTCCGTGTCCATGCCCAGGCACTCATGAAGAATCTCCGCCGCCTTCTGCTTGTCGCCGTCCTTCAGGTACAGCGGCTTGCCATAGGCAACCGCCGTCTTCGAGAGAACGACGTAGATTGAATATCTCTTGGTGTCCTCGACGACCGACTGTCCGAACGAGTCGTAGATGGTGCCGCGGCTCGCCTTCAGTGTGCTCCTCTCGCGGTACATTCTGCCGGCGATCTCCGGCAGGTTGTTGCCTTCAACGCTTTTGAACACGGAAATATAAAGAAAACGCCCGATGAAAACCGTAAAGACGATCATTACAATGAGCGCAAAGTACTTTCCGAAGTCACGCTGGTTTTGCATATCTTTTCTTTCGGCCATCCGCCGTTTTCCGTCATTATTCATTTTGTTACATTCCTTGTGTTAGTGTCATTGAGGTCAAGACCTGCCCTGCCCGCAATCTCTTCAAGACGCGAGCTGCTCATCAGGTCCGCAACCTTCAGTTTAAGATCGTCATTCCTGCCGTTCAGGTCCCTTGTCCTTCGCTCAATCCGAGCGATGTCGGACTGAATGCCCGCCACCCGGTTGTTCATGGCAATCACGGCTGCCGCAACGGCAATCACCGTAATGACCGTGACCGCTCCAATCACCACCATCTTCAAAGTCAGCCTGTCCATCCTGTAGACAAGATTCGCAGGTCTGCCCGCAGCCTTGCCTGACGCCGGCTGCTGCGTCCTCTTTATCTTTCTGACCGCTGTACCATTGTTCATCGATTGTCCCCCTGTAACATCGCCGTTCTCTCAATCACCCTGAGCTTGGCAGAGTGCGCGCGATGATTTCTCTCCAGTTCCTCCTTCGATGGAAGAACCGGCTTTCTGTTCACCAGCCTGAACTCAGGCTGCATGTCATCCGGAATAACGGGCAGTCCCGGCGGAAGTTCCGGAACGCTCGACCGTTCCCTGAACATCGACTTCACCAGCCTGTCCTCAAGCGACTGAAACGTGATGACGCTTATTCTTCCATGGAGGTTCAACAGGCCGAATGCCTCGTCCAGCGACTCCTCCAGGGCCCCCAATTCGTCATTCACGGCAATTCTCACTGCCTGGAAGACCTTCTTTGCGGGATGTCCGCCCTTCCTTCTCGCCTTGGCCGGAATTCCTTCCTTGATCAGTTCGACGAGCTGCCCCGTCGTCCTGATCCTTTCCCTCTGCCTTGCCGATTCAATCCGACGCGCAATCGACCTGGCGAACTTCTCCTCACCGTACCTGGTGAAGATTCTGACAAGGTCGCCGTAGCTCCATTCGTTGATGACGGTCTCGGCCGTCAGCTCCCTCGTCTGGTCCATGCGCATGTCAAGCACCGCATCATGCTGGTAGCTGAATCCGCGCTCCCCGACGTCGAACTGCGGCGACGAAACGCCGAGGTCGTAGACGATGCCGTCGACTCCGCTGACGCCGCGTCTTTCAAGCTCCGAGGCGATGTTGCGGAAGTTGCTCTTGATCAGAGTCAGGCGCCCGGCTTCAATCTCATCCTTCAGATGCTCGCTGTTGTAGTCAATTGCCGTCTGGTCCTGGTCAAATGAGTACAGATGACCAGCTTCGGAGAGTTCCGAAAGAATCCTCCCCGTGTGACCGCCGCCGCCGAGCGTGCAGTCCACGTAGATTCCGTCGGGGTTTATGTTCAGTCCCTCAACCGCCTCGTTCAGAAGAACGGTCACATGTTCAAATTCCGTCATCGTCTCACCTACAGTCCAAAATCAAGTAAATCCTCTGCCATGTCGTCAAAATCAGCAGCGGCTTCCTCCGCCGCCTTCTCCCAGCGCTGCTCGGACCAGATTTCAATCCGGTTCGAAACGCCGATGATCACGCAGTTTCTTTCCAGTTCCGCATAGTCGCACAATGTCTTCGGGAGATTGATTCTCCCCTGCCTGTCAACCGTGCATTCAGTCGCGGCCGAATAGAAGAAGCGCACGAATGCACGCGCCTCCTTCCTGGCAAGCGGAAGCTTCCGGAGCTTTTCCTGCAGAAGGTTCCATTCCCCTTCCGCATACCCGAAGAGACACCCGTCCATACCACGGGTCACATAGAACTTCTCTCCGAGTTCCTCCCTGAATCCTGCCGGGATGATGATGCGTCCCTTGGTGTCCAGCGTATGCCTGTATTCACCGAAAAACACATTCACCACCCCCATTTTTCAGACTATATTTAAATATTACCACAACAAGCCACTTTGTACCACAAATTAACCATTTGTCTCCACTTCTTCGATTTTTCTTCGCAAATACAGTGCCCGGCATGAAGAAAATCCTCCTTCAAGGGTGGCGCAAAGCGCTGTCCGGACTCACTTTCCGCCATGACTGCAGGTCAGTGGAGGGGGATTATGACGTCCGGGAGAAGCAAAAAGGACTGAACCTGCACACCGCAGGGACGGGCTCTGCATTTTACGGCCAAAAAAAGGGCAGCCCCGAAAAAAGGAGCTGTCCCTGTCTGCTGATATTCAGATGACCGTGTTGATGATCCGGGCGACCTGCATGATTGCCGCCACGGAAAACACTCCGACGGAAAGCATGTCCCAGAGCAGGAAGTACCTGCGGAAGAAGGCCGCGGCCATGAACCTCTTCTCGTACAGCACTACAGTCAGGATTCTGATGAAGCCATACGCCGAGAAGGCGAAGATGACAAACGGCAGAAAGGAGATGCCGAAGACCTCGGCCGAGAGCCGGTGGATGGAAAACCACAGGATGGCCAGAAAGACGCCGGACCCGATGAACCCGGGCTTTCTTTCCGTCAGGCTGTAGTAAGTCACCAGAATGAAGGCGGTCAGAGGCGGTAAGATGACCTGTCCGCACCATGTGTTGAGGAGAAAGTTCATAGGCATCAGCCCCTATTCGCCCAGAAAGGCGTCGTGCAGGACATTCACGGCCTGCTTGAGGTCCCTGCCGTGAACCAGGACCCAGATTGTCGTATAGCTGTCCGTCGTCTGCAGAATCTCGATTCCTTCGCGCACGAGGGCTCCGACCATCTTCGCCGTGACGCCGGGAGTCCCGGTGATGCCGGCGCCGACGATGGAGACCTTGACACAGTCCTCGACGGCCGCAAAGGCAATCTTCTCTTCCGTGAGAAGTTCCCTGGCCTGTGCGCTGTGCTCGCGGCCGAGGTTGAAGATGTACTTTTCAGGCGAAATGTTGATGAAGTCGACGCTCAGGCCCTGCCCGGCCAGCAGACCGAAGAGCCGGTCGGCCGGACAGTCCGCCGCCCCGACGGTGAACTGCGTGAGTCCCGTCTGATGGGCGATTCCAGTAACCGTCCGATAGTGCCTGATGGAGAGGCTGCGGTCGGAGATGACCGTCCCCTTCTCCTCGACACTGTCCCAGGTCGAGCGGATTCTCAGCGGAAGATGCGCCTGCTGTGCAACCTCAACTGCCCGCGGATGAATGACCTTGGCTCCTTCGTGCGCCATGTTGGCCACTTCCTCATAGGAAACGTCGCGCAGGAACCTGGCATTCTTGACCAGACGCGGATCGGCCGTCATCATCCCCGAAACGTCGGTGAAGATGTCGCAGTATTCTGCTCCGAGAGCCGCACCGAGCAGAGCCGCCGACGTGTCCGAGCCGCCACGTCCGAGCGTCGTCACGTGTCCTGACTTCGAAAGTCCCTGGAACCCGGCGACGACGACGACGTCCGCATCCTTGAAGGCATTCATGACATTCTGCTTTTCAACGTCAAGAACCTTGGCGTTGCGGTAATCGTCATTCGTCCTGAATCCGGCATCGGGACCGGTCATGGCCACCGCCCTGATGCCGTTTTCCTTCAGCAGCTCGCAGAAGACAGCCGCTGAAATGACCTCGCCGACCGAAACGATCATGTCCATCTCGCGCGGAGAAAGCCTTGACCGCTCTCCTCCGACAAGGTCGATCAGGGAGTCCGTGGCATACGGAGCCCCCTTGCGGCCGATTGCCGAAACGACGACCGCCGTCTTGTATCCCTTCTTGACTGCACAGGCCACATGCGCCATTGCCGCATGCCTTGCCTCATCATCCTTGACTGAAGTCCCGCCGAACTTCTGCACTGCAATTTTCATTTCAACTACCCCTCAATCAATGCTCTTGATTCCGCCGAATTCATCACGTGGTCAGACTCGACGTAGATCCTGTGCCACATCATGAACGTCAGAACGGTCCACAGCTTGCGTGAGTTGTCGGCCTTCATGTCCCTGTGGTCATCCAGAAGCTTCAGGAAGTAGTCCTTGTGGAAGTACTGGTCCGTCTGGGATTCATTGATGATCTGACGTGCCCAGTCATACATCTCGTCACGCAGCCAGAATCTGATTGGAACCGGGAAGCCAAGCTTCCTGCGGTTCAGGACATGGTCCGGAACGACGCCTTCAACGGCCTTGCGCAGGATGTACTTCGTCGTGCCGTGCGCAATTCTGAGGTTGGCCGGAATATGGCTTGCAACTTCGAAGACTTCCTTGTCGAGGAACGGCGTGCGCAGTTCGAGACTGTGCGCAAGCGTCGTCCTGTCAGCATTGTGCAGCAGGTCACCGTTCAGCCAGTGATGCATGTCGACGAACTGCATGCGCGTGATTGGATCGTAGTCCTTCGAATCAGCGTACAGTCCCGCCGTCATTGTCTCAAAAGGATGGTCTTCATTGTAGTCCCTGAAGAACTTCCTCTTCTCGTCTTCATTGAAGATGAACGCATTGCCGACATAGCGCTTTTCAAGCGGCGTCGTTCCGCGCAGAATGAAGCTCTTGCCCTTGACGCCGTCCGGAATCAGACGCGCAATGGCGTTGAGTCCCCTGTTGATTGGCTTCAGATAGTTGAAGACCTTGAGAGATTCCGGTTCGTGATAGATTGTATATCCGCCGAACAGTTCGTCGGCGCCTTCACCCGTCAGGGCAACCTTGACGTGCTTCCGAGCCTCCCTGGCAACGAAGTACTGCGGAACGGCCGCCGGATCGGCCAGCGGATCGTCCATGCTCCAGACGAAGTGAGGGAAGGCCTTCATGAACTCCTGCGGCGTAATCACTGAACTGAAGTTGTCAACGCCGAGCCTTTCGGCAGTTTCCCGGGCAACGTCAAGTTCGCTGTAGCCCTCGCGCTCGAAGCCGACCGAAACCGTTTCAATGTTCGGATTGAAGTTTCTGGCAATCGCAACGACGATTGAGGAGTCAATGCCGCCGGAAAGGAACGATCCGACGGGAACGTCGGCACGCATGTGCTTTTCGACCGAGTCGAACAGAACGTTGCGGACTTCCTTGATGTATTCTTCCTCGGACTTGACGACAGGAGAGAACTGCGCATAGTAGTAGCGCCTGATGACCGGCCTTTCACCGGGCTTCTTCACAATGTAGTGGCCCGGTTCAAGCATCTTGATTTCCTTCGTCAGAGTCTCCGGTTCCGGAACGAACTGGAACGTCATGTAGTCCTGAAGCGCATCCCTGTCGAAGTGCCTGTCCTTCAGAATCTTGTAGATTGCCTTGCTTTCGGAGGCGTAGTAGAAGTCATCGCCTGATTCGGCGTAATAGAACGGCTTGATGCCGAAGTGATCACGTGCGCAGAACAGCGTCTGTTCCTGCCTGTCCCAGATCACAAAGCCGAACATGCCGCGGAAGTGGTCAAGACACTTCTCACCGTACTTGGCGTACATGCCTAAAATGACTTCGGAATCGGAGCTTGTCTTGAACTCATAGCCTTCCTTCATGAGTCCCTCGCGCAGTTCGATGTAATTGTAGATTTCACCGTTGAACGTCATCCAGTAGCGTCCGTTGTCATATGAAAGCGGCTGATGGCCGCCTTCGAGGTCGATGATTGACAGCCTTCTGAAACCCATCGTGATGTTGCCGTCCTCAAAGTACCCCTCGTCATCGGGCCCCCTGTGAACGATCATGTCGTTCATTTCCTTGATCTTATCCTTGTAGTCGTTGCCGGCGCCTTTTTCAACGTCTGTCAGACATCCTACAAAACCGCACATGTCAAAAGCCCCTTTCGTTTTTCAATACATAGTAGCACTTGTACAATTATAAGTGTTAATTTCTGCAAATTCAAACCTTTCGTGCAATTTTCAAAAAAGATTTCCTTTCTGAAGCAATTTGACAGATTGACTTAAGAAAGAGTATAGTTACCTTAAGACTCTGATCTGAAAGGAAAATGCATTTTGGCAAAGAAGAAAAAAACGACTTTCCAAAAAATAACAATGGTTGTTGTCTGGCTCATGCTCATCTTCACGGTCGGCGCCGTAATCCTCGGTGCCGTCGGTCAGTTCATCGCCGGCTAGACAGTCAGGAATCCGGGAGCTCCCCGGATTTTTTTATTTCCCGGGAAATGCAGGGCTCTGAATTTGCCGGAAAAGTAAAAGCGGCAGAGATTCCGCCGCTTTTACTACTGTTTCATGTACTTTTCAAAGAAGGAACCTACCCGGCGGGAATATTCCTCCGGGTGATTCTCGTATGCCCTGGCATGGGCGGTGTCCTTCACAACCCACTTCTGCTTCGGTGCCCGGACGGCATCGTAGTTTCGCTGAAGCATCGCCGTCGGGACGAACTTGTCTGAATCGCCGTGAATCAGAAGCATCGGCCTGGTGTTCTTCCTCAGCTGTTCAACGGAACTACCCTCATTTCTGAAGTTATAGCCGATGAACGGGCTGGAAAGAACGGCAGCGGTCGTCAGGACGGGTTCCTTCGGCAGGCCGAACTGAGCCGTCAGCTGGGCGCCGAGTTCATCATAGACGCTCGTGTAGCCGCAGTCCTCGACAATGGCTTTGACCTGCTTCGGAAGCTTCTCGCCGCTCACCATCATGACGGTGGCCCCGCCCATGCTGACGCCGAACAGACCGATTCTGGAATTCTTTCCGTTTCTTTCTATGACCTGTTCGATCCACTTGCAGTAGTCCAGACGGTCCTTCCAGCCGAACGTGATGAACCTGCCGCCGCTCTTCCCCGCCGCCCGGTCGTCGGGCGCCAGGACGTTGTAGCCCTTTTCGTGGAACATCCTGATGTAATTGGCCATCCGGACAGAATCGCCGTGGTAGCCGTGAGCGATGATGATGGTCTTCTCCGTCCTTTCCTCAGCCGGCAGGTACAGTGCCTTCAGCCTGATGTCGGAACCTGCGGCCTTCTGCGTCCAGCAGGAAGTCTTCCGCCGTGCGAGCCACTTCATGTTGCGGGCCAGCATCCTGCTCGTCCTTTCCTCATTTCCCGACGGTCTGACGAAGGCATAGTCAATCAGATACGCATTGGCGGCAAGATAGATGACGACGGCAAATCCCGCCAGAATCAGAACCACCTTCTTCCATTTCCAGTGTTTTTTCATATTATCCCCTTTGCATCACAGAATTGGTGACAGCAGCCTTGAAAAGTACTGCTTGAATCTTCTCCACGCGGACTGACCTGCAAAATACTCCTCGGTCAGTCTCGTGCAGAGCTTCGTGTCGTCGTCGAAGATGTCCGTCAGTTGCCGGGCCAGTTCCCGGTCATAGCAGAACGCATTGCACTCGAAGTTGAGCTTGAAGCTTCTGAAGTCGAGATTGGCGGAACCAACGGACGAAACCTGTCCGTCAATGACGACGGTCTTGGCGTGCAGGAACCCGTTGTCGTAGCGGTAGATTTCAACGCCCTTTCCCGCCAGTTCACGGGCGTAGTATTCCGTTGCACGATAGACGAACGGATGGTCCGGCATTGCAGGTATCATGATTCTGACTCTTACGCCGGAGTAGACCGCAAGCTCGAGTGCGTCAAACACCGAATCGTCCGGTATGAGATACGGCGTCTGAATGCAGATGTAATCATTGGCCGAGCTGATCATCTTGAGATAGCCGAGCCTGATGGCCTCCGTCTCGGAATCGGGACCGGACGAGACAATCTGAATGCTCGTGTTCCCGTCCGTCTTCTCAAGCGGAAAATAGCGGTTGGCATACTCAAGCCTGTTCTTCTTCCTTGACCGGGCAATGGTTGCATTCCAGTCCATGAAGAACCTCGACTGCATGACGGCACAGGCCGTCCCGACAACACGGAGATGCGTGTCGCGCCAGTAGCCGAACTTCCGCGAGCGGCCCAGATACTGGTCACCGACATTGAAGCCGCCGATATAGCCGATTCTGCCGTCAATCACGACAATCTTCCTGTGCAGGCGGTAGTTCAGACGCGGGCTGTGCACGGGAGCAGCCTTCGATCCGAAGAAGACCTCTGCCCTGCCGCCAAGCTTCTCGAGCTTCCGGAAGAAGTCCCTGCTCTGGCTGCGTGAACCCATGCTGTCATAGATGACCTTCACCTCAACGCCGCGGGCACATGCCTCCTCCAGCGCCTTGAGAAGTTCCGTGCCGATTTCATCCGAGAAGAACGCATAGTACTCGACATGCACGTGATCCTTCGCCCTTCCGATGTCTTCGATCAACGCCCTGAATTTCTCATGACCGTCAGTATAGACACGGACCTTGTTGTTCTTCGTCAGGATTGCCTCATCGGCATCAAGCAGCGCCCTGACCGTCTGACGGGCCTCGTCCGTCAGCAGGTCTGACGGCAAAAGCTCCTTTTCGCTCCACTGCTCCTTCTGCAGGGCGACCAGCTGACTTATGCCCGTCCTCTCCTGCGTGCGCAGGTCAAATATCTTCTCCCTTGAAATCTTCTTTCCCGCAAAGAGATAAAGCACAAAGCCCACCACCGGCAGCAGGTTCAGCACAAGAAGCCAGGCCCACGTTGCGGCGATGTCTCTTTTTTCCTTGAATACAGTGATGACTGCTGCCGTCGTGTTCAACAGCAGCACTGCGACGATTATAAGAATTACTGTAGTCACTGCCACACCAACTTTCTGAAAACCTATACTGTCCATTGTAGCCTAAATCGGACGATTTGTCAGTTCACAACCGAAATCAGGGGTGAACCTGTACCAATTTGAAAAAACACAGGAGAAATTGCTGTAAGTAAAAAAACTTCGCTTCATTTCCGGAGCGAAGTTTACGAAACCGGCGATACGGTTCGACACCGACGCCGTTTTGTCAATGATTCAGATTTGATTCGACCTGTCCGGATCACTTTTTCCTGAACCAGGATGTAATCCTGCCGAACAATCCGCTCTGGTCGCTTTCCTTCATCGTCATCAGCGGCACGGTCTGACCCTCAAGGCGTCTGGCAATGTTGCGATAGCCCCGGGAGGCCGGACTTGATTCGTCCAGAACGACGGGTTCTCCCTTGTTGGACGTTCCGATGACCTCATCGTCGTCAAAGACAATGCCGATCAGCCTGATTGACAGATGATGCGTGATTTCGTCAACGTCCATCATCGTTCCGTCGTTGACCATGCTCTTCTTGATACGGTTGATGACAAGCATCGGCTGCTGGTCAAGCTCAGCCTGTTCCAGCAGACCGACGACGCGGTCGGCATCCCTGACGGCCGAAATCTCCGGCGTCGAGACCACAATCGCCTCGTCAGCGCCGGCGACGGCATTGGCAAAGCCCTGCTCGATGCCCGCCGGACAGTCAATCAGAATATAGTCATAGTCCGGCTTCAGCTCATCGACGATTGCCTTGACCTCATCCGGTTCAATTGCAGACTTGTCCGTATTCTGTGCCGCCGGAAGCAGGAAAAGCCTGTCCTCGAAGCGCTTGTCCTTGATTACGGCCTGGTGAAGCTTGCACCTGCCCTTTACAACGTCGACAATATCGTAGATGATCCGGTTGTCGAGTCCCAGAACAACATCAAGATTGCGCAGTCCGATGTCAAGGTCAAGCATGATGACCTTTCTTCCCATGAGAGCCAGGGCAGAACCAAGATTCGCGGTCGTCGTCGTCTTGCCGACGCCACCCTTGCCGGACGTAATCACAATCGCTCTTCCCATCAGATCATTCCTCCATTCTGTGTAAATATCTTCGGTCTGATTACCTTGAGTTCAGTGACATCGGCAACGTCCAGCGCATGAAGGTCATTCACGTAGACGAGCTTCTGCCTGTTCTCATAGTCCTCATCCGAAACGACCTGAACAAGGTCGGCGATTCTCACCTGCTGAGCATGGGAAACGTTGCCGGCAATGACGGCCATGGAGTCGTTGCCCGAGCCGGCATGAATGATTCCCTCGACATTGCCCAGGATAAAGATGCTGCCCGTTGCCCTGAGGATTCCGCCCTCATGGACCGAACCGCAGAACATGACATCACCCCTGATTTCCCTTATCTGCCCGTTTCTGATAATCTCGCCGCATGGATGAATCGTCCGTTCGTCCAGGAATTCGGCAAATTTCTCCCTGGAATCGACGGCTGACTCAAGCCTGCGGATTGAAAAACGCGGGTATTCTTCAAAAATCTTCTCAATCTCTTCACGCTGTCCTGCATCAAGCAGCCGGTTCCCGGTATTCAGCGAAAAGGTCAGCTTGTCTCCTCTGGAAATCGTCTCGTTCTGAATCCTGTCCAGAATCTCCCTGATTTCCCTTCTGATGTCGGCAAAGGCACAGGCATCATTGAGGAGAAACTCATAGCCTTCCTTGTGTCCCTTCAAGACAACTGCTGGCACAAAAAGTCCCCCTAACCGTTACGATATCTCCGTAAAGACCTTTCTGACCGGAATGAACAGTATCACGAACAGCGCTATGTTGTAGACCAGAGTGGGCCACAGGACGCGCATGACCAGTTCGGAAAACTGTGCACCGGCCTGCCCGATCAGCGAGAACGCAAAGTAGTTCAGTGCAGTCAGAATCGTAACATCTATCAGATATATCAATAATACCATAATAAAGGGCATTCTTTCGAAATATTGTGCAGTTTCAACGTTCAGATATACAATAAACGGCAAAATAATCGTCATTATACCCAGAAATCCAGTGTAGTAGACGTCGAAGAGCAGTCCGCAGAAAAAGGCCCAGACGTAGATGTGCCTGACCCTCTCCCCGCCGTAGAACACCGCCATCACAAACCACAGCAACATCAGACGGCTCTCGATTGCCGCATGCGTCGTGAACATCTGGACCGAGAGAATGTTAGAAACCGTTCCGTCAAGAAAGAACGCGAGAAGCATTCCGAGCGGAAAGACATACTTCATTCTTGAAGTTTCCATCTTCGTTCACCCCTAATCCGTTCTCTTGGCAACCGTAACCACGCTGAGATCGGTCATGTCGGCGGCCGGCCTGATGTAGATCTTCGAAGGAAGGCCGTAGTCGTCATCGGCAACCCTGACGACAGTGCCGACGAGAAGTCCCTTCGGCGTGTTGCCGCCCATGCCGGAAGTGATGACCTTCGTGCCCTTGCTGATCTTGACCTTTGACGTGACCTGACCCATGATCAGCTGGTTCTTCTCGGCATTGTAGCCGGTGATCAGACCGTTGACAGTCTCGTCCTTCGTGTTGATCAGCTGGACGGCGAAGCGGTTGGCGCTGTCATTTTGCGTTGACAGGAGCTCGACCTTGCTGTTGGTCTGATTGACTTCAACGACACGGCCGACCAGTCCCTTCCTTGACATGACCGCGGCGTTCTTGACGACTCCGGCCGTCCTGCCCTTGGAAATAATGACCTGATTCTGCCATGCCGAAGGCGTCCTCGAAAGTACATAGGCGCTGATTCTGTCATAATCGGTCAGACTGCGGTCAAGCTTCAGCTGTCGCTTGAGCTGCCTGTTTTCCTTTCTCAATGTCTGATTTTCAACACGCTGGGCGGCCAGGCCGTCAACCTGCTTCTTCAGCTTCTGGTTTTCCTCATACGTATTGAGCAGGTCGGACACCGTCTCCCCCGCCTTGGCAACCCCGCCGGCCGGAACGCTGACAATGGTGTTGACCACTCCGGCCGCTTCGTTGCCGAACTGCGTCACAAGCGGAGGCATTGAGCGGTTGTTGCGGACGCCGATTGAGAAGGCAATCAGGAGGAAGCTGACGATCAGGCCAATCAGTGTCACAACGAGTTTTTTATTGAAAAAGAACTTCTGCATTATTTCACCTCATAAAAATCAAGAGGCTGGACGATCAGATCCAACCTCCTGAAAGAACCGACTTAACCGTCAATTTCAGTTTTTCTTCATTACATCGATGTTCTTCAATGATTCACCGGTGCCGACTGCAACGCAGTCAAGCGGATCCTGGGCAACGAAGACCGGAACCTTCGTTGCTTCGGAGATGACTTCCGGAAGATGACGGAGCAGGGCGCCACCGCCTGTAAGAACAATGCCGTGATCGATGACGTCAGCGGCGATTTCCGGAGACGTCTCCTCAAGTGTTTCCTTGATGGCGGTGATGATTTCCTCAACGACTTCCTGAATGGCCTCGGCAACGTCCTCAGCCTTGATTTCAATCGTCTTCGGAAGACCCGTGACAAGGTCGCGGCCGCGGATCGTCTGCGGATCAAGCTGCTTGGCGGCTTCGACGGAAGCAGATGCAACATCCATCTTGAGCTGTTCTGCCGTCCTTTCACCGATGAGCAGGTTATAGTTCTTCCTTACATAGTAGATGATTGAATCGTCAATCTTGTCGCCGGCCATGCGGATGGAACGGCTGGAAACGATGCCGCCGAGCGAAATCGTGGCAACGTCCGTTGTGCCGCCGCCGATGTCAACGACCATGCTGCCCGTCGGATCCATGACAGGAAGACCTGCACCGATGGCTGCGGCGAACGGTTCCTCAATGACATATGCGTCACGGGCACCGGCGATTCTCGTGGCATCGATGACGGCGCGCTTCTCCACTTCCGTAACGCCGCTTGGCACGCAGACCATGACATAGGGCTTGGAGCCCTTGTGACCAAGAGCCTTTTCAATGTAGTACTTCATCATTGCGACCGTTGTGTCATAGTCGGCAATGACGCCGTCCTTCATCGGGCGGATGGCGACGATGCTTGCCGGTGTGCGGCCGATCATGTCACGCGCTTCCGATCCGACGGAGACGATTTCGCCTGTCTTTGTGTTCTTGGCCACGACTGAAGGTTCGCGGAGGACGATGCCCTTCCCTTCAGCGTAGACGATTGTGTTTGCTGTACCTAAGTCGATACCGATATTCTTTGTTCCGATTCCGAACACGATGTTTCATCCCTTCATGTTTCTCAATTTTCTGAGCATAATTCAGTCTATTTCAATTGTATCATTGAAACGTCCTTGTTTCCAATACGTTTTCAAAATATTCACGCGGTTAATTATAGCATACATTTCACCGCAATTGAATTGCCGGAACCTTAAATTTGCCGTGAAAGGCCCATCTTTACCATATTTTAAGGAAAATCAGCCGTCGATGACCGTCACCATTGCGGCCTGAAAGCTCTTCCTTCCCTCAACTTCGCAGAACTCAACGCGCTGTCCTTCTTCCAGTGTCCTGAAACCAGAACCGGTCAGTGCTGAAAAGTGAACGAAAATGTCCTCCTTTTCCCCGTCCGGCGTGATGAAACCGTATCCCTTCTTCTTGTCAAAGAAATGAACCGTTCCCTTAAGCATATGTCTCTCACCTCTCATTCAATGATTCTCTCCTCGCGCATACTGAGATACGAGCTGTTGCCGACGATGATGTGGTCAAGCAGCTCGATGCCCAGAAAATGCCCGCATTCCTCCAGGCGTCTCGTCAGATTGACGTCGTTTTCGGACGGCGTGGTGTCGCCGCTTGGATGATTGTGCACGACGATTATCCTTGCCGTGCTCAGCCTCAGAGCTTCCTTGAAGATCTCGCGCGGATGCACGGTCGCCGAATTGAGCGTGCCCTGGAAGATCTTCTTCTGCTCCAGGACCTGGTTCTTGGTGTCAAGAAACAGACAGACAAGCACTTCCTGCTTTTCATCGCCCAGAACGTCAATCATGTACTTGCCGACGGTTGCGCTGGAGCAGAACTGCCCCAGAGGAAGCGTCGACTGACTTTTCATTCTCCTTGAAAACTCTCCGATGGCTTCCATCAGCGCCGCCTGCTCGTCGTTTTCAAGCAGCAGCTTCCAGTTCTCCGGAACAAAGTCCCTGAGCTGAAACAGCCCTGAGAAGTCCGCAAAGAAGCTGTCACAGGCCGAGGCAGCCTTCCTGCTCTGCATTTTCACGTCAAGCAGATAGTACAGGAGCTCCCGGTCGGACAATGACTGCACTCCGAAACGCTCGATTCTCTTCGTCAAGTATTCACTTGAAACTTCATTCACTAAACTCATGTAAATCCCCTCCTAATCATAAATGCGCAAAAAGGAGGGGAAACTTTCTATTTATTTTCGTCTTCGATGTAATTCTTCACGCAGACGAGGTCATCAAGCACCGCAACGGTGTGCTCGCGCTCGAACTCACCGGCGGGGATGACATCCGGAACCATGATGACGGGAATGCCGGCATTGTTGGCGGCAAGGATGCCGTTGTGGGAATCCTCGATGATCAGTGACTCGTCCTTGGCCGGGCTGCCGGAAATCTCCCAGGCCCTGTTGAAGATGTCCGGAGCCGGCTTGGCCTCCCTGACGTCATCGGCGGAAACGATGCGCTTGAAGTCGTCTCTCACGCCGACCTTGTCAAGGTAGTACAGAATGTCGTTCCTGTAGTTGCTTGAAGCCAGCGTGAACGGAATGCCGCTTTCCCTGAGATAGGCCGAAAGCTCCGTGAAGCCCGGACGAAGCTCAAGCTCGCCAGCCTCGACGACCGGATAGACCTTGTCCATGCTGAGCTTGACGAACCTTTCAACCAGGTCCCTGTCACCGTAGTCCTCCGTCATCTTCTCAATCATGTGCTCCGTTCCGGCGCCGACGAACTGACGGTAATATTCCATCGTGAAGCCCTTGATTCCAAGTTCCTCAGCCGCAAGCTGATTCGACTTGAAGTAAACCTTCTCGGAATCGATCACAACGCCGTCCATGTCAAAAATCACCAGTTTTACACTCATCTGAGTCCACCTCGTCCTAATATATACTTTCTCACATCGGATATGAAATACAGAGAACCGGAAACAAGCACCATGTCGCCGTCAGCACTGACGGCCGCCTCGAGCGCCTCTTTCCAGTCATCGATTTCAGTCGTCTGCAGATACTTCTCATGCAGTCTTTCAGGACTGGCCACCTTTCTCGGGCCATTGAATCCTGTCAAAATTATACTTGCTTTCCCGACTTTTAGCAACTCCCCGAGCATCTCGTCCGAATCCTTGTCCGCAAGAATGCCCAGGACAATCGTCACCTTCATGTCCGCAAAGTCCGTCTCAAGCGTCCGCCTGACTTCCCTCATGGCCGCCGGATTGTGCGCACCGTCAAGAACAATGAGCGGATCGTCCTGAATCTTCTCGAACCTGGCCGGCCAGCGCGTGGCGGCAAGCGCCCTGCCGGCCCCGGCCGCATCAACGGCAAAGCCCTCCTCCTCCGCCAGGACATTGAATGCCGTCAGCGCGCAGGCGGCATTGTCCACCTGAAAGCTGCCGCAAAGCCCGGTCCGAAGACTCTGCCTTCCTCTTCCGAAAAACTCGTACGTGAAGGTTTCGCCCCAGAAGCCGCGGCCTTCATCCGTTCTTTCCGCCGCATAGTCCACTCCCGGCTGATAGAGTCTGCTGTGCTTCTCCTCAGCCCTTCTCCTGACGACTTCAAGGGCGGCCTCAGGCAGCCTGCCGACGACGACAGGACGGTCTTCCTTGATGATTCCGGCCTTGTTTTCCGCGACATTTTCAATCGTCGGACCGAGAATCGCCGCATGGTCCATCGCCACCGTCGTGATGACGGAAACAAGCGGGTCGATGATGTTCGTCGAATCATACGTTCCGCCGATGCCGACCTCGATGATCACATAGTCGACGGAACTGCGCGCAAACCAGTCAAGCATCATGGCCGTGAGCACCTCGAACTCCTTCGGCCCGTCACCGCCGTATTCCTCATCCACCTGCGTGACGACAGGCCTGATCCGCCCGACTTCCTCAACCAGCTCCTCGTCTGAAATCATTTCGCCGTCAATTGCCAGCCGTTCATTGAACCTGACGATGAACGGCGACGTGAACGTGCCCGTGCGGTATCCGTGAGACATCAGCAGTTCCCGCAGATACGCCGTCACCGATCCCTTCCCGTTTGTTCCCGTCACATGAATCATCTTCAGCTTCCGTTCGGGATTCCCCAGAAGCTCCGCCATCCTCCTCATCCTGTCCAGCGAAGGATCCTTCGTAAATTTTCTTCTGCCATGAATAAACGAGACCGCCTCGTCATAACTCATCTGTGCCATGTTCCGCCTCCGTATCTGTGTCATGGCTCCATTATATCACGTGAAATGCAGAGCCGTAACCGAAAGAGGCTCAAGAAACGGGGACCCTGCGCCCCCCCGCTCTGCTGCATGACAATCAGAATTCCCAGACTGTACGAAGACGCAGGTCATCCGTTTCATCTGAATGCACATCACTTGCTTATCTCAAGTTCCGGCAGACTGTTGACAAGATCGACCGTCTGAAGGGATACGTTAATGATGCGCAAAAGCAGATTGTAAATGTACTTCGGATCATCACTGAAGTCGTTGGGGTCATCGGTAATCCCTGACTTCCTATCAGTTTTAATCTGGTACTGATCCATAATCCATTCAATTGCCGAGCGACCGTTGACAACATATTCATAAGCTTTTTCAGGAATGTTTCTAATGGTTATGTCATCATTGAAGATGATAGTCGACCTGTCCTTGTCCTTTTCAAATTTGCCTGTTTCAGGGTTTTTGACCCTGGCAAACTTCATCTTCTTGACTTCATAACTCGGATCTGACTTTTCCTCAATGTCAACACCATCATAGACAGGAACATTTTCATAATTGATGTGCAAGTCCATCAATTTTCTGCCAATATCTACAAAATCCTCCTTGTGTTTCACGTTGGGAATCCTAGGAAATTCCTTAGCTAAATCCATGGCATACATTCTTTCATATTCATTGGAACTCAGCACACCATAAACATAAGGAAGCACATCATCATCATTCAAATCATCCAACTTCCTGAGTACATCAAGTCTTATTGAGGAATACTCTCCCGAATCATCGTACAGACACTTCGGTAAATTCTGTGAACCACCAGCAAATAAATTGACATCTGTAACAACATCAGTTGTTAGTAAGGTAAATCTCTTTCCCTCGGTTTTATTTGACAACGCAATAAGAAGATTGCTTGCATCCTTTGTTGGAAATACGCTGGCCATACGATATTGCCGGTCTACTAATTCTTTAGAATAATAAACATACTTTTTTGTGAACGGACGATACATTCCCAAATATATGCGATTATCCTTGAAATCAAGTTTCTCCCCCTTTTCGAATTCCATCTTCAATGAACGCGTCCATGAAATCTCCTTGCTATCTTCTGAGTAAACAGTTTTATCCCCTAAATTATCATTGTAGTACTCAATCGTCCTCTCTATTTTTTCTCTAACCCGTGACTTCGAAAATCCCCACGACCAGGCATCACGACCAGTTTTAATTCCACCTGTATAGTCTACAAATAAAGCTTCCTTACTTTTCTTATCCCCCAGTTTAATCAGACTGTCAAAATTAGAATTTCTCTGGTTTATCCAGTCACCCTTTTCATTTGGAATTATATTCTCAAATAAGTTCTCTTCTTCAATACTCTGGATACTTTGAAAATTCCTTATCTTTTCAAATTTCTCTTTCTTTGACAGACCATCACCTATGTCATAATAATGCAGAGTTCCCTTTCCGTTCCTTGAATCATCCTTGACTAGCAATATTATTGCCACACCGGTCATTATATCAAATATATTTTCCCCTTCTCTGGCAATTTGTTCTTTAGAACGGCGCCTGATTTGCCCTTTTAAATTAACTATATAGATATCGGCAAATTCTTCCATCAAGCTCTTTCTCATTCCATCCATTGCCACCCCGTCAATATAGGAACTATTTGTAATAAAGCCAATAACACCCCTGTCAGATAATCTATCTGCGGCCCATCTCAATGCCTTTATATAAGAATCCATCAACCCATTTCTATTAACAGCCTTCGATGTGTCAATCCACAGTTTCCTTAACGTGTGTTCAAGCTTAGGATAATTGTTTCTGGTATAGTTTTTGTCTTCATTGTCTTGCTTGGCCGAATACGGAGGATTTCCAACAATTGCCGTAATCGGCTGCTCCTGCTGCTTCTTCAAGCGCTCATTGTTCTCGCCAAGCAGCTCATCCATAAATGAATTCTCACGTTCGGTGCTTTCAAAGGTATCTGTGAGAACAATACCCTCAAACGGCTGATAGCCACGGTCAGGTCCGTTTATTTCGTCAAAGACCGATTCGATGTTGATGGCGGCGATGTAGTAACTCAGAAGCACGATTTCATTGGCGTGAAGTTCATGCATGTACTTTCTCAGAATGTCATCATACGTGATTTCTCCGGCATCCATCTGCTCCTTCAGATACTGCAGTGTCCGTGTGATGAAGGTACCTGTACCCGTGAACGGATCCAGGACATGCACGTTCTCACTTGAGATTCGCTTGCCGAAATACTTGTTCAATGCATAGTCAACCGACCTGATGATGAAGTCGACGATTTCAACAGGAGTGAACACAATCCCCAGCTGTTCCGTCGTACTCTTGAACCCTGTTCTGAAGAACTTGTCATAAAGAGTCACGATAACCTTCTGCTTTGCCTCAGCATTGTCAATTCCCGATGCACGAAGCCTGACTGACTCATAGAAAGGTTCAAGTTCCCTTTGCTCCTTGTCAAAGCCGAAGACGGAGAATGCGGAAATGACGTCATTCATCGCATGAGAGACGGGATTGTCGTTGACGAAGCTGTATTCATCAAACAAGGCCGAGAAGACAGGCTGGGTAATCAGATGCTGAGCCAGCATCTCAACGGCCTGATTCCTGTCGATTGAATCATTGATATTATAGTGCAGGCTCTTCATGAACTGGTCAAACGCCATTCCGGCACCCTTCTTTTCATCAATCAGCGTATTGATCTTGTCGATATGTCTCTTGGCAATATCGGCAACGTCCTTTGACCAGTCCTCAAGGTAGCGGCGGTCTCCGACCTTTTGGACAATCTTCCCGTAGAATGCCTGCTCTATGGCACCCATGTCCATTCCGAGGTCAAGCTCAGTCTGAACATAGTTCGTCACGTCTTCAACCTTTCCGCCTTCACCGGCTTTTCCCCCTTCTTCAGTGACTTCAGAACCGGGCCTGGTGGAAACGCCGATAAGGTTGATCTTCCTGCTCTTCTTCCTGTTGAGTTCCAGCTTGTTGATTTCAGATTCAAACCGTTCGTCAATTGACCTCAGGGCGTTGAGAACCTGCCATATTTCCTGATACTTCTGGTTGTTGTCAAGCGCAGTTGCCGGATCGGCATCGGCATCAATGACAACAGGCAGGATAATGTAACCGTACTCCTTGCCCTCATAGCGGCGCATGATGCGTCCGACAGCCTGGACAATGTCAACCTGTGACTTCTTGGGACTCATGAAGATGATTGCATCCAGATTGGGAACATCGATTCCTTCCGTCAGGAAACGGACATTGGAAAGCACACGAGCCGTGTTTTCAGGCATGTCACTTGCCAGCCAGTCCAGTTCCGTCTTCTTCTCCAGGGCATTCAGACCGCCGTCGACATGATGAACGTCAACGGAAAAGCTTCCTTCTGCATACTTGCCAAGATAATCATTGACAACGTCATTGAACTCATCGGCAATCTGCTTCGAGTGCTCAATGGTGTCAGTAAACGCGATGGCGCGCTTCATCGGTGCTCCTGAAATCGCCCCGTTCATTCCATTGCGCTTCGTCATCGCATTCCAGATGCCGATGATCTTGCCAATGTCACTGGTATTGAGTTCATTGTCCTCGGAAGCCATGATATTCTGCATGTTCCTGTCAACATACTTTTCGTTGACTGCGAGGACAGAAACCTTGTAGTCAGTGAGATAGCCGCGGTTTACCGCCTCGCCGAAACCAAGGCGGAAAATTTCACGACCGTAGATGCTCTCATCATCCATTGAGGCAAGCTCGACACTGTTTGACTCCGCCTTCTTCTTGGCAGCGGGTCCGTAAACCTTAGGAGTTGCAGTCTGATACAGACGCAGCCTGCCCTTTACGTTGTCATTGCCGTGAACCTTTGTGAACATACTGTCTTCACCAAGCTTGGAAGACCCCGTTGTCCTGTGCGCCTCGTCTGCAATGATCAGGTCGAATTCCGGATAGCCTGCCTCCTGTGCCTGATGAATGACGTCAATCGACTGATACGTTGAGAAGATGACAGTCATGTTCCTGTTTTCAGAAGTGCTTATAGTCTCGTAGTTTCCCATCAGCTCACTGACATTTGTCGTAGCGGGAAAGCCAACGTCCTTGGCAGTCAGATTGTCATCGCCGGTCTTCTTCTTCGTGGCCTTCCTGTCAGACACAACGGAGAAGGAAATCATGTTGATGTCATCGGAAACATCAGAATTCCAGTTGAAGAGCGTCTGCGAAAGAAGCTGAATGCTCGGAACCAGGTAAAGGATATTGTAGTTGCTGCCTCCCTTTTCCCTGTACAATGCCTCGGCAATTTTGAGACTGGTGAACGTCTTGCCGGTGCCGGGTGCCATAATGAGCTTGCCACGCTCATTATCCCTGAAATATTCAACTGATTTTTCAATCGCTTCCTTCTGATAGTCACGAAGTTTCTTGGCAGGCTTTCTGGCAATGGCATCATCGCTGCCAAAATCAAACATTCCCCAGTCGATATCAGCGTTCTAAAGATCCGTAAGCCCGATACGCGCAATCGGCTTTGACAATCCCGCCAGCGCCCTTTCGGCATTGCGGTTCCATTCATCGGTTGTCGAGATGATGATGCCGTCAGCGTAATAGTCCTTGGCAGCTTCAGCGACAAATGAGTTGATGGTGTCCTTGCCAACCTTGTTCTTGTAGAACTTGGCCTGAATTGCCGTCAGCTTGCCGGTGTTACGGTCCCTGGCAACAATGTCCACACCTGTGTCCTGATGCGGAATATCATACTCCTCCGGAACATCACTCAGCATCCAGACATCGCTGTACTTGTTCCTGTAGGCGGGCTCATTCCTGAAATATGCAACGGCCAGCTTTTCAAAGGCCGTTCCCCTGTCTCTTTGATTGGTCATGTCATTATTAATTTGTTCGATTAAATGATTAAATACATTCATAGTATCTGCGTATCTGCCTTTCCCTTGAATTTTCTGAGTTCCATACCCAAAAGGACCCGGTCCTTGAACGGCTCGCCGGCAATTATTGAGCCGCCTGCCGAAACAAGATGCGAAATAATCAAAAAACGCCTCACGTATCATAATATACGTGAAGCGCATCCATTGTTCATTTAGAAAGCCACCCGCCTCCGGGCATTCCAATGCCTGTTGACGGAATAATCGGCTCCACACCTTGATAACTGGGTTCGGACCGGCAACAAGGCTCATGATAAGTTCGAAGCACAAAGCGAATACGCTGTGCTTTTCCTTATCTCCGCCTTGTTACCCGCCGGTCCTCACACCTTATTCTTACATTTCCTTTTCCAGTTCCCCGATTCGGAGTCTTGTTGCCTCGAGCTTGCTCCTGTAGCCGGCAAGCTTATCCTTTTCGCTGTTGACGACTGCTTCGGGAGCGTTGGCAACAAAGCGTTCGTTGGAGAGCTTCTTTTCGCCGCGTGCAACTTCCTTTTCGAGCTTTGCGGCTTCCTTTTCAAGACGGGCATGCTCTTCGTTGAGGTCAATCAGGTCGGCAAGCGGCAGATAGACTTCGGCGCCGGTTATGACGGATGTCATTGAAAGGGCAGGAGCCTCCACGTCAGCTGAAATCTCAAGCTTCTTCGGATGGCAGAAGCGGTTGATGTACTCAACGTTTGCCTCGAAGACTGCCTTCGTGTCCTCGGATGTCGTCCTGATCAGGATGTCGATTGCGCTTGACATCGGAGCGTTTACGGAAGCGCGGCTGTTTCTTACGGCCTTGATGAGCTCGATCAGGTTCCCCATCTGCCTTTCGGCTTCGGTATCGTCGAATTCCGGATGTTCAACCGGGTATGCGGCCGTGACAAGGGACTTGCCTTCATGCGGCATCGTCAGCCAGATCTTTTCCGTGACGAACGGCATGATCGGGTGCATCAGGCGCAGCGTCCGGTCGAGAACGTAGCACAGGATGTTCTGCGTGTTGTGCCTGAGCTTTTCGTCAGAGCCGTTGAGGTCTTCCTTGGCCATTTCGATGTACCAGTCACAGAAGTCGTTCCAGATGAAGTTGTAGAGGGCACGTCCGGCTTCGCCGAATTCGAAGCCGTCAAACAGGCGTGTGACTTCCCTGACGGTGTTGTTCAGGCGACTCAGAATCCACTTGTCGGAAAGCTGCCATTCGCTCTTTTCAGGAAGCTCTGCCTTCGTGTCGTCGTCAAGGTTCATGATCACGAAGCGGCTGGCGTTCCAGATCTTGTTGATGAAGTTCCAGGCAGCATCCATCTTCGTGTATGAGAAGCGGACGTCCTGTCCCGGCGTCGAGCCCGTGGAGAGGAACCAGCGCAGCGCATCGGCGCCGTACTTGTCGATGACGTCCATCGGATCGATGCCGTTGCCAAGCGACTTGCTCATCTTGCGGCCCTGTTCGTCGCGGATCAGACCGTGGAGCAGGACGTGCTTGAACGGACGGCGGCCCGTGAACTCAAGACTCTGGAAAATCATGCGCGATACCCAGAAGAAGATGATGTCATAGCCCGTGACAAGCGTGTCCGTAGGGAAGTAGCGCTTGAAGTCCTCTGCTTCCGTGTCAGGCCAGCCCATCGTCGAGAACGGCCAGAGAGCGCTTGAGAACCATGTGTCAAGAACATCAGTTTCCTGTTCCCAGTTCTCGATGTCCACAGGAGCCTCTTCGCCGACGTATGTCTCGCCGGTCTTCCTGTTGTACCAGGCAGGAATCTGATGACCCCACCAGAGCTGACGGGAGATGACCCAGTCATGGACGTTTTCCATCCACTGCGTGAACGTCTTTTCAAAGCGTTCCGGAACAAACGTTACGGCATCGTCCGTCTTCTGGTTCTTCAGGGCTGCTTCGGCAAGCGGCTTCATCCTGACGAACCACTGCGTTGAAAGACGGGCTTCAACCTGGACGCCCGTGCGTTCCGAATGACCGACGCTGTGCACGATCGGTTCGATGTTGATCATGTAGCCCTGTTCTTCCAGGTCGGCCACGATGGCCTTGCGTGCCTCAAAGCGGTCCATGCCGCAGTACTTCCCTGCATTTTCATTCATCGAGGCATCATCGTTCATCGTGTTGATGCGCTCGAGGTTGTGGCGGTTGCCGACTTCAAAGTCGTTAGGGTCATGAGCAGGCGTGATCTTGACCATGCCGGTTCCGAATTCCGGATCAACGTACTGATCGGCAATAATTGGAATATGGCGCCCTTGAAGCGGAAGAACGACTTCCTTGCCGACAAGATCCTTATAGCGTTCATCGCTCGGATTAACGGCAACCGCAACGTCGCCCATCATCGTTTCCGGACGCGTCGTGGCGATTTCGATGTAGTGGTTGCCGTTGAACGTGTAGTCCCCGTCAACGAACGGATACTTGACATGATAGAAGGCACCCTTGTCGTCCTTGTGGATGACCTCGATGTCGGAAAGCGCCGTCCTGGCCTTCGGATCCCAGTTGATGATGTACTCGCCGCGGTAGATCAGACCCTTCTTGTAGAGGGCGACGAAGACCTTGCGGACGGCCTTCGACAGGCCCTCGTCAAGCGTGAAGCGCTCGCGGTCGTAGTCAAGCGAAAGTCCGAGCTTGGCCCACTGCTGCTTGATGATGGATGCATACTCGTCCTTCCATTCCCAGACCTTGTCGACGAACTTCTCGCGGCCGAGGTCATAGCGGGAAATGCCCTGCTCCGCCAGACGGGCCTCGACCTTGGCCTGCGTTGCGATGCCGGCGTGGTCCATTCCCGGAAGCCACAGCGTGTCATACCCCTGCATGCGCTTCTGCCTGATCAGCATGTCCTGGAGCGTTGTGTCCCAGGCATGGCCGAGGTGCAGCTTGCCCGTGACGTTCGGAGGCGGAATGACGATTGAGTAAGGCTTGGCCTTCTTGTCGCCGCTCGGCTTGAACAGGCCGTCACTGACCCATTGTTCGTAGCGTCCCGGCTCAACCTGGGCCGGATCGTACTTCGTTGACATTTCAATATCCCTTGTCATTGAGTTTCTTCCTTTCATCCTGTAAAATGCAGTGCTTCGCACCAGTTCCGCGGCTGAAACAAAAAACACCGCCGTCCTGCATAGGACGACAGTGCCGTGGTACCACCTAATTTGGGCTTTCATGCCCCTCTTTGTCTCATGTTAACGGACTGGTTCCGGTCAGACCTACTGCCTGTTCAGTCTGACGGCTCACAAGCTACAGTCCGGAAGCTGACTGAAACGTCTCACCAGCCCGTTTCTCTCTGGAAATCAGTTCATCCGAACCCTCTTGTTCAAAGCTTATACGAGTATTTTAGCCTTGTTGACGGATGACGTCAAGCTAAAACTGACAAATCAGAGCAATTCCGAAAAGGCCTGCTCGGAATCGTTCAGGAATTCATCGCCGATCTGGATGTTCGTCACCTTGACGCCGTCCAGGGCCCGCTGAATCAGACCGTCAACGTCAAGCCGGCTCTCGTAGTAGCGGGCGCGGTCAATCTTCGGCTTCGTCTTCGGAGCAGGCGGTGCAAAGACCGTGCAGCAGTCCTCAAACGGCATGATTGAAAGGTCGAACGTGTCAATCTTCTGCGCAATCTCGATGATTTCATTCTTGTCCATTGAAACGACCGGACGCAGGACCGGCATGGTCGTGACGTCATTGATGGCAGCCATGCTCTCAAGCGTCTGCGAGGCCACCTGACCCAGGGCCTCGCCGTTGAAGATGGCAAGACCGCCGCGTTTTTTCGCCAGCGCTTCCGTCAGGCGCAGCATGAAGCGGCGCTGAATCGTCATCAGATATCCCGAAGGAACGTCATGCTTGACCGTTTCCTGAATCTCCGTGAACGGAACCTCGATGAACTGGATTCTTCCGACATACGGCGTCAGCTTCGCGGTCAGTTCCCTGGCCTTGTTCAGAGCCTGCTCGCTCGTGTACGGCGGACTGAAGAAGTGCACCATCTCAATGTCGACACCGCGCTTCATCGCCAGGTAGCCGGCAACGGGCGAGTCAATGCCGCCCGAAAGCATCAGCATGGCGCGTCCGGCGGTGCCGACAGGCAGGCCGCCGGCACCCTGTATTTTCTCATAGGACAGGTAGATGCCGTCGGCGCGGACTTCGACGCGGAGAGTCAGGTCCGGGTCCTTCATCTTCACCTTGAGTCCCGGCACGTGTTCGAGCACGTAGCCGCCGATCATGTCGTTGAGCTCGTTCGTGTCATAGATGAAGTGGTGGTCGGAGCGTCGTGTGTTCACCTTGAAGGTCATGCCCTCGAAGTACTTCTCCTTCATGATTTCAGCGGCCTTCTCCCTGACGGCGTCGACGTCCCTTTCGACGCGGACCGAAGGAGAGAAGTTCTGGATGCCGAAGACCTGCTTGAGACGGGCAATGACCTTGTCCGAGTCGGACCCGTTCAGATAGATGTGCATGCGGTCGCGGCGCGCCTTGACGACCAGGTCCGGGAAGTCGTGCATTGCGGAACGCACGTTGAAGCCCAGCCGGTCGATGAAGTTGCGGCGGTTCTTGCCCTTGGTTGAAAGTTCGCCGTAACGAACCATGATTTCAGTGTATTGCATAGTGTTTCCTTTCAAAGTTAAGAGTTGATCATCTGGAATTTTTCGTACAGCTCGTCAAACACCCGGTTGAATTCGTCGGCTTCCTCCAGGGTGTTGTTCTCGTCGAGGCTCACGCGGACCGCCGACGTGGCAATCGCATCGTCAACGGCCATTGACTGCAGCGTGGACGAGACGGTATGCTTCTTCGATGAGCAGGCGCTTGTCGTCGAGATGTAGATGCCCTTGTCCTCAAAGGCGTGGACGACCGTCTCGCCGCGGACGCCCTTGATGGCAAAGCAGAGAATATGCGGCGCAAAGCCCTCGTCCCGGCCTGAGAAGACCACGGTCTTGTCGAATCCCGCGATGTGGTCGTAGATTCTCTCCTTGATCATCTGCTGATGCCTTGCATGCTCGTCCTCGTCTTCAACGACCAGGCGCAGGGCCTTGGCCATCGCGGCGATTGCGGGCAGATTCTCGGTGCCGCTTCTCATGTTGCCTTCCTGACCGCCGCCGGTCATGAGAGGAGCAATCTTTCTCCCCTCCTTCCTGTACATGAAGCCGATTCCGCGGGGAGCGTGGAACTTGTGACCGGAAAACGACATCAGGTCAATCCGGTCGTTTCCAAGCATCTTCCCGACGCCCTTGCCGACTGCCTGCACGGCGTCAACGTGGAAGTGAATCTTCGGATAGTCCTTCAGAACCTCCGCAATCGCATCAATCGGCTGAACGGTGCCGACCTCGTTGTTGACTGCCATGATTGAGACGAGAATCGTGTCCTTCCTGACTGCCTTCCTGAGGTCGTCGGGACTGACGCGTCCCTTTTCGTCGACGGGAAGATACGTCACCTCAAAGCCGAGCTTCTCCAGCTGTCTCATCGTGTTGATGACCGCCGGATGCTCGACGCTTGATGTAATCAGATGCCTGCCGTAGATATGCTTTTCGATGGCCGTTCCCTTGATTGCCCAGTTGTCGCCTTCCGTGCCGCCGCTCGTGAAGAAGATCTCACCCGGCTTCCTGCCAATCAGCCCGGCCACCTGTCTTCTTGCCTGCTCGAGCAGATTGAAGGCATGCTCGCCGAGATTGTGCAGGGACGACGGATTGCCCCACACCTTCCCGCAGACTGTCTCATATGTTTCAAGAACCTGCGGATTCATTCTGGTCGTTGCGCTGTTATCGAAGTAAATCATTTGCTACCCTTTCCCTTGTATCAACATTCTTATTAATTCTAACCAAACGTCCGGCAAAAGACAAGCGAAAAGGGAACACCGGGCTCTTCTGCCGTCAAATGCAGTGCCCGGCATTCCCGCGTTCCGCTTCAGTACCTGCCGCTCTTCTTCCTGTATTCGGCCTCCATCCTGCGGTAGGATCCCTCATCCACCTTTTCAAGAACGTGGGCAATCGTGTCCAGCGACTTCACGTAGTCGCAGTTCTCGAACAGACGGACGGCCTCCTGCCTGGCCTGCGCCACCTCATCCGACCTGCCGCGCCAGCGGTTGGCATACTGAATGCACTCCTGGGCCAGCGTCGAGGAATCAATGATTTCCTGCGTCTTCTTCACCAGGACGTCAATGTCCGACTGCGTGTTGATCAGGTCACGCTCAATCTGGTCCATGTCAACTTGAATCTTGCCCAGGTCGCCGGCCAAGGCAACCGTCTCGTCCGAAACCTTGAGGAAGTACTGCTCGTACTCCTCCGGCAGTCCCGGCAGGTTGAGATTGTCAACCGAACGCTTCAGGCGGTGCAGTTCGGCATCGAAGTTCTGAATGGCCTTTTCCGCATCCCTTTCGTCCTGGAACAGCGAGGACACGCTGTCGGAAATCTCCTTCTGGCGCTTTTCAACGTTCGTCAGGTCCTGCATGCCGGCCAGCATGCGGGAGTAATGCTCGGAATAGCAGATGACCGTACCTTCCTCCCGCTCCTCATAGCCGCGGAACCACCTGCCGACCCGCTTGATCGTGTCATTCAGTCCGTGGGCATCCTCGAGTTCGTTGTGGCTCAGCACATAGTTCACCGACAGTCTGTCGAGCTCAATCAGCAGCTCATGCTCCTGCTTCTCCGCATGCTCCAGGAACTCCTTGAAACGGGGGCAGCGTTTCTCGAACCTGATCCTGGCGTTGTACTCCTTCTCGATTGCATCGTACAGCTTCTCGATGTCTTCATGAATCTTGCCGTCAATCGTCTCGCAGTTATCCGTCTCAATGGCGGTGATGGCCTTTCCCAGGCACTCCATGTTCCCGTCGACCTGCCCGATGAGCTTATCCATGTCGAATTCGAAGCCGTAGCACTTCTCCTTCATGTTCCCGACGGCCTCTCTGATCTCTTCAATCTGGTCGGGATAGACATTCCTGTAGTTCCTGTAGACAGGAGGAATTCCTTCAAGCGCAGTCTCCAGCGTCACCGTCCTCTGCCTGAGGTCCGTCAGAATCTCCTCCGTCTTCTTCAGGTCCCCCGTCTCAAGCACCTTCATGTACTCGTCGAACAGCTCCTCGAGTTCCTTCATGCTCTTTTCCAGGGCATCGATGCCAGGACCGTAGGAGAAGTTCTTCGTCAGAAGCGTCCTCCTTATGCCCTGATACTTTTCCCGCAGCTCCGTAACGGCCTCCTGGTGGCTTTCGGCCTGTCTGATGATTCCGGCAATCCTTGCCGCCAGGTCACGGTACTGAGTCATGGCGTCGGCACCCTTCCTGCCCGCTGTTTCAAGGGCGGTCCTGGCCGAAAGGACATGGAAGCCCTCCAGCTGCCCGTCGATTTCGTCCAGGTCCTCGATGATTTCCGGCAGACGGCGGTTCATCAGATAGTGGTATGCCTTGTCCATGTTCTCGACTTCCGTCAGGCTGTCGCCTGCCAGCGTCATCCTGCTGACCCTGGCAAATTCAGTGCCGAGATCCGCATTCTCGATTTCGCCGACCTGTGTCCTGATTTCATCAGCCTGCATCCTGCATCGTCTTCGTGCAGCGACCATTGCGGCGTAGCCGGCCAGCGCCGCAACGATGACTGCGATTAAAACTGCCATCATCATGATAATAATCCGCCCCTCACAATCCAAGTAATGGATTTGCATTTAAATAAAGATAACTATATTATAACATAAGCAGCTGATAAAAATAACCATTGGAGGTTCTTTACCATGACCAATACACTTCTGCCAGAACAACTCGATGCGCTCCTGACTGGAGAAGTCAGTCCCGTTTCCAACATGGCCAACGCATCCGCCCTTCTCTACGAGGGAATGGAGAACCTGAACTGGGCAGGATTCTACGTCTACAACAGCAAAACCGACGCCCTGGACCTCGGACCCTTCCAGGGACGCGTCGCCTGCATGCACATCAAGAACGGAACCGGCGTATGCGGCACTGCATTTTCCAGGAAGGAGACGCTCCGCGTGGCGGACGTACACGAATTCCCGGGACACATCGCCTGCGACTCGGCATCGAACTCCGAAATCGTCATCCCGCTGATTGCCGGCACAGAACCCGTCGGTGTCCTGGACATCGATTCTCCGGAAAAGAACCGCTTCAGCGCAGAGGACGGGGCCATGCTCGAGGAATTTGCGGAAATGCTCATGAAGCACACGAATTGGTGTTGACAACGGACAGTGAATCTGATACGATAACGGTTGTGTAAAATAATGCAGCAGCGAGCGGTAAGAACGTCAACATTTCATTGCCTTTCCGGTTCGTATGAGTACCCCTTCGGCTGCAAGGGTGAAAATCGCAGAATGAAATGCACGAATACTAAACTCGCACGGATTATTTTACTCCAAATAACTTATTGGAGGAACTTTAAATGTCTCGTTATACAGGTCCATCCTGGAAGGTTTCACGTCGTCTCGGCATCTCCCTTTCAGGTACAGGCAAGGAATTAGCACGTCGTCCATACGCACCAGGTCAGCACGGTCAGAACAACCGCCGCAAGCTTTCTGAATACGGTCTTCAGCTCCGTGAAAAGCAGAAGCTTCGCATGACATACGGTCTGTCAGAGCGTCAGTTTGCCAACCTCTTCGTAAAGGCCGGCAAGATCCGCGAAGGCAAGCATGGTGACAACTTCATGATCCTTCTTGAACGTCGCCTTGACAACGTTGTCTATCGTCTTGGCCTTGCAACGACACGCCGTCAGGCACGTCAGCTCGTCAACCACGGTCACATCACAGTCGACGGCAAGCGCGTGGACATCCCGTCATACGAAGTAAAGCCTGGCCAGGTCATCTCACTTCGCGAACGTTCCAAGAACCTTCAGGTTGTCAAGGACGCTCTTGAAGCAGTCGTAGGCCGCGCACCATTCGTTTCATTCGACGAAAACAAGATGGAAGGCACACTCGTGCGTCTTCCTGAACGCGAAGAACTCGATGCAAACATCGACGAAGCTCTTGTCGTTGAATACTACAACAAGCTTTAATCTTCAAATTGAACTTGCTGAAGCAGTCTCCCTAGCGGAGGCTGTTTTTTTGCGCCTTTGTCAAATGGTGTTGACGGCCTCGAAAACTGGGGCTTTGTCAAATTGGTACAGTTACGTATCAACACCGCCTGCGTTTCCGCTGATGTGAATTCAGAGAGGCTTGTCCCCAGGGGCCGATTTACGGGCATTTCGGCGTTTTCGAGCAATTTGCCCGTGGACCGCGTGGACAAATAGTACAGAATCACCAGAATGACCACGGTCGCAGATTCAGCTGAGGAAAATCTGCAGAGGTTTACCCACGGTATTCAGAGTCCAAGCTCCATTTAGTACAGCCCCTGATAAATGTGATTCCGTCTGAAATCACCGGTGAAGTGAAATCCGGCATTCCCCTCGTCACACCCTTGAAGGCAGACATGACAATTGTTGCCCGGAATCAGTTCTTAATGTAAACTGAGTAGTGAACAGAGGAAAGAAGGTTATAGAATGTCCGACGAATTACAGAATCACATGAACAAGGGGATGTACGGCACACCGCAGATCAATCCCGACGAACGGCGCAGGTATCTCGGCACCTTCCGCGAACGCGTCGACGTCACCATCACATTCGAGGAGCTGCGGGACCAGGAAAGCCTGACTGACCTGGCACTGGAAATGAAGCTGCACCCGGACTACCGGCTGATCATCAACGGCCAGGTGGACCAGACGTCGCTTTCCCGGCTGATCAGACTGGCAAACGAGGCCGGCGTGGCCTTCACCGCCACATCCGACCGCACGCTTCCAAACGCCGCAACTGACCTGGCGGTGGTCTTCTGCGACAAGACGCAGGCCATTCACAGGGAAAAGGTGGACATCTTCGAATGCTATCCGAAGAAGGCAGAGGAAGTCCCGGCGAAAAGAAAGTCGCTGCTTGAAAGACTGTTCGGAGACTGAATGGAAAAGAGAACGGCAGAAAATCCGGAACTCCGGGTTTTCTGCCGTTCTCCTTACTGCCTACTTTGCGTTCCTGCCTGCCGCCGTCATGACGATTTCCCTGGCCACGTTGCGTTTCTGCAGCACTGTGTTTTCATGAAGCGTGATGTCCGGAACTGCATGGGCGTCAAGGAAGATGAACATCCCCGGCTGCTCTTCGTCATACTTCTGATAGATGTTCGGAATCACGACGTCGACTGCGCCGTCATGGAGCTTGAGTGCCTGCGCCAGGCGGGACAGCTCGGCAAGGTAGCTGGCGTCAATCTCGTCCAGGACTTCCAGGCTGCGGCTTCCTGTTCCCTCCGTTGCGTCGTAGCGCAGCAGGACTTCACTGCCGCGGCCGGGAACGGTGTCTTCGGTTATGCCCTGAACGTCCATCGTCACCCTTTCAACGTCACCGATTTCAATTGCCGCCTGCGGACTGGCAACATTGCGCGCATCGACCAGCTGCCTGACGCTCCTTCTGCCGTCCCCGACAACGCCGGCCGGAAGCCGCTCAATCACACTCAGAATCTTCCCCTGGAAGAACAGCGCACGGTAGACTGAGCCGGGTACGACGAGCTCGATCATGGCGCTTCTTCCGTCATGAAGAAGCCTTGAAACGGCCGTCCACAGCTCATCTCTTGACGGCGGCAGTCTGAACAGCGTCGCGTTCCTGTCCGAAGGCTCCTCCGCATGCTTGACGGCAACGGCCAGTCCCCTGACCCTCGGGAAGATACTGTCAAAGTCCCGGCGGCTCTTCACAATGTAGTCAGTCAGAACCGTGAATCCGAACTGCTCGACGAACTGCTTGGCAACGGACTTCCTGTCCCAGATTTCCTTCATCAGAGCGCTGTCGTCGCTCGTCTGGATGCCGTTTCCAATCATTCTCGAGCCGATCTGAACGATGCCCGCCCCGGGAATCACCGGCTGATAGGCAATACCGTTCAGGACAGCTTCCTCCAGAACCCTCTCGCTGCCCCTGTCAAATGCAGTGCCCGCCTCCGCGGACTGATTTGCTCTCATCAGCTCTCTTCCGTACTCAAGCAGCGTCCTGCTGCCCTGCAGTCTCAGAATTCTTGCGGCCGGCGTGTTTTCCGGCGTCTCCGTTCTGCGCTTCAGGGCATCGGAAACGCTCTGCATGCCGGCAAAGCCGAATTCACGGGCAAAGCGCAGCAGTTCCTGCAGGAAGACGCGTGCCCTTGCGGCCGTCTCCGACTTCGCATACGGACTTTCCTGAGCCGCCGCAAGACTGAATCTTCTTGCCTCGACAAGACTTACTGCATCAATTTCTTCCGTCATCAGGAAGTAGCCGGCCATCAGCTCAAGCGTCGAAATCATCAGAGGGGTCACACCGCAGACGCTGTCCGGATTGTAGTCCGGAATTTCAATTCTGAGGAAGTGAATGCCCTCCTCGACCATCTTCTCATAGTTTCCGTCAGGCATTGCTCCGTCCGGATTCGTTCCGTCGGACGATGCCAGGTAACGGCTGAGGTTCTGATAGTTCAGCCCGTCCGCCTGCTTTTGCATGACGGGATTAAGACAGTTTGCGGCAGACCGCTTCGGCGAGCACCTGCCCTCGCCCTCGCCTGACGCGAAGTCGTACGGCGTCGCACCGAAGAGGTACTCAAGAAACCAGCGTGCGGAGACGAAGCCGCGCAGGACCTTCATGTAGACCTGGTTCCTGAACGTCATGTACGAGGCTCCGCTCTTCTTGAATTCAGTCTCATAGAGTTCCCGGAAGAGTCCTTCCGGAAAACGGAGAAGAAACTTCGGCCTGAGGTCGGCCTTCTTCTGGACCGCGCAGGAGAACGGCCACAGATATTCCCCCTGACCGAGACTTCCCCTGAGTGCCCGCTCCTGAATCTCCATGTCAGAAAACAGCCTGGCTGCCGGAAGCCACGAACGGCTCGTCAGGGTGACGGCTCCCCTTGCGACATGCAGATACTCATTGTGGACAGGCTCTGCATTTACCAGTGTCAGGTCGTCTCTTACAACCTGACGCGGACGCGAAACCTTCCATGCAATATTGAACAATGCCTCCGTCATTTCCTCTCTTACAATCACATTTCCGATTTCATCAAATTTCACGGTCCTCATCCTTTGCTTGAAGTATCAAGTCCATTATACCAAAAAAGCATATGCTGGTGAAATGCACAGTTGTGGTAGAATATAGACATGAACACCGAAGAAGGGAGGTGGCGCAAGGCAGAGGACGGACCACTGCCTTGCCGCCGTTGAGCACATGAAACCACTTGCATTCAGAATGCGTCCGAGAGACATTGACGAAGTGGTCGGACAGCAGCACCTTGTCGGACCGGGACGGATCATCCGCCGCATGGTCGAAGCCAGGCTGCTGTCGTCGATGATTCTCTACGGACCGCCGGGCACCGGCAAGACCAGCATCGCCAGCGCCATTGCCGGTTCGACGAAGTATGCCTTCCGCATACTGAACGCCGCAACCGATTCGAAGAAGGACCTCGAACAGGTCGCCCTTGAGGCGAAGATGAGCGGAACCGTCATCCTCATGCTCGATGAAATCCATCGTCTGACCAAGCCGAAACAGGACTTCCTGCTGCCTCTGCTTGAAAGCGGCAGGATCATTCTGATCGGCGCAACGACTGAAAATCCCTACATCTCCATCAATCCAGCCATCAGAAGCCGGACGCAGATCTTCGAAGTGAAGAAGCTGTCGGAAGAAGACATCAGAACAGCCGTCAGCCGGGCGGTCACGGACGAGGAACGCGGACTGGGCAAAAAGAACGTCATCCTTGACGATGACGCCATGCTCCATCTGACGAGGGCGACGAACGGCGATCTGAGAAGCGCGCTGAACGGACTGGAGCTTGCCGTGATGTCGACGCCTGCTGACGAGAACGGACATGTCCACGTCACGCTCGACATCATCGAGGAATGCGTGCAGAGGAAGGCCCTGACCCATGACAAGAACGGAGATGCCCACTATGACGTCATCTCGGCGTTTCAGAAGTCAATCCGCGGCTCGGACGTCAACGCCGCCCTGCACTACATGGCAAGGCTTCTTGAGGCCGGCGACCTCGTCAGCGTGATGCGCAGGCTTCTGACCATCGCCTACGAGGACATCGGACTGGCCAACCCGCCGGCCTGTGCCAGAACCGTCTCGGCAGTGCAGGCCGCAGAGCACCTCGGTCTCCCCGAAGCCCGCATTCCGCTGGCCGACGTCGTCATAGAGCTCTGCATCTCGCCGAAGTCAAACTCCGGCATCTGCGCAATTGACGCCGCACTCGCCGACATCAGGAAGGGGCACGTCGGCGAGGTGCCGGACCACCTGAAGGACGCCCACTACAAGGGAGCGGAGAAGCTCGGACATGGAACGGACTACAAGTATCCGCACGACTATCCGCATGACTGGGTTTCCCAGCAGTACCTGCCGGACACGCTGACGGACAGGACGTATTACGTGCCGAAGGAGAACGGCCGCTACGAACAGGCCCTGAAGCAGCAGTACGATGCACTGCAGAAGGCCAGGTGGCACCGGTGATTTGTAATTATCGGCAACCTATGCTAAGATAAGAATGGAATTCTGAGGAGTTCGGGTTGTCCTATCGTATGGTTGACCGAACAACTAACATATTCGCGGCCGGATCTCGGAGTGGCTGGCAGACCATTTCACCTGGTGTCCAATAAGCTCCGGTATGGCTGCTCTCTCCTGCATAAACGCGGGTTCAACTACAGGGACAGATTAACGGCTCCATCGGATTTTCAACGGCCGGAGACTCCTCTCCGGCCGTTTTTCATTTTCTCCATCAAAGGGTGATTACAGTGCAGAACATTGCAGCGGTCCTGCTCGCAGGACTCGGCATCATCGTGACCTTTCTGGGCTGGTACGTCTTCAGTCACCGGAACAGACAGGTCATCATCTTCCATCCGGAAGACGACCCGTCGCTTTCAAGAATCATGACGGTTCTGGGCATCATCCTGCTTGCATGCGGGATTTTGAGCATCATTTCCGTCTTCACGCCGGTTCTTGTCTTCAAGATCGTCATGCTGATCTGTGACGCGGTCTTCGTTTCAAGCCTCTCCTTCCTGATGCTTGCCTATTCCATGGGAAATTAGGAAATTTTGGCCTGTTCACAGAAAAGTGAGCGTTTTCACTTTATTTTTTCGCATAAATAAAGTAAAATGGATATGAAAGAAAAGAAAGGGTGAGTCAAATGTTGCAAAGATACAAAAACATTCTTGTTCCCGTTGATGGTTCCCGCGAAGCCGAACTTGCCTTCAGGAAGGCCGTTTCCGTTGCCAAGCGCAACGGTGACGAAACAGCTCTTCATCTGGTTCATGTCGTCGACACACGCGCTTTCCAGAACATTTCAAGCTTTGACACGGCAATGGTCGATCAGGTGACCGAAACCGCCCGGAAGACAATGGAAGGATACGTCGAAACCGCCAAGGCAGAAGGCGTTACGAACATTGACTTCACAGTCGAATACGGAGCTCCGAAAGCAGTCATCGCCAAGGACATTCCGGAAGACAAGAAGATTGACCTCATTGTCATCGGCGCAACCGGTCTCAATGCCGTCGAGCGCCTGCTGATCGGTTCCGTCACGGAATACGTGACGCGCACGGCGCCATGCGACGTACTTGTCGTGAGAACCGACCTTGACAACAGGCCTGCTCTCAACAAGAAGGATGCCAGATAGCATTTGACACCAAGACCGGGACTGGAAACAGCCCCGGTCTTTTTTTCATGAAATCCGGGCGCAGCAGTCAACCAGGTGGTCATTGACGATGCCGACGGTCTCGAGGAAACTGTAGACGAGCACGGGCCCCGTCATGACAAAGCCCATCCGGTGCATCTCGTCCGAAAGCCTTCTTGAAAGAAGCGTCTGGACCGGAATCATCTCGGCATGACTCCACCTGTTGTCGATTGTCCGGAAACCGGTATGGCTCCAGAAGAACTCGTCAAGCGTCAGACCGCCTTCCTGCATGTTCCGGCAGACCACGGCATTGCTGACGACCGCCCGCACCTTCCGCTCGTTTCTGATGATCCCGGCATCGGAAAGAACAGATGCAATTTCCTCTTCCGTCATCTGCGCCACATCGTCGATTCTGAAGCCGTGAAATGCAGAGCGCAGGTCATCACGCCGGTTCAGAACCGTCTCGTACGACAGACCCGCGGCAAACACCGAAAGACTCAGAAACTCGAACAGTTCATCGTCCCCATGCACGGGACGCCCCCACTCCTCGTCGTGAAACCTGGCCAGGCAGGGCTTTTTAAATCCCCATGGACAAACTCCCATATCAACACATCCTATCTTAAATTGAAATAACCGTTAATGAAGCATCCAAGGGAAAGTTCATCCTCCGTCATGTTCCGCAGAACACTGCCAAGCCTGCTGCCGTTGTCGGTAATGATGCCGTCCGCCCCCATCGCCCTGGCGCAGATGCAGGACAGCCTGTCATTGACTGTCCAGACATAGACTTTCCTTCCTTCTGCGTGGGCATCTCCGATGAACGTCCTGTTCAGCGTCAGCAGCTCAGCGGAAATAAAGTCCATCGGCCCGGAAGGCAGGGAAAAGAGCTCAAACGGCATGACATAGCCAAGCTTGATCCTGCTGTCGGCCTTCCTGATTCCGTAGAGGACCCGGCAGTCCATCGAGTGAATCATGTCACCGTGACTGACCATCGAATCAGCATAGAGATGACAGAATTCCTGCGGCAGGTCATAGCTGTCGTCAGAACCCGTCTTGATTTCGGTAAGCAGCGGCTGCCCGAGCCGGTGCGCCTCGTCAAGATACTGACTGTAGCCGGAAAGGTAGGCGGAATGTCCGTAATCCCTTATCCTGAACTCAATCAGATCGCCCAGGCTCAGACTGCTTACTTCCCTGCCCCGTGCGCCGACCCTTTCGTCATGCGTCACCAGGAAGCGGCCGTCCGCAGTCTGCCTTACGTCAAGCTCGGAATAGTCCGGGGCAAGCGACTTCTTCGTGGCCTTGAGCGTCGGCACCGTATTCGGCACGCCATTGTTCCCGTCCGACCCGCGATGTGAAATGACGCTGAAGCTGCTTCTGACATTTGAAACAAGCTCCCTGCTGATGAACAGGCACTGCGCCAGCGCGGCAACAAGGAAGACGGCGGCAACCAGCGCACTGCATTTGGCAGGAGCATCACGTTCAGCTTCGCCGCCGCAGTATAGCTGAAGTCCGGACAGCTGGAACAGGACAAACAGAAGCCACTCCAGCAGAAGAACGGCCGCTTCGGCAATTTTCAGAACGCCACCGTGCAGATGACTAAGAAGAACGTATGCAGCGGCGATGAGCAGGACAAACAGGAGGATGAATTCCCCTTCTAACAATAATATACGCAAAAACACGTGTTTTTCTTTTATCTTCTTCGAGAAGAATGCTCCGGCGGCATCCGTGCACAGACGGCTGAAGAGCCAGACTGAAAGCAGGAAGCAGCAGACAGCGGCGAAGACAACCGGCCGGCGGTACATGAAGATGGTGTTCTGAACCATGACCGGAACCGGCACCTGCCCCAGCAGATGCAGCATTACCGGAAGCGTCCGCCACGGCAACCCGAGCAGACTGACCGCCGCAAACCTGCCGACGTCCGGCAATGCCGGTTTCCTGTCACCGAAGAGGCTGACCGCCGCAATGTCAAGAATCACGTACAGCAGCACATACAGAATGCAGAAGAACAGTCCGTCAAAAAGCAGAGACAGCATCATCCCGAGCCACGTCAGCGCCACCGCAGCAGCAGCCACGGGTCTGCGCCCAGCCTCCATGTTCAGTCTTCTCAAGAACTTAGCGCCATCCGACACATCAATCACCTCCGGGGACAAGTTACTACAATCGTATAATTACATGACGGGAAAATCAAGACGCAAAAAATCCCGCAGCCATCAGGTTGCGGGACGAATTTTACATTCTGAATGTCCTATTTCTTGTCTTCTGCCGTAAGCAGACCCTTGCCGAGCTTTTCCGAACCGAGTTCAACGAAGTCATAGTGAAGCTTTGCGTTGTCCTCGAATTCCTCGAAGGCGAGCTGAATCAGGCGGTCAAGCAGGTCCTTGTAGTTGATGCCGGAAACTGCCCAGAGCTGCGGATAAAGGGAGATGTTCGTGAAGCCCGGAAGCGTGTTGACTTCGCCGAAGTAAGGAACGTCGTTTTCGTCAACGAGGAAGTCCATGCGCGCAAGGCCGCGGTTGCCGAGAACGCGGAATGCGTCAAGCGACATCTGCTGAATCTCCTTCGTGAGCTTTTCCGGAAGCTCGACCGGAATCTCAAAGACAACGCCGGAAGCGTCAACGAACTTGTTGTTGTAGTCGTAGAATGCATCCTCTGCCGGAACGCGGATGGCGCCGAGCTTGGAAGCCTTGATGTCGCGGTTGCCGAGAACCGAGCATTCGACTTCGCGCGGATTGGCAATCGTCTCTTCGACAAGCACCTTGAAGTCGTAATGGAAGCCGTCCTGAACGGCCTTGTCGAATTCCTCCTTATTGGACACCTTGTAGATGCCGACGGAGGAACCCTGGCGTGCAGGCTTGACGAAGAGCGTCTCGCCGAGCTCAGCCGCACACTTCTCGTATGTGTATTCCGCCTGGTTCTCAGGTGTGACCACGACGTACTTCGTGTTGCGGATGCCATGGTATGTCAGGAGCTGCTTCGTGAGGTCCTTGTCGAACGAAACGGCCGATGAGGCGATGCCGCTGCCGATGTAAGGCTTGTTGAGCAGGCGGAACAGACTCTGAACCGTGCCGTCCTCGCCCATGTTGCCATGAATGACCGGAATGAACAGGTCAATGTCCTTAACTTCTGAAAGGCTCTGGATGTTGGCCAGAGGGTTTGAGAAATCAACATTCTTGACTGCTTCAGCCACTACGGCGTCCTCAGGCTCGCCGTCAAAGATCCGCATGGAAGCCCTGTTGCCAAGCAGGAAGCCCTGTTTTGTGAACATGAATACTGAAACTTCATACTTATCCTTGTCCAATGCATCGAAGACAGTGTGTGCAGAACGCTTGGAAACATCGTGTTCTGATGAGTTGCCGCCGAAGAGCAAGGCAATGTGTAATTTCTTTTCTGACATAATTGTAAATCATCCTCTGTAGATAAATTTTTCTTATACGGCTGCTTTTATTATACAATAAGTTTTTAATTAAAGCACTAAAAACTTTTCATTCAGCGTCAATTTAGATGATACATTAATTTCCGCCCGCTGTCACTTCTTTTGTTAACGCTTTACGAAAAAATGCCGTGTACCGCGTCATCCCTGCATTTTCACGCGACATCTTTACAAAATCGTTACTTTCCATATCAATAAATTCTGCTATGATTGAATTGTACATATCCATTGAATTAGGGGTGATTTCGTGTCCGCATCCAAGTTATACGGCATTATCTACATGTCTCCGCTGAAGCTCAAGCTGAACATCATCAATCTCAAAAACCAGGAGATTGTCGAGACGGCGAGTTCGGCGGTCTTCGTTCAGGAAAAGAACAAATCCGCCATCTACCGGCACGAGCTCAAGAACATCGTCTCCACGCTCGAAGGCTTCCTTCAGCTGCTGAAGGACTACGGTGTCAGCGACTACGGCTTCTGGGCAAACCAGCAGCTCGTCGACGACGTCTCCGCACGCTATCTGAGTGACCAGATCTACGTCAGGACGAAGCTTTCGGTTCAATGGCTCAATACAAGCCAGATCACATACTACAAGACAATTGCAACCATGTCCGGCTCAAACAGCTTCGGGAAGCTGATAAAGGACACGGTCTACATGATGAACATCGGCTCCGCAACCATTACCATTTCAAAATTCAGACACGGAAAGTTCCAGACAGCCTGGAACCTGGCCGTCGGCTACCAGGAGCTGGACGACATTACAAAGGAGCTGCGCAACACGGCCGGCAATCCGAACGAGGTCATCAAGGACTACGTCGACAGCAAGTTCGAGTTCCTGCGACCGGAATTCAGCAAGGTCAAGGAACCCGATGCAGATGACGTTCACGTGATCGTCCAGGACTCGATGGTCCTGAACAAGTTGATGGATGCGGAAGAGGACGCCAGCATGCTCCAGCGCATTTCACTGAAGGACTTCGAGACCTTCGCCGACGAGGCGGTCGGAGCGCCGGACCAGTTCATCAGCCAGCGGCTTGGCATCGACGAGAGACTTGTCAACCGCATCGTTCCGGACATCATGCTTGTCAGAAAGATTCTGAAGTTCTCGGGCGCAAACGACCTCATCCTGACGCCTGTGTCCGTTGCGGACGGCATCGCAGTCCAGATCGGACAGAAATACGGCTGCATCAGACAGGACTTCAATGAAATCATCCTGACTTCAGCCGAGAACATGGCCAGGCGCTACCTGACGGATGACCACCACCGCAAGGCCACGGTGAACTTCGCCCTTCACCTGTTCGACCAGCTGAAGAAGCTTCACCGCCTGGGCAGCCGTGAACGCCTGCTGCTGCAGATTGCGGCAAACCTCGACGACATCGGCAACTTCATCAACTCACATGGACACTACCGCCACTCGGCCTACATCCTGCAGGCCACGAAGCTCATCGGACTCTCCGACGATGAAAACAAGGTCATCGCTGACATCGCCCGCTACCATTCCGTTGAATCCCCTGCATTTGAACAGGCCCACTACCGTCACATCGAAGGCGATTCGCAGATGATCGTCGCCAAGCTGGCCGCCATCCTGAGAATGGCCGATGCCCTTGACGACTCGGGCAAGCAGAAGATAAGCAGAATATCAGTTTCACTGAAAAAGGAAACGCTTGTCATCACGGCTTCCTCACCGCACAATATCGCCCTGGAGAAATGGGCCTTCAAGCACAAGTCCGAGCTCTTTGAGGAAGTGTTCGGCATCAAACCTGTTCTGAAACAACGGAGGAGCAACAATGGCTAAGAAATTTTCTAAAAACGCATACTTCAGGAACCGCGAACTGAGCTGGATCGACTTCAACGGCCGCGTGCTGGAAGAAGCCAGGGACGCTGACAACCCCCTGCTTGAGCGCATCAACTTCCTGGGCATCACGCAAAGCAACGTCGACGAGTTCTTCATGGTCCGCGTCGCCTCGCTCAACAAGCTCGTTTCCGTCGGCATCACCGACACCGATCCTTCCGGCATGACGCCGAAGGAACAGATTGACGCCATCAACGAAGCCGAGCACGAGATGGTCGACAGGCGCTATTCAACCCTGAACCGCTCGCTGCTGCCGCTGCTCGAAAAGGAGGACATCTTCCTGCTCAAGCCGGCCGACCTGACGGAAGACCAGCAGGAGTTCATCAGAAACTACTTCGAGGACGAACTCTATCCGGTCCTGACGCCGATGGCCGACGACTCGTCGCGCCCCTTCCCATTCATCAGCAACAACTCGCTCAACCTGGCAATCATGCTGAAGAAGCAGGATGACAACGGCAATCTCTTCGCCACCCTGCGCATTCCCGACGTCTTCCCGCGCATCGTCAGGGTTCCCGGCGGAGACAATGAATTCATCCTCCTCGAGGACATCGTCAAGGAATACACGGAACAGCTCTTCACCGGCTACAAGGTCGAGGAAGCAGCCGTCTTCAGAGTCATCCGCGACATGGACCTTGACGTTGCCGAAAAGGACTCCTCCGACCTTCTGCGCGCCGTTCAGAACCAGCTCAAGGAGCGCGAGCACGGCGGCGTGGTCCGGCTTGAAATCGAGGATTCCATCGGTGACGTCCTGAAGAAGCGCCTCATCAAGACGCTCAAGGTGGACAAGAAGGCCGTCTATCTCATCAACGGCCCCGTCGACCTGACATTCCTCAAGAAGCTGCCGCGCTTCGTCACCGGTCATGACGACCTGCGCTATGCCCCGTTCAATAAGCATCTTGACCCGGCCCTGTCCATGAAGCAGAACATCTTCGACTCCATCAGGAATAGTGACTATCTCCTTCAGCACCCGTACGACTCGTTCGATGCCGTGACGAACTTCATCCACCAGGCCGCAACCGACCCCGACGTTCTCGGCATCAAGATGACGCTGTACCGCGTCTCGGGCAACTCGCCGATCATCAAGTATCTCGGCATGGCCGCCGAAGCCGGCAAGCAGGTCACCGTCCTGGTCGAAGTCAAGGCCCGCTTCGATGAGGAGAACAACGTCCGCTGGGCAAAGCATCTCGAGGAAATGGGCTGCCATGTCATCTACGGTCTGGTCGGTCTCAAGACGCACTCGAAGATTGCCCTTGTCATCAGAAGAGACGATGACGGAATCAGGCGCTATCTCCACCTCGGCACCGGCAACTACAACGACGTCACCGCCAACTTCTACACCGACATGGGGCTTCTGACATGCAACAGGGACATGGGCATCGACGCCTCGAACCTCTTCAACATGCTGTCAGGCTTCGCCAAGCCGCCATACTTCCACCTGCTGCGCAACTCGCCGAACAACATCAGGAACTTCATCAACGAGAAGATTGACGATGAAATCGAGGCCGCTCAGAACGGACGCCCGGCCTTCATCAAGATGAAGATGAACTCACTGTCGGACCCGAAGATCATCGAGAAGCTCTACGAGGCCTCTGCCGCCGGCGTCAGGATTCAGCTGCTCATCCGCGGCATCTGCTGCCTGAAGACCGACATTCCGGACGTTTCCGAAAACATCGAGGTGCACTCGATTGTCGGTCGCTTCCTTGAACACAGCCGCATCTACTACTTCTACAACAACGGCAACGAGGACATCTATCTCTCGTCTGCCGACATGATGACGCGAAACCTCAACCGCCGCGTCGAGCTGCTCTTCCCGATCATCCAGCGCGACACCAAGAAGCGCGCCATTGCCATCTACAATGAAATGTGGGATGATAATGTCAAGACACGCGTCCTCCACAAGGATGAATTCGAGCGGATTGACCGTCGCGGACTTGTTCTGAACAACTCGCAGGAAACGTTCATCGTGGAAGCGGAAAGGAAAAACGCCGAACTGAAGAAGAAACGCAAGGCAGCCCTGAAGAATCCCGAGGTCTTCCAGCCGATGACGAAACATGAAGCCGGAATTGCCCTTGAGGACGAAGAAGACGAGGAGGAGTAGCCAATGGAAAACTACGTTGTCATCGATCTCGGTTCGAACTCGGTCAGACTCCGGATTACGAACATCGCCGATAACGGCACGCTTACGGTAACGCATCAGCTCAAGGAGTACGTCCGCCTGTCGGAAGGCATGGGCGAGGAGAAGACCCTCAAGCCCGAGCCGGTCAAGCGCACGCTCCAGGCTCTCAAGAGCTTCAAGGCCGTCTATTCGAAGCTTGAGAACACGAGAATCAACGCCATAGCAACGGCTGCCGTCCGTCAGGCGGCAAACCAGCAGGAGTTCCTCGAACTGGTCGAAGGAAAACTCGGCATCAGCTTCCAGGTCATCACCGGTGAACGCGAGGCCTACCTTGACTTTCTCGGCGTCACGAGAACCCTGCCCGTCAGGGACTGCCTGATCATGGATACGGGCGGTGCAAGCACCGAGCTGATTCTGGCAAGGGACGGTCAGGTTCAGAACCTGATCAGCCTGCCGTTCGGTTCCGTCACCATCTCCGCCGACCACAAGCTCGGCGATGAAATCACCGCCCGTCGTCTCTTCGAGGCAATGACCGGCGTTGAAAAGAATCTGACAAACGTTGACTGGCTGACACAGGCCCACAAGATTCCGCTGGTCTGCCTTGGCGGAAGCAACCGGACCCTGGCCAAGATTGCCCGCCGCCGCGAGTTCTCCGAAGAGGACATGCCCGACCTTCACGGCTACAGGCTCTCCTCCGACAATGCCTTCGAAATCGTCGGCGACCTGATTGAAATGAACAGAAAACAGCGCGAAAACGTTCCGGGCCTTTCCAAATCCAGGGCTGACGTCGTCGTCGGTGGCCTGACGCCGCTCATTTTGATCCTCAGAACCTGCCACATCGACGAGATTCTCTTCTCGAACCACGGTCTGCGTGAAGGCAGCCTGTTCGAGTATCTTGACAACGGAAACAGTCAGGAATAAACAAAAAAACAGGAAATCCGGGGCTTCGTCAAATGATGTTGACGACCTCGAAAACTTGGGCCTTTGTCAAATGGTGTTAATGGCCTCGAAAACTTCACTTCAGAAATGGAGTGGGTTTTTTTTGCGAATACAAAAAACGGTGTTGAAGAATCATCATCAACACCATTCAGTATAGACCCGAAAAAACGCCTCGCTCATCCCTGATGCGCGGGGCATTCAATCATGATTGTCTAGTCCAGATTGACGACGGCATCGCCGTCTTCGATTGTCCTGAGCATCCTGTCCGGCATGTCGCCGAACTTCTCACGTTCATGCGTGACGTGAAAGCGGCAGATGTCAAGGGCGCACAGGAACAGCAGGCAGCGCTGCAGGCCGTAGCCGGGAATCTCGAAGTCACAGACGCTCTTGTAGCCTTCAATGAAGCTCTTGCGCAGCTTCGGGTCCTTGAGCTCATTGTAGAAGACCTTGACGAAGTCCTCGTAGGCAACGCCGGTGCGGGCCCATTCGAAGTCGATCAGGACTTCGGAACCCTTGTAGCGCTTGATGTTGCGCAGGCTGAAATCGCCGTGAAGAACAACATGTGGAAGCTGACGGTACTCCTCGTCAGCCTTTTCGAAGTCATCCTTCAGAAGAGCCATGACCTTGCCGGCGTCTTCTTCGTACTTCGTGCCCTTCAGACCCTCGACGGCATTAAGGAGCCTGTCGGAAAGCCTGGTCTTAGTATAGTCCGGAACAAGCACCTTGCCCGTGACCTTCTGGTGAAATTCCGCGAGCATCCTGCCGTAGTGCGCGGCGCGCTCCTCGTCGACCGCCTCGTCATCCATGTCGTGAAGTTCACGGTCGACCAGGACAACAATGTACCTGTCCCCGAAAATGACGCTGTCAAGATAGATGTCAGGACAATAGACCTGGTTCACGTTCTGTTCCGCATAGAACATCTCGCTTTCAGTGAAGATCTTGACGAAGAGGTTCTTGTCAAAGCGCGTGCTGTGTCCGACAAGATGCTGGTTACCGGCAACGTCGTGTATCTTCCTGAAGTCAGCTGAGTAATAGTCGTTTAAAAATTCAGTCAGCATGTCATCCGCCCCTTAGTTAGTTTCTAAATACAATTTTAAGTAAACATCGCACAATATGCAAGACGCTATTTCCCCTTCAGGGCCATTGCCTGAAGAAATGCCGTCGAAAGAATCAGCAGCGCACCGACAGTCTGAAATCCTCCGAGCACTTCGTGGAACCAGAGCACGGACAGGACATTGGCCGTCAGCGGCTCAAAGGCGCTCAGCATCCCCGTCGTCGAGGCCGGAATGTACTTGACGCTTTGCAGATAGCACAGATATGACGCCATCGTGCCGAAGATGATGATGTACGCAAATGAAGCGGCCGTGAACGGCGTAACGGAAGGAAGCGGCGTCGTGGCCAGAAGCGGCCAGAACAGGATGCTTCCAATGAACATTCCCAGTCCCGTCACAAGACGGGCGTCAAACTGCCCGAGCAGCCGGCGCGGAAGCAGCGTGTAAGAAGCCTGGCTGACGCCGGCCATGATGCCCCAGAAGACACCGGGAACCGACAGGGCCAAAGTGCCCAGCCTGCCGTTTGTAACAACGAGCACGGTGCCGACGACCGCAATCCCAAGCGAGATGACGTCGATCCGCGGCGGCAGCCGGCGGTACTGAACGGCCAGGCAGATGATGATGAACACAGGTCCCAGGAACTGCAGAATCGTCGCGGTTGATGCGTTCCCGTAACTGATTGCCAGAAAGAACGTCAGCTGCGACGGAACCATTCCGAAGACGGCAAACAGAACCAGCAGGAGGAGATTTCTGCCCTTGAGGAGCTCCCTGCATTTCCTCCTGTCAGTAGAGGCCAGTCCCCAGGCAGACAGGAACGTACCGGCAAGCAGCAACCGGGCCCCTACCAGCCACAGCGGCCTGACGCCATGGCTGAACAGCGCCTGGGCAAACGGTCCGGATATGCCCCAGAACATCGTCCCGGTGATTGCCAGCATTATTCCCTGATTTCTCTTAGTCATTTCTCTTACCTCAAAATTTTTTTACATGCTATTCTAACACATTTCCACAGCAAAGGACAGGCATCGTAACCGGTGCCTGTCCTTCAAGGCACTGCATTCAACCGGAAATCAGCCGACAGAACCTTCCATCTGATAGTTGATCAGACGGTTCAGTTCCACCGCATATTCCATCGGCAGCTCCTTCGTGAACGGCTCGACAAAGCCCATGACGATCATTTCCGTGGCCTTGTCCTCCGGAATGCCGCGGCTCATCAGATAATAGAGCTGCTCTTCCGAAATCTTCGAGACCTTGGCCTCATGTTCCATCGAGACGTTGCCGTTCAGTATCTCATTATACGGAATCGTGTCACTGGCCGACTTGTCGTCCATGATGATCGTGTCGCACTCGACATGCGCAAACGAACCGTCGGACTTGCGGCCGAAGCGGACATGACCGCGGTAGTCGACGCGGCCGCCGTCCTTGCAGAGCGACTTCGAGACGATTGAGCTCGTCGTGTCCGGCGCATTGTGAATCATGCGCGCTCCGGTGTCCGAGTCAATGCCCTTGCCGGCAAATGCAATGGAAAGCATCGTCCCGCGCGCTCCCCTGCCGTCAAGATAGACGCTCGGATACTTCATCGTCACCTTTGAGCCGAGGTTTCCGTCAACCCACTCCATCGTCGCATTATCAAGCGCTCTGGCGCGTTTTGTCTCCAGACTGTAGACATTGTCCGACCAGTTCTGAATCGTCGTGTAGCGGCAGTATGAGTCCTTCAGGCAGTACACCTCAACGACGGCTGCATGCAGACTGTCCTTCGAGTAGTTCGGCGCCGTGCAGCCCTCGACGTAATTGATGCTTGCGCCCTCGTCGACGATGATCAGCGTGCGCTCGAACTGGCCGGAATTGCCGGCGTTGATCCGAAAGTAGCTCTGAATGGGAACGCTGACCCTCACTCCCTTCGGAACGTAGATGAACGAACCGCCTGACCAGACCGCCGAGTTCAGAGCCGCCATCTTGTTGTCGGACGGAGGAACGAGCTTGCCGAAGTACTTTCTGACAAGGTCAGGATACTCCCTGACTGCAGAGTCCGTGTCCATGAAGACGATGCCGAGCTTCTCGAAGTCCTCCCTCATGTTGTGATAGACGACTTCCGATTCGTACTGCGCGGAAGACCCGGCCAGGTACTTTCTTTCAGCCTGGGGAACACCCAGACGGTCAAATGTCTTCTTGATTTCCTCCGGAACATCCTCCCAGGCCCTGGCAACTTCCCGGGAATCACGGCGGAAGTAGTTGATGTGCTCGAAGTCAAGCGGACTCAGGTCAGGTCCGAAGTCCGGCATCGCAAGCTTCTTGTACGTTTCATATGCCTTCAGCCTGAATTCAAGCATCCATTCAGGCTCGTTCTTTGCCTGCGAAATCTCCCTGACGATGTCTTCAGTCAGGCCTTCGCCGGTTGTATAGATCGGTTCAATGTCATCCTTGAACCCGTATTTGTATTCACCGCCAAGTTCAGGCATTTCCTCTGTCATTGCTCTCCTCCTCGTCTTCTTCATGCAGAGCCTGGTAAACCGCCTTCCAGGCCAGCGTCGCGCACTTGATGCGCGCAGGGAACTGTGCGACGCCCTCAAGAACGGAGGCATCGCCTAAAACGTCGTCATAGTAGTCTTCTTCCGGCTCTTCCTTTCCCGTCACCATGTCGGAAAAGGCCATGACCATCTTCTCCACTTCCTCCGGTGTTCTGCCGATCACCTCGTCCGTCATCATCGACGCGGACGCCTGCGAAATCGTGCAGCCCTCACCGGAAAATGCAATGTCTGAAATCCTGCCGTCCTTCATCCGCAGCTGCAGAATCAGCACGTCCCCGCAGGTGGGGTTGCGCAGCTCAAGCTGTCTGTCGGAACCTTCAAGCGTTCCGTGGTGATGCGGATGGTCCGCGTGTTCGAGGATCATCTGACGGTACAGATTGTCCAGTCTAGATAGTGCCATGTCTGAAGAACTCCTTCGTTGCCTTGATTGCATTCAAAAGCTGATCGGCGTCAGCCTTCGTATTGTAGAGATAAAAGCTTGCCCTGACCGCCGCCGGAATGTCCAGATACTTCATCAGCGGCTGGGCGCAGTGATGGCCGGCCCTGACTGCAACGCCCTCCATGTCAAGCGCCGTGGCAACGTCATGAGGATGGATGCCGTCAAGATTGAACGAAATCACCCCCGTATGGCGTTCCGGGTCATACGGTCCGTAGACGGTCACGCCGTCGATTTCAAGAAGCTTCGGCAGAACGTAGCTGACCAGTTCACCCTCGGTCTTCCCGATTTCGTCATAGCCGACGTCCTGCAGATAGTCAACGGCGGCGCCGAGTCCGACTACGCCCGCGATGTTCTGCGTTCCGCCCTCGAACTTCCACGGAACTTCCTTGAACGTCGAGTGGTAGTCCTCGACGAAGTCAATCATCTCGCCGCCATATTCAAGCGGATCCATCCGTTCAAGAAGCTCCATCCTGCCCCAGAGAATCCCGGTTCCCGTCGGAGCCAGCATCTTGTGACCGGAAAAGGCCAGGAAGTCGATGCCGAGTTCCTGGACGTCAACTTTCATGTGCGGAAGCGACTGCGCTCCGTCGACGACCATGTACGCCCCGTTTTCGTGAGCCAGCCCGGCCAGCTCCCTGATGGGATTGACGACGCCCATCACGTTTGAGGCCTGGGCAACTGAGACGATCTTCGTCTTCTTCGTGATTTTCCCTGCGGCATCCTCCATGTCGAGCTCGCCGTCGTCAGTCAGGTCAATGTACCTGAGCCTTGCGCCGGTTTTCTCACAAAGAATCTGCCACGGAACGATGTTCGAATGATGTTCCATGCGCGAAATGACAATCTCGTCACCTGCTTCGACCACCTTCGGCGCAAACGACGAGGCTATCCAGTTCAGTCCCTCCGTCGTGCCCTTCGTGTAGACGATTTCCCGCTCGCTCGGCGCATTGATCAGGTCTCTGACCTTCGTCCTGACTGCCTCGAACTGCTCCGTCGCCCGCTCGGCCAGCGTGTGGACGCCGCGGTGAACGTTGGCGTTGTCGTTGAGAAAATAGCTGCTGACGGCATCGATGACCGCCTTCGGCTTCTGTGACGTTGCCGCATTGTCAAGATATGCCAGCCGTTCGTCATTGACGGTCTGGTTCAGAATCGGGAAGTCCCCGATGATTTCATTCATCTTCTTGTCCATCAATCAATTTCTCCTCTATCATGTCCGAAAGCTGCCTTCTGACTGATGCGCTAGGCACGGCGGTCAGAACAGGGCCGAGGAAGCCTCTGATCACCAGCCGTTCGGCCAGCTTCTTCGGAAGTCCTCGGCTCATCAGATAGTAAAGCTGCTCTTCGTTGACACGGCCGACACTTGCCGCATGTCCCGCGGAAACGTCATTGTCGTCAATCAGAAGAATCGGATTGGCATCCCCGCGTGCCTTGGTCGAAAGCATCAGCACGCGGCTCTCCTGCTGCGCATCGGCGCCCTTGGCCCCGTGAATGATGTGGCCGATTCCGTTGAAGATCAGCGAGGACCTTGACAAAATGACACCATGCTGCAGGATGTGGCCGACGGAATGCCGGCCGTAGTTCGTGACGCGCGTGTCAATGCCCTGAACCTGCCTGCCTGTTGTTATGGCAACGACCTTGACTTCTGCGTGCGATCCGTCACCAATCAGGTCGGAGTCAAAGTCGCCGACGATGTTGCCGTCGTTCATCATCCCCATTGACCAGTCAATCTTCGCATCAGCCTCAAGATAGCCGCGCCGGTTGAGGTAAGTCGTCGTGCCGGCACCGAGCCGGTCGAAGCTTGCAAACCTGACATGGGAACCCGCACAGGCAATGACCTCGACGATGACGTTCGCCGTCGTTTCCTTGCTGCCCACCGTCAGAAGGTTTTCAAGATAGGAGACCTCACTGCCCTCGTCGGCAATCAGCAGAACATGGTGGACATAGTCGGCACCTGTCGTCGCATCCTGAATGAACCAGGACTCAAGCGGCGTTTCCAGCACTGCATTTTTCGGAACGTAAATCAGCGCCCCGCTCGTGACCTTGGCCGCATGCTGTGCTGTCAGCCTGTTCTCGTCAACCTTGACTGCCTTCGTCATGTAATACTTTCTGATAATGTCACCGTAATCGGCAAGCGCAGTTTCAAGATCGGCGATGACGACACCCTTTTCCTTCAGTTCGTCGGAGATTCTCAGAGTCTGTGTCGTCTGCCCGAACTCGACAATCAGGTTTCCACTGTCTTCCGCCTGCGGCCTGTCCTCTTCAGCCAGTCCGCTCTCAATTGAAGTCAGTTCGCCCTTCAGTTCAATCGGCCACCTTCCGTACCTGATCTTCTGAAACGAAGGCATCGGAAGTGTTCCAGCCGTCTTCCAGGCCTCCCTGCGCATTTCGGTGAACCAGCCCGGTTCGCCCGTGCTCTTCGCATATGTTTCAAACATTTCTGCTGTCATCCGGCCGACCTCCTATGCGTTCTCGTCAGTGAGCCTGATGTCAAGCCCGAGTTCATCGCGAAGACCGGCATACCCTTCCTCTTCCAGCTTCCTGGCCAGTTCGGGTCCGCCCGTCTTGACGATTCTGCCGCCCATCATCACATGCACGACATCCGGAACGATGTAGTTGAGCAGACGCTGGTAGTGCGTGATGATCAGCGCTGAAAATTCAGGGCTGCGCATTTCGTTGACGCCCTTCGAGACAACCTTCAGGGCATCGATGTCAAGACCGGAATCGATTTCGTCGAGAATGGCGAACTTCGGCCTGATCATCATCATCTGAAGAATTTCATTGCGCTTCTTCTCGCCGCCGGAAAAGCCCTCGTTCAGATAACGTTCGGCCATTTCGTCAGTCATGTCAAGGAAGTTCATGGTCTTTGAAAGTTCCTTCAGAAACTTGCGGATTGAAATCGGATCGTCTTCCGGACGGCGCGCATTGATGGCACCGCGGATGAATTCGGCGTTCGTCACGCCGGGAATTTCGGACGGGTACTGCATCGCGAGGAAGAGACCCCTTCGCGCCCTTTCGTCAACCGGCTTGTCAAGCAAGCTCTCGCCGTCAAGCAGTACGTCACCCTGTGTGACGGTATAGGCCGGATTGCCCATGACGGCCTCGGACAGAGTCGACTTGCCTGTTCCGTTCGGTCCCATGATGGCATGAATCTCGCCCGTGTTCATCTTGAGATTCACGCCCTTCAGGATTTCCTTTCCCTCAACAGTTACATGCAGGTCCTTAATTTCAAGTGTTGACATCCTTTCAATACCTCCATTAATCAATCAGTTAAATCTATTCTAAGCTAATTGAGAATCATTTTCAATTATAATGAACCGAAAACGCAAATTAACTGCATTTTCATAAGAATCATGAGAACTGTCTTGATTATAACACAAAAGGGACTGAAACCATTTCAGTCCCCTGTGAAAATGTCAGCCCACGTTCTTGAAGTCCTTTTCGTCGGCAAACATATAGCTCTTGTTGTGATAGCGCATTGACATGATCATTCCGATTCCGATCATGTTTCCGACAAGCGCCGAACCGCCCTGGCTGACAAACGGCAGCGGAATACCTGTCAACGGGAGCAGACCGATGTTCATGCCGATGTTCTCGAAGACATGGAACAGGATCATCATGATGACACCCGTTGAAATGTAGGCATAGAACTCATTCTTCGTGTCAAACGTGATCTGAATCATCTGAAAGATCAGAAGCATGTAGACAAAGATCAGCAGACAGCAGCCGATGAAGCCGAAGTTCTCGCCAATCACCGAGAAGATCATGTCGGATTCGCGAACCGGAACGTAGACATGAGACACGTTGAAGCCCTTGCCGAGCAGCTGGCCCGAACCGATGGCCTTCATGCTCTGCCACAACTGGTAGCTGTCAGACCCGGAAGCGGACGCCGGATTGAGCCATGAGTCGATACGGCTGAACTGATAGGCCTTGAATCCGAGCTTCGTCAGAACCTGCCTGTCATAGATGACAAGAAAGATTGCCGTCCCGCCAAGGGCAGTTGCAGCAACGGCCAGCGGCACGATTATCCGCCACAGAATGCCGGAAACCAGGATGACACCGGCGAGGATGGCGAAGAACACCAGCATGGTGCCGAAGTCGTTCTGCAGTTTCAGCAGAACGGCGACGGGAATCGTCCATGCAAACATCTTGCCGATCAGGAGCAGGTCGCTTTGAACGGTGTGCGCAGAATACTCATCATTGTGCATTGACACGATGCGTCCGAGCATCAGGATATACGCGGGCTTCATGACTTCCGAAGGCTGGAATGTCAATGGTCCCAAAGCAAACCAGCTCTTGGCGCCGCTGTGCGCAAAATAGGTCCGGCTGTACATGAACAGAACCAGGATCAGCAGCACTATGCCCACGCCGTAGGCAATCGGCGCAATCTTCCAGAGCTGTTCCGCATCAAACTGCATGATGAACCAGACGGCGGCAATGCCGATGAAGTACCAGACGGCCTGGTTCAAAAGAACCTTCGTCGGGTTGACGATGTTGTCATGACTGAGCGCCACGTAGAGCGCAATCATCCCGATAACCGCCAGCACCAGCACGCAGAATATTATCCCCCAGTCAATTCTTGCATCATCATCCGTGTCGGATCTCTTCAAATACTCTTTACTCTCCATAACGGAAAACCTTCCTTCCAATCAATTCTAAAACAACGGGAGTGGAACACCCGATTCCACTCCCTTGTCATTATAGTGTCAGCTGATAATCGTCCGCCCTATCCGTGATGCAGATGGTATTCGCGCAGAATCCAGCCATAGGCCTCTTCCCTGGACGAAAGCACCAGGCTTCCTCCTCCGGAAACCTCCGCCTTGAAGCGGTCGCCTTCCTCAAAGACAGTCCCTATGACGTCGCCGCGTTCGGTGACAAGCTCTGAAACAAGCTTTCCGTCAACTTTCCTTTCACGTTCGGTAATCTGAATATTCTTATCTTTCCTTGACATTACTTTTTCAACTCCTGCTTTCTGTCTGGGCTCTCGTTCTCGGGATGCCTGTTCCGCCTGAGCGTGAAGTAATCCGGCACCGGATCGTATCCGCCGCGAACAAAGGGATTGCACCGCAGAATGCGCGCGCAGCCCATGATGAGCCCTAAAAATACTCCATGCCTGTTGATGGCGTCTATCATGTACGTCGAGCATGTCGGGTAATAGCGGCAGCTCGGCGGAAGCAGCGGTGAAATGAACTTCTTGTAGAAAATCACCGGCGCAGTCAGAATCCTTCTGAACATTACTTTTCCCTTGAAAGTTCCTCGATATGTTCGAGCAGCCTGCCGGATCCGACGGCAACGTCATCAAGCGGCGTTTCGGCAACCATCACCGGAACGGTCAGTGCTTCCGCAAAACGGCTGCTGATGCCGTCAAGAAGGGAGCCGCCGCCGGTCATGACGATGCCGCGGTCAATGATGTCCGAGGCAAGTTCGGGTGGCGTCTGGCTCAGGACGTCATGCGCCGATGTAATCATGGAATCAATCGTGTCCTTCATCGCCTCTGCCGTTTCATCGGACGTCAGGGTAATGGTCTTGGGCAGCCCTGAAACCACGTCACGGCCGCGGACGTCCATTTCCTTGCTGCGGCTTCCGACCACGCTGCTGCCGATTTCAATCTTGATCGTCTCGGCAGTGTGCTCGCCAATCAGCAGGTTGTACTTCTTCTTGACATAGTTCACGATGTCCTGGTTGAGCCTGTCGCCGGCACTTCGAAGCGAACTCGAAACGACGATGTCACCGAGCGAGAGCACGGCAATGTCGCTTGTGCCGCCGCCGATGTCAATGACCATGCTGCCGCGCGGTTCAAAGATGTCAAGGCCGGCACCGATTGCAGCAACCTTAGGCTCTTCTTCCAGGTAGACGTTTCCGCCGCCCGACTTCTCAGCCGCCTGACGGATTGCCTTACGCTCGATGTCGGTCGTGTTCGTCGGAGCGCAGATGAGAATGTTCGGTTTTGACATGAAACCCTTCACGTTAAGCTTCTTGATGAAGTAGGAAAGCATCTGCTCCGTCATGTCGAAGTCAGCGATGACGCCGTCCTTCATCGGCCTGATTGCGCGGATGTTGCTCGGCGTACGGCCGACCATCTTGTAAGCTTCAGAACCAACGGCCAAAACTCTACCGGTCTGCGTGTCAACCGCAACTACGGAAGGCTCATTAAGAACGATCCCCTTCCCTTTCACATTAATCAGGACGTTTGCAGTACCCAAATCGATACCGATATCTTTAGCCATATTAGTTCTCCTTTTATTTTCTGAAAGTCAATATACAGTGCTATTATATCACAATCAGGAGAATAAAGAACCGCAATTCCATAACTTTATGTCCATTTGCCGCTTCTCCTGGAAAATGCAGAGATGCGCACCATAGTCAACTGAGCCTGACAGCTTAGAAGTAGTAACGCACAAACGTGCTTCTTCACAGTGTGGCTGCATCATCGGGCGGTTGACGACACCCGTTTAGCTAACGAGGTTTACTCATTAGTTGTTAATTTACTAAAGGATGGGCGTTCATTACCGCTGATATACTGAGTGCCCAGAATCTGAATGTTCATGGCGCCGATTCAATCATCATTGGATTGACAGCCACAACGACTGCACACGTACAAGTAGTGACGGGTATCCAGACCATGCGTTATAAATGGAGACTAAAAAAGCGGGTCGCAGGACCCGCTTCCAGCTCAGACTTCTTCCTTTTCGGCCAGAACGAACCTTCCGCTTGTAACATCGTTTGCCCTCTTGATCCGGGCTCCGAGTGCAGCAAGCTTCTCATGGAACATGTAATAGCCGCGGTCAAGATACTGCAGATGCGTCACCTGCGTTATTCCCCTTGCGACAAGTCCTGCCAGCACAAGTGCCGCAGCCGCCCTGAGGTCAGTTGCAGCCACTTCGGCGCCGCAGAAGTCGGTCGGTCCGTACATGATGACGGAATTGCCCTCAATCTTGAAATCGGCATTCATTCGCCGCAGTTCCTCGAGATGCATGAAACGGTTCTCGAAGACCGTTTCCGTCAGAATGCTCGTGCCGTCTGCAGCAAGCTGCAGTACGGACATCTGCGGCTGCATGTCCGTCGGAAAACCCGGATGAGGCAGTGTCTTGACGGCCGTCGGCTTCAGTACTTCCGGTCCGATGACCCTGATTCCCTCGTCTTCCTCGATGACCTTGACACCCATTTCCTCCATCTTGGAAATAAGCGGCTTGTTATGTTCCGCAATCGCTCCCTTGACGAGTACGTTGCCCTTGGTCAAGGCAGCGGCGACCATGAATGTCCCCGCCTCAATGCGGTCCTGGATGATTGCATGCTCGGTGCCGTGCAGATGGTCGACGCCGATGACCTTGATTGTCTCCGTGCCGGCGCCGTAGACTCTGGCACCCATCTTGTTCAGGACGTTGGCCAGGTCGACTATTTCCGGTTCGCGGGCCACGTTTTCAATGACCGTCGTCCCTTCGGCAAGCGTTGCGGCCATCATGATGTTCTGCGTCGCGCCGACACTCGGAAAGTCAAGATAGATGCTGGCGCCCTTGAGTCCCGTTGTCTCAGCTTCAATGTATCCGTCATGACGGCTGATTACAGCGCCCATTGCCTCCAGACCCTTGAGATGCAGGTCAATCGGCCTCGAGCCGATTGCGCATCCGCCGGGCATTGCCACCTTGGCATGACCAAGACGGGCCAGAAGCGGACCGAGCACCACGATGGATGCCCTCATCTTCGAAACATACTTGAACGGCGCCTCGTACGAAAGGCTGCCCGAGGCATCCAGCGTAATGGTCTTTGCTTCCTCGTCCATGCCAACCTTGACGTTCAGGAACCTGATCACGTTGTTCATCGTATAGACATCAGAGAGAATAGGAACGTTCGTCAGAACTGTCCGCCCCTCGCCTGCAAGAATGCCCGCCGCAAGAATCGGCAGTACGGCATTCTTCGCTCCTTCAATCTCAACGGTTCCTTCAAGCCGGTGACCGCCGTGCACAATAATCTTTTCCACTTGAAAGCCCTCCCCGCAATTATTTAATCAGATAGGTCATATTCGTAAGGCTGCTTATGAAGCTCAGGAAGAACGAACTGACACCATAGCCTACAGCAGCCGAGAAAAGGACCAGAGCCACCTTGAACTTGTTCTGTCGCTCCTGCGGAAGGTAACGGTCAAGTCTCAGGGACTGGAACGCATTGAAGCTCAGGGCAATGAACACAAAATGACTGACGATTGTTAAAAGTGACATCATTCCTATATCCTGCATTATATACTAAAACCTTTCATTTGAATTACCGTGACTGAAATCACAGGAACCCGTAACTCTGCCACGTATTTCACGCAATGCATGAAATATGCCTGTTCAAAATAGAATTCTTCTTTTTTCCGGCGTCTTCAGCTCCGGAATAACCTCGACGGCGGACCTGGTCCGACTGAATCGAATCCACTATTTTATCAATTTGAACTAATCATAGCATAGTTTTTTCGGATAGTCACTGTATCTAATGGAAATTTAAACAATTTGATTATTTGACGAAAAAAAGCCAGGCACGAAGCCTGACTCTTTAATTCTCAGTTTTTTGAAACATTCAAGCGGTTCATCGCGCGGCGCAGGGAAACTTCGGCACGACGCAGATCATCGGTATTGTGCGTCTGTCTTGCGGCTTCAATGCGCTTTTCAGCACGGGCACGAGCCCTTTCGGCACGGGAAGCGTCGATGTTTTCCTTTCGTTCGGCGGCAGATGCCACTACTGACAGAACGTTGTTCGAGAATTCAATGAACCCGCCGCTGACGGCAATTTCATCGAACTTGTTCTCGCCTGTCTTGACGCGAACCTCGTCGATTGCAAGTGATGCAAGCAACGGAACACGGTTGGGCATGATGCCGACCTCACCGAGAGTGGTCTTGCAGACCGCCAGATTCGTCGTGTTGTCATACACAATGCCATCCGGCGTAACGACATTCACAGTTAATAAGGACTTATCATCCATCGGACGCTACCTCCTTACTTGCTTGTCATTTTCTTTGCTTTTTCCACAACGTCTTCGATAGGACCGCACTGACGGAATGCGTCTTCCGGAAGATCATCATACTTGCCATCGAGAATTTCCTTGAAGCCCCTTACGGTTTCCTTGACTGGAACATATGAACCCGGAACGCCCGTGAAGCGTTCGGCAACGTGGAAGTTCTGTGACAGGAAGAACTGAATGCGGCGTGCGCGGGCAACGATGACCTTTTCCTCATCGGACAGTTCATCCATACCAAGGATGGAGATAATGTCCTGAAGTTCACGGTAACGCTGAAGCACATGCTGAACTTCCGTGGCAACCTGATAGTGCTCCTCGCCGACGATTTCAGGCGAAAGAGCGCTGGATGTCGATGCCAGCGGGTCAACGGCCGGATAGATACCCTGCTGTGTCAGGTAACGTTCCAGGTTGGTCGTGGCATCCAGGTGGGCGAATGTCGTTGCAGGAGCAGGGTCAGTGTAGTCATCGGCTGGAACATAGACAGCCTGGATGGATGTGACTGAACCCTTCTTCGTTGAAGTGATTCGTTCCTGCAACTGACCCATTTCAGTAGCCAGCGTCGGCTGATAGCCAACGGCTGACGGGATGCGGCCGAGCAGGGCGGAAACTTCTGAACCGGCTTGCGTGAAGCGGAAGATGTTGTCGATGAACAACAGCACATCCTGGCCTTCAACGTCACGGAAGTATTCGGCGATTGTAAGACCAGTCAGGGCAACACGCATACGTGCTCCAGGCGGCTCGTTCATCTGACCGAAGACCATGGCCGTCTTCTCCAGAACTCCGGATTCCTTCATTTCATAATACAGGTCATTCCCTTCACGAGTACGTTCGCCGACACCTGTGAAGACGGAGATGCCGTTGTGTTCCTGGGCGATGTTGTGAATGAGTTCCTGAATGAGAACCGTCTTGCCGACACCGGCACCACCGAACAGACCAATCTTACCACCCTTGATGTATGGAGCAAGAAGGTCAATGACCTTGATGCCCGTTTCAAGGATTTCCGTACCTGTACTCAATTCCTCGTATGAAGGTGCATCGCGGTGAATCGGATCGCGGCGATGACTTTCATCAAATTCCGGACCATTGTCGATTGGTTCCCCGAGGACGTTGAAGACACGTCCCAAAGTGTCCGTACCAACAGGTACGCTGATAGAGCGTCCCGTATCAACAACTTCTGCGCCACGCTTAAGACCGTCTGTGGAATCCATGGCAATTGTGCGCATGATTCCGTCACCAAGTTCAAGTGTGACTTCGATGACCAGTTCCTTGCCATCTTCGAGTTTGACTCTCAAAGCGTTGTTGATATCAGGTAACGGCTCGCTCAGAGGGAATTGGACATCGACGACAGGGCCGATGACCTGAACTACTTTACCGTAACTCATTTGTTAATTCCTCCTACTAATTCTAATCTAAGGCAGCCTGTGCACCCGTGATTTCAGTGATTTCAGTCGTGATTGCACTCTGACGGGCACGGTTGAACTGAAGCTCAAGGGACGAGATGATGTCCTTAGCGTTGTCAGAAGCAGACTTCATGGCAGTCGAGCTGCATGCATGCTCGGAAGTCTTGGCATCAAGAATTGCACCGTAGACCAGGCTTTCCGCATACTGAGGCAAAATGACCTCGAGAATTGCGTCCTGGGACGGTTCAGTTTCATACTCAATGCAATAATCACTTTCATTCTGTGCTTCCAGATCGTCATTGCCCATGTTCTCAGCAGAAACGGGAAGCATCTGTTCAGCACGGAAAACGGAAGTCAGAGTGTTGACGAAGTGGCTGTAGCATACAACCAGACGGTCATATGTGCCATTGTCATACATCGAAACGATTGTCTCGACAATCGGGCGGATTTCCTTGAATGTCGGAACATCCTTGATGCCGCGATATTCATAGACAATGTCATAGCCACGCTTGCTGAAGAAATCAGCACCAGTGCCGCCGATGGCGATGATCACGGTGTCTTCTGCACTGTGATTGCCGTTTTGAATCAGATCCATTGTGGACTTGATGACGTTACTGTTGTAACTGCCCACCAGACCACGGTCGGATGTGATGACTACGAGTCCGGTCTTCTTGACCGGTCTCTGCTTAAGCATGCTTAATGTGTTTAACTTGCCATCATGGCTCTTCCCAGCTTCTCCGCTGGCAGCGGAAGAATCCAGCAGGTGAGATTTTGCCAGATGAGTGATGACACTGCGAATCTTGGATGAGTAGATCTGATAGCTGGCAGCGTGCTTTTGAATCTGGTTAAGCTTTGCTGTCGAGACCATCTGCATCGCACCCGTGATTTGTCCCGTCTTCTTCGTCGAAACGATTCGGCGTTTAACTTCTTGCATAGAAGCAGGCATCAGTTCTCACCATCCTTTCTTATTCTGCACTTGGCTGGAAAGTTTCTGCAAATTCAGAAATGGCAGCATCAAGCTTGTCTGTATCCGGCAGCTTGCCAGTTGTCTTGATTTCGTCCAGAAGATCCTTGTAGTTATTGTCAAAGAAATCAAACAATGAATCCTGGTAATTCAAAATGTCGTCAACGGCAACTGAATCAAGGAACCCATGCGTCAATGCATAGAGAATCACAACCTGCTTTTCAACAGGAAGAGGCTTGTGCAGCGGCTGCTTCAGCACTTCAACGGTGCGGCGGCCGCGGTTGAGCTTGGCCTGTGTGGCTTCATCAAGATCTGAACCGAACTGTGCGAATGATTCAAGTTCGCGGTATGAGGAAAGGTCCAGACGAAGCGTGCCGGCAACCTTCTTCATGGCCTTGATCTGCGCATCACCGCCGACACGTGAAACGGAAGTACCGGCATCGATGGCAGGACGGACACCTGAATAGAAGTTGTCGCTGTCCAGGAAGATCTGTCCGTCAGTAATGGAAATAACGTTCGTTGGAATGTATGCGGAAACGTCGCCGGCCTTCGTTTCAATGAACGGAAGAGCCGTCATCGAGCCGCCGCCGAGTTCGTCACTCAGCTTGGCAGCGCGTTCGAGCAGTCGTGAATGCAGGTAGAAGACATCACCTGGATAGGCTTCACGACCAGGCGGACGCCTCAGGATAAGTGAAAGTTCACGGTAGGCATCGGCCTGCTTGGACAAGTCATCGTACACAATCAGAACGTGCTTGCCGTTGAACATGAATTCCTCGCCCATGGCAGCGCCGGCATAAGGTGCAAGCCAGAGAAGCGGAGCCGGTGAAGAAGGACCGGCTGAAACGACAATCGTGTAGTCCATCGCACCGTACTTGCGCAGCGTTTCAACCTGTGTGCGCACAGTGGATTCCTTCTGACCGATTGCGACATAGATACAAATCATGTCCTGGTTCTTCTGATTGATGATCGTGTCAATGGCAATGGATGTCTTACCTGTCTTGCGGTCACCGATGACAAGTTCACGCTGGCCGCGTCCGATAGGAACCAGGGCATCGATGGCCTTGATACCTGTCTGAAGTGGTTCCGTAACGGACTGACGGTCCATGACGCCCGGAGCCTTGTGCTCAACGGGGCGAGTCTTGTCCGTCTTAATTTCTCCCAAGCCGTCAATAGGTTGTCCCAATGGGTTAACAACACGCCCGATAAGAGCTTCACCTACAGGGACTTCCATGATACGGCCGGTACGCTTAACGGTATCACCTTCGCGGATACCTTTGAAGTTGCCGAGAACAACGATACCTACATCGTTGGCTTCCAAGTTTTGAGCCATTCCGTATGTACCGTCTTCAAACTGAAGCAGTTCACCGGACAAGGCATTATCAAGCCCGTTGGCACGTGCGACACCGTCGCCGACGTACGTCACGGTACCAACTTCATCAACTGTAAGCTCATCTTTGTAATTTGCTAATTGTTGCTTGATAAGAGCACTGATTTCCTCAGCCTTAATGCTCATAAAAGTCTCACCTCTTTAAAAATCAATTTAATAACAGACGCTTGATGCCTTCAAGCCTGGACCTGATCGATCCGTCGTAGATGCAGCTCTCAGACTGCATGACCACGCCGCCGATGATGTCAGGGTCGACAACTGTGTCGAGCAGGACATTTTCAGCACCAACAACATTAGCAAACGAAGATGAAAGCTTTGCCTTCTGATCTTCATCCAGTTCGATGGCAGTCGTCACCTTGACGCGGACTGTCTTTTCGAATTCGTCGTTCAATCTGTTAAATTCATCGATGATGTCTTCGAGGTTTGCAATCCGACCGTAGTCGAACAGCATATCCAAGAGATTTGTCGTGACCTCGGAAGCCTCATCTGTAATATGCCTGAACATGGCAAGCTTGTCTTCCTGCCTGATGGAAGGGCTCGTCATGAATGTGATAAAGTCTGGTTCTGCGTTAATGATTTCCTTGACTGAAGCCAGCTCGGAAAGGACTTCGGAACGGACGCCCTTTTCCTGAACGACTTCAAACAAGGCCTTGCCATAACGCTTGGCTACTGTCTGTCTATCTAATGCCATTCTGCTTCCCCAACCCTTCAATGTATGAGTCTACCAAAGCCTTCTGGTCTTCGGCATTCAATTCCTTTTGGATGATCTTAGAAGCAATTTCAATAGATAATTCGGCCACGTCGTTCCTGATGCCCGACATGGCTTCCTGACGTTGCTGTTCAATGTCCTTCTTGGCATTGTCCTTCATCGTCCTGACTTCTGACTGAGCAGAGCCGACGATGCTTGCCTTCTGCTGTTCACCGTTCTGCTTCGCGCGGTCGATGATCTTCGAAGCTTCGACGTGAGAGTCCTTGAGGGCTTCCTCACGCTTGGCGGCCAGTTCTTCAGCCTTCCTGCGCGCCTCTTCCGCAGAGTCAATGTCATTGGAAATCTTGTCCGCGCGCTTTTCCATCATCGCCGTGACAGGACCCCAGGCAAAATGCTTGACAGCCACGAGCAAGACGACGAATGTCAGCAGATAGAAGAGAAAGTCGCCCCACTGAACACCTTCAGCAGCACCAATTAAAAATGTTGCGTTCATCTATTGACACCTCCTAATCTGACAATATTTTGAAACATATTGGTAGAATAGGATTACTTGTTCAACAGCATGAATGAGATAACAACGGCGATGATAGGAACAGCTTCGATAAGACCAACGCCGATGAACATCGTTGTACGAAGCTGGCCGGAAAGTTCCGGCTGACGTGCCATTGATTCAAGAGTCTTGGAAATAACAAGACCGTTACCAATACCTGTGCCGATAGCAGCAAAACCTGCGGCGAGACCCGCACCGAATAAAGCTAAACCTGTTGCCATAATATAAAATCCTCCTCGATTTTCCTGTGTGTTATTCTTTTTCGACCTTCTGAGACATGTAAACCATTGTCAGAGTGACAAAGACATAGGCCTGGATCGAACCAATAAATACTGAGAATCCCTGCCAGACCATTTCAAGCGGAAAGGCCGGAATCAGAGTCCAAGGTGCAGCCGCCTTCCCCAACTGTTGATAGATTACGGTCAGCAGAACTTCACCAGAGTAGATATTACCATAAAGACGCAATGCCAGTGTCAGGAAATTAGTGAACTGTTCAATGATGTTAATCGGGAACAGAGCAGGCATCGGACTGAAGTAAGAATTCTTCACATAGCCCTTGAAGCCGAATTTCATGACGCCCATCAAATGGGACAGAAGCAGCACCGCAAACGCAAGCGTCAGAGTCGTAGCCGTGGAAGCAGTAGGACTCTTGATGTACGTGACTCCGCCGACATTGACCTGGAAAATCAATCCAAGCTGGTTGGAGACGAAGATAAACAGAAAAAGCGTAAAGGCCAGCAGGCCGTACTTCTTGCCCTCTTCATCAGGAATTGCGCTTTTGACAATCCCATTGGTGAAATCAATCGCCCATTCAAGAAAATTCTGCTTCCTGCCCGGCTTCATCTCAACCCTGCGCGACAGCCAGAAGACGAGGCCGAATACGATGAGCGCCGCGACAAAGCCGGACAGACAGTTTCCGACGTTGAATGGAATACCAAAAAGATTCAAAACTTGAGTTTCCTCACTCACAAAGTCTCACCTCTTTTCAAATGTGATCAATACGGTCAAACATAATTGGTCGAACCATAAGGATAAAAGCAAGACAAAGATACAAAAACATCTTTGAATACAACTGAAATAATACCACCATTTGGGTGAAAATACAAAGCAGAAAAAAAAGGTTTTTCTTGGTATTTCCGCGAAAAATTGTGAAGAAAAGTACGTAAATCCAGGCAGGAATCCTTATTCAAAAGCTTTTATAACGTTTTCACAATTTTCTCCGCAAACAGTGAATACTTTCTGACATTTCGTTTATTTTGTCCCAAACAGCCTGTCGCCGGCATCGCCGAGCCCCGGAACGATATAGCCGTCCTCGTTCAGATGGTCGTCAAGAGCCGCCGCAAAGATGTCAATGTCGGGATGGGCCTCACGCAGGGCCTTGACGCCTTCGGGAGCCGCCACAAGGCAGACGAACCTGATTGACTGGGCGCCGCGCTTCTTGAGCGCATCAACCGCCATGATTGCTGAGCCGCCCGTGGCGAGCATCGGATCGACGATGAACATGTCACGGTCCTCGAGATTGCCGGGCATCTTGACGAAGTACTCATGCGGCTGAAGCGTCTCCTCGTCGCGGTACATGCCGATGTGTCCGACCTTGGCAGCCGGAATGAGATCGAGAATTCCGTCCACCATTCCGAGTCCGGCGCGAAGAATCGGCACGATGACCACTTTCTTTCCGGCAAGGCGCTTCTTGACCGTCCTGCCCATCGGTGTCTCGATTTCAACGTCCTCGAGCGGCATGTCCCTCGAAACCTCATATGCCATCAGCGTGGCGATTTCGTTGACGACCTGCCTGAACTCGCGCGTGCCGCAGTTCCTGTCACGAATGATTGTCAGCTTGTGCTGAATCAGCGGGTGGTCCAGAACCTCAAATTTACCCATGATAGATTCCTCCTTTGTACTACGTATCAATTTTAGCTGAAACCGGCGTTTTTTTCCATAAAATACAGTGAAAAAACGATCATTTTCATGCAGCCGAAAAAGATCCGGAGTCCGCCGCAGCGCATTCCGGATCATTCTGCTCACTTATCCCCGAAGAACTTGTCCCCGGCAGATTTTCTCAATCTGTTCATGTAGGCCGCGCCAAGACCGCTTTCAGCCACACCTGCACAGAGAATGCAGTCGGGGCTTGCCTCGGAGTCGAAATAACGCAGACCGGCAAACAGACGGCGGCTCGCATCCGCCACGGAGGAGCCGAGGCTGTATGTCAGCTCTCCCGAAAGTCCGGCCTGCTCCAGGACATCGTCAAATGCCATCACACCGACCCGCTTCCCTGCATTTTCACGCCACGAAAGGGCCTTGTCCCAGTCACCTTCCCTGACGATCATCACCTGTGCGTCGGGTGCATAGTGCCTGTACTTCATGCCGGGAGCCTTCGGGACCTCGCCTGCGCCAACCTTGTGGCGGTCGGAGATGACCGGCTCGCCTAGAACCTCTTCCAGCTGTTCCGCCGTCACGGCGCCGGGACGCAGGATTGCGGGGTGTTCCGTGCTCAGGTCGATGATTGTCGACTCGACGCCGACCTTCGTCGGACCGTCATCGAGGATTCCGGCGATGCGTCCCTCAAGGTCGTGATAGACATGCTGCGCCGTCGTCGGACTCGGCTTGCCGGAGGAGTTGGCTGAAGGTCCGACAATCGGCACGCCGGCCGCTTCAATCATTCTGACCGTCGCAGCGTTTTCCGGCATGCGGAAGGCAGCCGTCTCGAGGCCGCCGGTGACGGCCTTTGACAGCGAGCCCTTACTGATTTTCAGAACCATCGTCAGCGGTCCCGGCCAGAAGGCGTCCATCAGCTTCACGGCCCGTTCCGGCAGTCCGTCGACGTATTCCTCAACCATCTTCCTTGACGAAACCGTCACAATCAGCGGATTGTCCGACGGCCTGCCCTTGGCCAGATACACCCTCTTCACCGCCTGCTCGTTCGTGGCGTCAGCGCCGAGTCCGTAGACCGTCTCGGTCGGAAATGCCACCAGTTCACCAAGACGCAGCTCACGGGCCGCGTCCTCAATCTCATCAGTTGTATAAATCTTGGTAATCAGCATCTTTTTTCCTTTCTACGCCTTGAAGCGGACCCTGATCATGCGGTCGTGCCCGCTTTCATCCTTTCTGAGCGTCACTTCCGCATCCGGATACGCCTCCCTGAACATCCCGCAGACAGCCTGTCCCTGCAGAAAGCCGATCTCCAGATAGAGACTTCCGCCCCCTCTGATGTGGTCTCCCGCCTGGCGGCAGATCTTCCTGTAGACGGCAAGCCCGTTGTCCGCCGCAAACAGCGCCGTTTCCGGCTCGTGCTCAAGCACGCTCCTGTCCATGTAACTTTTCTCCGACTCCGCAATGTACGGCGGGTTCGACACGATGACGTCAAACAACCCGTCGATGCGGTCGAAGACGTCACTGAGTCTGAAATCACAGGAGACGCCAAGCTTCCCTGCATTTTCCCGGGCAACGTCAAGTGCGCCGGCGGAGATGTCGCCGAGCACGCCATGCCACGACGGTCGTTCGGCCGCAAGCGTCAGCCCGATGGCGCCGCTTCCAGTGCCGATGTCGGCAAATGCAGTGCTCCGGTCATCATTGTCCTGAAGTATCCACTCGACCAGATCCTCAGTCTCGACTCTCGGAATGAGCGTGTTCCCGTTGACAACGAAGTCCCTGCCGAAGAAGGAGGAATGCCCCAGGACATACTGGGGCGGCATGCCCTGCGCGCACTTTTCCAGATTGGCCATGAGCAGCGCAAAGTCCCCTTCTGAAAACTCGTCACGGTAATGCATCAGCATCCTGGTGGTGTCCCAGTTCATCTGCCCGCACAGCAGCATGTCGACGACGCTCTGGTCCATTCCGTGACTGCCGGCAAAAGAAAAAGCCCGTTTCTGGGCTTCAAAGACCGTCATTTTCTCAGCCATTCTGCAGTTCTTCCAGTGCCTTGGTCTGATCGTAGAGCACGAGCGCGTCGATGATGTCGTCAAGCTCGCCGTTCATGACACGGTCAAGCTTGTTCAGGGACAGGCCGATGCGGTGATCCGTGACACGGTTCTGCGGATAGTTGTATGTTCTGATTCGTTCCGAGCGGTCGCCGGTTCCGACGGCGGACTTGCGGTTCTCGTCGTATTCGCTCTGTTCCTGCGACTTGTAGTAGTCATAGACGCGGGCCTTCAGAATCTTCATGGCCTTTTCCCTGTTCTGCTGCTGGGAACGCTGGTCCTGCATCGCAACGACGATGCCCGTAGGCAGGTGCGTCATGCGGACGGCGGAACTCGTCTTGTTGATGTGCTGGCCGCCGGCACCGGATGAACGGTAGACGTCAACCCTGATGTCCTTCGGGTCGAGGTCGATTTCAACGTCCTCCTCCTCCGGCATGACGACGACGGTCGCCGTCGAAGTGTGGACACGCCCGGCAGATTCCGTCACGGGCACGCGCTGAACGCGGTGCGCGCCGCTCTCATACTTGAGCTTTGACCAGACGTTCCTGCCGTTGATCGTCAGCGCAATTTCCTTGAAGCCGCCGACTTCCGTGGTGTTCTTGTCAATGACCTCGATTGTCCAGCCCTGACGCTCGGCGTACTTGCTGTACATCGAGAAGAGGTCTGCGGCAAAGAGGCTGGCCTCGTCGCCGCCGGCAGCACCGCGGATTTCCATGATGAGGTCCTTGCCGTCGTTGGGGTCCTTCGGCAGCAGTAGAATCTTGATTTCCTGCTCGAGTGCCTGCTTCTCGTTCTTGGAATCTGAAAGCTCCTCCTTGACCATTGCGGCCATCTCATCGTCAAGGCCGGAGGAAAGCATCTCCTCGTCGTCTGCAATCTGCTGCACGACCTGCTTGTACTTCTCATACTTCTCGACCGTCTCACGCAGGTCGGCCATTTCCTTTGAAAGCTCCATGAAGCGCCTGGAGTCGGCAATCACGTCCGGATCTGAAAGCAGTTCGCCCAGTTCCTCGTAACGGTCGGCAAGCATCTGAAGTCTGTCGAATAGTTTATCCATTTTCGTTCTTCCTTTCATCAATGTGTCCGTCCAGAAGCGGCGGGGCAAAGTAGTGCCTGCGGCAGACCGGATAGTACGATTCGTTGCCGCCGATTGCAATCTGCTCACCGTCATAGACGGTTCTTCCTTCGCTCACCCGCAGGTTCATCGTCGCCTTCTTGCAGCAGAACCAGCAGATGGTCTTCATTTCCTCGATCTTGTCTGCATAGAGCAGCAGATACTTCGATCCTTCAAACAGTTCGTTCCTGAAATCGTTCTTCAAGCCGAAGGTCATTACGGGAATCCCAAGTTCATCGACGATTTTCGTCAGTTCCAGGACATGGTGCCTGCGCAGGAACTGGGCCTCGTCCACCAGCACGCATGATGCATCGGCATTGACTGAAACCACCTTCTCGTAGAGATTGTCATCGTCGAAGACGGGAATCGCCCTGCGCTTCATGCCGATCCGGCTTGAAACGTAACCGACCTCGTCACGGTTGTCAAGCCCGCTCGTCATGATGATGACGCTCTTGTTCTGTTCCTCGTAGTTGTGAGCAACCTTCAGGATTTCAATCGTCTTGCCGCTGTTCATCGCGCCGTAACGGAAAAAAAGCTGTGCCACTTTCAGAACCCCCATCTGAAAAAAATCATTCTCTTCCAGTATATATTATTCAGGAGGAAATTTCATCATCAAAAATTTTTTAATGCAGCAATCGGTGTGCTTGCACACAATTCATGGTAAAATATTTCTGATGTAACTAGAAATTGGAGGAAATGCTATGTCTTTCAAAAGTTCACTTGCAGTGCTCACGGGAAAAACGTCCCGCTGGTTCCTGCACAACTTCATGCACGGGGGCACCTCGCTTCCCGGCAAGCTGGCGCTGAAGATCGACCCGGACGTGCTCGGAACGCTTGCCGCGGATTACGAAATCGTCGTCATCACGGGCACGAACGGCAAGACCCTGACCACCGCGCTGACCGTCAAGGTGCTGGAGGCCGGATTCGGTCACGTGCTGACGAACAAGAGCGGCTCGAACATGAAGCAGGGTATCGTCACTGCATTTCTGTCGGACACGGTTTCGGAAAGGTCGGGCAAGAAAATCGCCGTTCTCGAGACAGACGAGGCAAACGTTCCAATCATCTGCCGCTATGTAAGTCCTTCAGTCTTCGTCCTGACCAACCTCTTCCGCGACCAGATGGACCGCTACGGTGAAATCTACACGACCTTCGAGAAGATTCTGACCGGCATCCGCATGCATCCGGACGCCCTGGTGATTGCCAACGGGGATGCACCGATCTTCAACAGCAGGAAAATCGACAACAAGGTCATCTACTACGGCTTCGCCGACAAGAAGGAAGCAGACCAGCCGGCTCCGGCCAACACCGACGGACTGCTCTGCCCGGGCTGCCACCATATCCTGCATTTCAAATACAGATCATACAGCTGCCTTGGCAAATACTTCTGCGAAAACTGCGGTTTCAAACGACCGGAGCTGACATATTCGATGAACAGAATCATCTCGCAGACGCCGCAGTCATCGAAGTTTGAAATCGACGGCACGGAAATCGAACTGCACATCGGCGGCACGTACAACATCTACAACGCGCTGGCCGCATACGCAGTCGGCAGAAGCCTCGGCGTGTCCGGCGAAAGGATTTCCTCCGCCTTAAGCGACAATGACGAAAAGGTCTTCGGCAGACAGGAAGTCATTGACATCGACGGCAAGCAGACCACTCTCATCCTCGTCAAGAATCCCGTCGGTCTCGACCAGGTGCTTGAAATGATCTCGACTGACCGCGAACCCTTCTCCCTGGCCGTGCTGCTCAACGCCAACTACGCCGACGGCATCGACACGAGCTGGATCTGGGACGGCGTCTTCGAGAACCTGCCGTTTGACAGGATTCCCTCCGTTCTCACAGGCGGCGAGCGCTACCGGGACATCACGTTCCGTCTGCGCGTCGCCGGCGTTCCGGAAGAAAACTTCGAACAGCGAGAAAAGCTCACGGACGTCGTGGACTTCATCAAGGGGATGCCGACAGATCACGTCTACGTTCTGGCAACCTACACGGCCGTGCTCCAGCTCCGCAGGCTGCTGAGCGAGGAAGGCTACATCGAAGGAGGCATGGAATAATGACTTACTCACTTCATCTCGCACACCTGTATGGTGACCTTCTGAACACCTACGGCGACATCGGCAACATACTCGTGCTTGAATACTACGCCAGACAGATGGGCGTCGGGTTCACAAGCGAAATCGTCTCGCTTGACCATGACTTCGACGCAGGGAAGTTCGACATCGCCTTCTTCGGCGGCGGCCAGGACTTCGAACAGACCATCGTCTCAAAGGACGTCCAACGCATGAAGGGCGCCCTGACCGAATACATCGAAGACGACGGTCCGATGCTTGCCATCTGCGGCGGCTATCAGCTGCTCGGCCACTACTACATCGGTGCCCACGGCGAGCAGATTGAAGGCATCCACGCCCTGAACCACTACACGGAAAGCCAGGTCAACCACCGCTTCATCGGTGACATCACCATCAGAAACGAGGAGACCGGCGAAGTCTACCACGGCTTCGAGAACCACAACGGCATGACCTTCCTCGGCGAGGGAGAAAAGCCGCTTGGCATCGTCATCTCCGGCAACGGCAACAACGGTCAGGACAAGACTGAAGGCGCCATCTACAAGAACGTCTGCTGCTCCTACTTCCACGGTCCGATTCTGGCCAGGAACGGCCTGCTGGCCAAGCGCCTGCTTCTTGCCGCATTGAAGCGCAAGTATCCTGATGCCGACTTCTCCAGTCAGGAACAGCTTGAAATAAAGGAAACATATTAGAAATCAGCTGATGATTCAGCACAGAAGCCCTCGCTGCGGAAATGCGGCGGGGTCTTTTTGGTCTATACCAAATGGTGTTGATGATGATTTTTCAACACCATTTAGCAAAGACCCTAAAAAAACTCCGCCCCGTCTCCGAAGCGAAGTTTGCGAAGTGATGAACCCGGGCCGGCGTGGATCCGGTCCATCACGGATACAGTTTTGCCTTCGAATGTCGGACTATGCCTTCTGACCGGGTTCGGAAGCAATGATCATCATGTCACCTGAAACTGTCCATTCACTGACATCAAATGGAAGGATGAAGTGAACTCCCCTTTCAACGTCATAGTCCCTTCCGTCAACGGTCAGCGTGCCCTTGCCGTCAAGAACGGAAACGAGCGTATATGGAGCGGATTCCCGCTTGAACGTTGCGGAGCCGCCCTTGAGAAGCCACCTGTAGACTGCGAAGAAGTCCGTCGAGACGAAGCGTGTCACTTCAGCGTCGCCGACCTTGTATTCCCTGCGGTTGAGCTCGGGATCGACATGAGGAACATTCGTCACGTCGATTGACTGCCTGATGTGCAGTTCGCGCTTCTTTCCCGTCGTTGCGTCAACGCGGTCGAAGTCATAGAGACGATATGTCGTGTCAGAGCTCTGCTGCGTCTCAAGAACCATGATGCCGGCACCGATGGCGTGAATGGTACCCGAAGGAACATAGAGGAAGTCACCGGGCTTGACCGGAACCTTGCGGAGAAGCTTGTCCCATTCATGATTTTCAATCATTCCGGCCAGTTCCCCGCGGGTCTTCGCGTGATGGCCGTAATACATCTGAGCGCCTTCGTCAGCGGCCAGGACATACCAGCACTCCGTCTTGCCGAGTTCATGCTCATGCTCCTCGGCATAGGCGTCATCGGGATGAACCTGAACCGAAAGATCCTTCTTGGCATCGAGAATCTTCGTCAGCAGCGGGAAGACGTCACCCTCGGCATTGCCGAAGGCTTCGCGATGGCTGTCCCAGACCTCGTCAAGGGTCATGCCCTTGTAAGGTCCGTTGATGACCGTTGCCGGACCGTGCTTGTGAGCGGAAATCGCCCAGCATTCTCCGGTGTGGTCACTTGGGATGTCATATCCGTAAACGGTCTTCAGACGGTCACCGCCCCAGATCTTCTCCTGAAAGTACGGCTTGAGAAACATTGGTTCAGTCATGAAAATCACTCCTTGTTAATGTATATACATATTATAGCATGCTTTCCATTCCCGTGCACAACATATTTGTAAACATTTTCATTGTCATTGCGGAACCCTGTTTCCGCCGTCAGTCCCGTACATTCTCCTTCAGATAACCGGCGACGATCTCGTCGCGGCGATTCAGAAATTCCTGGTTGTCAGCCGTCGGATGAACCCTGTTGGTCAAGACGATCATCGCTGACTGGTGCTTTCTGTCAATGAGGATGAACGTTCCGGTGAAGCCGGTGTGATAGAGGCACGGTGTTCCGTCGGAAGTGAAGCGCAGATCCCAGCCGAGGGACCGGCCGAGCTTTCCGTTTGGCGTATGGTCCCTGAACAGACTTCTGATTGTCGCATCGGAGACGACCGGCTTGTGCGGATTGTCGTCAAGCATCCAGGCAGCAAAGCGAATCAGGTCGTTCAGGCTCATGAACAGACCGGCCGAACCGCAGTGACGGCCGAGCGTGAAGGCCTTCGGATCGTGCACGACGCCGCAGATGAGTCCGCGCCGCTCCGTGACCTCGGTCGGAACGCACATGTCGCCGGAAGGTGTAAACGTGCTCTCCCTGAGCCCGAGCGGTTTCAGAACCTCCCTTTCAATGGCGTCCTGAACCGGAATGCCGTAGATCTTCTCAATGATCTGCCCCAGCAGAATCGGTCCGATGTCAGCATAGACAACCTTTCTTCCAAGCCAGTCGCCAGGTTTCAGCGTGTAGAGGGCATCCATCAGCTCGTCCGCTGAAAGCTCGTCTCTGTTCTCGATGTAGCCGGTCAGGGCCGACGTATGCGTCAGCAGATGCCTTAAGGTGATTCTCTCATCACTGAACTTTTCGAGATAGTCGCAGACCCGGTCATCGACGGTCAGCTTGCCGATGTCCTGCAGATGAAGAATCAGCGTCGTCGTGCCGACAACCTTCGTCAGCGAGGCCACGTCATAGAGTCTTCCCCACGTCAGCTTCTTCTTTCCCGGCACGAGCTGCTCCATGCCGAACACCTCGGACTGGACCGCACCGTTTTCAATCATGGCGTATGACACGCCGGGAACGACGCCGTCATCAACCAGCCCGTGTATCAGGGCCACTGTATTTTCATTAATCAATATCTTCACTTTCCTGTTTAAGTTGATTTATATACCTTATCGTAAATTCTCCGTCCGAATAGTCAATCAGACTCGCCCGCGAGTTGTCAACGAGAAAGAGCGGCACGCTTCCCTTCAGGCTTTCAATGAAGTTCGACAGAATGAGTCCGTGCGTGACGATCAGGATGTTGGCATCTTGATTCGGATACTCCTGCGCAATCGTCTCAAGTGCCCGCCGGAAGCGGTTCTCCAGATGCACGGAGGTTTCAATCTCCTCTTCACCGTCCATGGTCCGGAAGAGTTCAGTCAGCTCGGCCACGTGCTCGTCATTGGCGAAGGCCCGGACAATCTTCCGCAGCCCGAGCGTACGCAGGGCCGCCGGAATCACAGTCATGTTGTTTGCCTCCTCGAATTTTCCGAAACTGAGCTCGCGCAGGTCAGGGTCGCGGTAGACCGGCGGGCAGCCGCGTCTGTTTTCGGCAAGAATCAGTTCTGCCGTTTCATGCGTCCGCTTGAGGTCACTCGTGTAGACCGCCGTGAACCTGATGTCCTGAAGCTCACTTCCGAGCCTCTTGGCCATCCGCCGCCCCTTCTTCGTCAGCGGCGAGTTTGTCGTCCCCTGCAGCCTGCGGGAACGGTTCAGCCTCGTCTGCCCGTGCCGGACCAGGTAAAAGTGAATTACAGACATGAATCTCACCTCTCTTTGTTGTGTATACATTCATTATAGTACCTCGTCCCCTGCGTTTCATTCATTTTTTTCAAAATGCAGAGCCCGCATCCAAATGCAGAAAACGGCAGAAAATCCGGAAGACCGGATTTTCTGCCGCTTTCACTACTCGTACGACAATTCGACAAAGTACACATTCCGCTGCTTCAGGTGCGCCGTTGTAGCCCACACCTCGCGGAATCCGATGCTCTTCCTTCCAAGCTGGTTCCAGTAGTAGTCAAGCAGACTGCCGTGCTGCTCGAGGAAACCGTCATCCAGCCGGTTGACCATCAGCTTGTTGTCCGGAAAGTAGATGTCCGAATCGGAAACCCTGACGGTGTCCCTGACAAAAATCTGAACGACGTTGGAACAGTGGGACTTGATGATGTACCTTTCCTCCGGGTGCCGCTTGAGATACGACAGGAGATTGAAGATGGAATCAGAGTTGCTTGCCAATGTCAGCCATTCCTTTCTGAAAAATCATGTTCTGTGCCGAAGCACTGCATTTTACAATCATAACATCCTGCGCACCGAAAATACCAGCCAGAAATCGGCGAAAACAAACAGCGCCGTTGCCAGAAAGACGCTCTGGTAACTGAAGACACTGGAGACGGCTGAACCGACAAGCGGTCCGAACATGCCGCCCCAGGCCTGAAACGACTGGTTCCAGCTGAAGATGCGGCCGAAGTACTCGCGCGGAACGGCCTTGGTCAGAACCGTCTGCACTGCCGGCATCATCGCCGCGTTCGCCATCCCGAGCACAAAGCGCCAGAAGCCGAGCGAGACCGGACCGGACGTGAAGTACATCGGAATGAAGAAGCAGGTTGCGAGGGCAAGACCGAGCAGCAGAATCTCAAGCGGCCCGATCTCGTCCATCTTGTTGCCGACTCTCGCTGCGACAAGCAGCGTGCCGAAGCCCGGCATTGCGGCCACAACACCGCTGACCAGCGAGACATTGCCGGTTCCGTGCATCAGTTCCTTGACAAGCAGGCTGATGATTGGTGAAATCGACATCATGGCCAGCTGGACGAGAAGCGTCGTCGCAAACATGATGAAAATCAGACGACGGTTGGAAAGGCCGGCGAAGACCTCCTTCATCGGCTGCATCTCCTTCTTCGAAATCGGAGTGAAGTGCTCCTTCGTCGTCAGGGTCATCAAAAAGACCCCGGCCATCATGACGCCGAAAATCAGGAACGGTGCCCGGTACCCGAGCACTCCGGAAATGGCGCCGCCGAACATCGGTCCAAGCAGATTGCCGGTCACGCTGGCCGTCATCATCTGCGACATGATGGCGCCGGAATGTCCCTTCGGCGCCTCACCGGCCATGAAGGCGGTCGAATTGCTTATGTAGCCGGAAAAGGCCCCCTGCAGAAGCCGCAGCAGAATAATCATGTAGACATTTGTCGCAAGCCCTGTCAGGAAAATAGTGAAGGTCATGACGCCGGAAGCGCGCAGGCACATCATCTTGCGGCCCTTCCTGTCGGCCAGGCTGCCCCAGTAGGGCGAAACGACGGCCTGGGCGAAATACGTCACCGAAAAGGCCAGGCCGGAGTAGAAGTTTATTTCCGTTCTCGTGTAATGACCGAAGCTTTCAATGTAGAGCGACATGAACGGCATCGTCATCGAAAATCCCAGCCCCGTGATGAAGCACCCGAGCCAGAGAGTCATGAAGGTTCTGCGCCAGGAGGCGGGCATATCCTTGTAAATCAAAAAATCACTCCTTGCTGGATAACTTCAATTATCACTCTTAATCCGAGTTTTTTCAACAACAACGCCTGACTGCAGCGCTTTCACGCTGAATATTCCTCCTCAATAACCGGAATTTCAGATGAACCGTCAGTCATCGAGGTCCTGCTCGATGTCAAGTCCGAAGATTTCAGCTTCCGGTGAATCCGCCGGTGCCGGATGAACAACAAGGATTGCGACGGCTCCCTTTTCAGAAACATAGCCGGCAAACGAGCAGACCTCCTCCACGACATAGGCCAGTCCGTCCGAATTGTAGATGATCTGCCCGGCGACGGGCAACGTTTCGAATGTCGTCTTGTTCATTCTGTAATATACTCCGGAGCTGTCATGCATGACAAGCAGCACTTTCTTCATTTCAAAACACCTCCTCCAACGAGAAAAGCAGGTCGTTCCGGAAGAAACGGCCTGCTCCGGGCCGCTGATGTCTCAGACGACCGTTAACAATCAGATTAATCAGACATTGATGACCTTGTCCAGGAACGACTTCGTACGTTCGTGCTGAGGATGGTCGAAGACCTGTTCCGGAGTTCCCTCCTCAACGACGTTGCCGTCGGCCATGAACACGACGCGGTCCGCAACTTCCTTGGCAAAGCCCATTTCATGAGTCACCACGACCATCGTCATGCCCTTGGCGGCAAGGTTCTTCATGACGTTCAGAACGTCTCCGACCATTTCCGGATCAAGAGCCGAAGTAGGTTCGTCGAAGAGCATGATGTCGGGATTCATCGCCAGAGCACGGGCAATGGCGACACGCTGCTTCTGACCGCCCGAAAGCGATGCCGGCATGGCGTCGAACTTGTCCTCAAGACCGACCGTCCTGAGCAGTTCTCGCGCCTGTCCTTCAGCCTCTGCCTCGGACATCTTGCCGAGCTCGACCGGAGCGAGCATGATGTTCCTGCTTACGCTCAGGTTATTGAAGAGGTTGAAGTGCTGGAACACCATTCCGATGTTCTCGCGCGCCTTGTCAATGTCCGTGGCCGGGTTGCTGATGTCCTGGCCGTCAATCACGATGCTGCCGGAAGTCGGCTCCTCAAGCTTGTTCAGACACCTGAGCAGCGTACTCTTGCCCGATCCGGACGGCCCGATCAGAACGACCACTTCATTGTTCTCAACCTTGAAGTTGATTCCCTTGAGAACATGGTTGGATCCGTAGTTCTTGACAAGATCCGTAACGTTAACCTTCAATTCTGCCATTAGTCCTTAACCCTCCGTTCTACCCACTTGGATAACAGTGTCAGCAATGTAATGAGAACAAGGTAGATCACTGCGACAATCGTCCAGACGCGGAATCCCTCGAGGTTGCGCGCAATGATGATCTTGCCCGTCTGTGTCAGTTCAAGCAGACCGATGACTGACAGAATCGACGTGTCCTTCAACGTGATGATGAACTGGTTGATGAACGAAGGAATCATGATCTTTATGCCCTGAGGCAGGACAACCTTGCGCATCGCCTTGCCGAACGGAAGACCGAGGCTTCGTGCCGCCTCCATCTGTCCGGCATCGACGGCCTCGATGCCGCCCTTGACGAAGGCACCGATATACGCGCCTTCATTCAGCATCAGCGTAATCACACCGGCGACGAAGGCCGGAATCTTGCTGCCGGTAAGACTCGGAATGCCGTTGTAGATGAACAATGCCAGGACAATCAACGGAAGTCCGCGGAAGATGTAGATGACAACTGCGGAAACCCCCTGGGCGAACTTGTTCGGCACAACGCCGAGGAAGCCGAGCAGGACGCCGAATACCGTCGCGCAGACGATTGAAACGACCGTGAGCTTGATTGTCTCAAGAAGACCGGACGCAATCACGCCGTGGTTCTCCCTGATCAGGCCCATGATGGTATGACTGCCTGCTGCCTTCTTCTTCTTTGACTTCGTGGCTGATTCGCCTGTATAGCGCTTGATGATCTTGTCATATTCACCGTTCTTCTTGAGCTTTGCCAAACCTTCATTGAACATTCTCATGAGTTCCCTGTTCCGGCCCTTCTTGACGGCAAAGCCGTAGTCTCCTTCATTGACGGACTTCGTGGCAATCCTGAGCCCGAGACCCGTCTTGACGCCATAGGCCAGAACGGCGCTGTCCTCAAAGCAGGCAGCGGAGTTGCCGTTCTTGACGTCATTGTACATGTTGTCGGAATCATCGAACGTGACGATTCTGAAGCCGTACTTGTCCTTGATGGAGTTTGCATAGTCAGCACCGGAAGTTCCCGTCTTGACGGCAACCTTCCTGCCCTTGAGGTCCTTCAGTGACTTGATGTCTCCCTTGGGGCTGACACCCATGACGATGCCGGATGAATAGTACGGATCGGAGAAATCGAACTTTTCCTTGCGTTCGTCCGTAATTGACATGCCGGCAATGACGCCGTCCGCCTGCCCGGAACTGACGGACTGGACGGCGGCGTTGAAGCCGACGGGACGAATCTTGATCTTGAAGCCCTCCTCCTTTGCAATGGCACGGATCAGATCCATGTCAATGCCAACGTACTTGTTGTCCTCGTTGGCGTATACAAACGGGGGAAAGGTAACATCGGTATCAATAACATATGTCTTTTCGGCCGCCTGAACTGAGGATGACGGCTGAGCCGCAAACCCCAGCATGAACAGGCCCAGAAAGGCACACAGCATTGAAAGAAATTTTTTCATTATCAAACTTCCCCTTCTTTAAGAAATGGTATATTTCAAGTATAGCATACTGTTGTCATAAAATGCTACATTAAGGACCTGTAACCATTTTCTAATCATCAGGCCAATCAGCTTCAAACCCCTGCTGCGCCTGGATTTAAAGCTCCAGTAAAAATATCGGAATTCTGCCAGAATTTCTCTCCTTACGATTTATGCACGATATGAATTTCTATGAGCAAAACATCAAAAGCACTGCATAATATTAAGAACACCTCGGATTTCATCGCGTAAGCTCTTGTGACATCATTTTCACCTGCACAACCGTTTTCCCTTCGTCAATGACACGGGAAAATGCAGTCTGACACTGCCCTAACCATCAATTAATTCCAATCTAACCGTTATGCCAAAAAGAAGGCGCACACCGCAAAAGGTGCACGCCCCCGTTCAGTTCGCCATTATGAATTTTTCCTCTCCATTTTCAAGCGGAATCCGCTCGTCATCAATGCTGCGGATCAGGATGAACTGATTTGACGCCAGTTCGTCAATCATCCGGTCAATCACGGCGGTCCTGCCCTGAACCTGCATCTCAACCGTACCGTCAGCAAGATTCTGAACCCAGCCGGTCAGGCCCAGTCCTTCCGCGCTCATCATCGAACTGTACCGGAAACCGACACCCTGGACTCTGCCGTGAAAGATCAGGTGCAGCCTCATCTCACCGCCGTCCGGATACTTTTCACTGAATTTCTGCAGAGAGGGCTTCTCCTCCGGCGCCCGTGCGCCCAGTCCGTCAAACCAGTCCCTTATTCCATCAAACAAGACATCACCCCGTTTCAGAAGAACAACATCGAAATTATTTCCACACCTATGAGAACACTCATGACAACCACAACCATCTCCTTCTTCGAAAGCCTAAAGCCGCGCTCCCTCCTGGCATACGCATAGAGCACAAGACCGGGCAGATACAGGATGAACATCCCGAGCGCCTGCCAGTAGCCCATCATGAACATCGCCCACAGCTGAAGCAGGACCACGCCCGGGCCGATGAGAATTCCGCCACGATCGCCCTGCCTCAGACTGAACCTGACCTGGTCAATGCCGACGAAAAGATACACGACGAACACTGCCGACATTGCCATCAAATAGGCCTGATTGTAGGAATTCTTCATCAGATGGAGAATCACCAAAAGAACAGTCTGCATGAAGGCGCCGAACAGCACCGCATTCCTCGGCGCACCGTACCTGTTCTTTCTGCCGAACACTTCCGGCAGGACTCCATCCCTTGACAGCGTCAGCAGCGTCTCGCCGGAAAGAAGCGTCCAGGCGAGCCAGGCTCCGACCGTCGAGATGATGATGCCGCCGTTGATGATGCAGACACCGACAGGACCCATCGTCTGCTGCATGATGCAGGCCATCGCCGGCTGCGGACACGTGGCCAGTTCATGCCTGGTCATGACGCCGTACGGCAGAAGAGAAACCAGTATGTAGACAACGGTCAGCGTAATCATGCCCCAGACCGAGGCCTTCCGGGCATCAGAGGGCCTCCTGGCGCGCCTTGACAGCACCTCCGCCCCCTCTATGCCGAAGAACGCCCAGACCATCACCGCCAGTGAGGACGAAATCTGCCTGAAGACGCTCACCGGCTGATATGTACCCGAAATGACCTTGTCACTGACCCTCCCCCAGAAGTCAGCCGTCATGATTCCGGCCTTGAAGCACATGCACATCACCGCAGTGAACAGAAGAAGGGGCAACAGCTTGGCGCAAGTCACGACCGCATTCACGAACGACGCCGACTTGACGCCGCATATCACCAGAAATGACAGCAGCCACAGTACGGCAACCGCGCCGATCATCTGGATGATATTCTCATTCTCATACGATTCCGGAAAAGAGAATCCCAGCGCATTCATCATCATCATCGCATAGGCCGCATTGCCGAGCAGTCCGGAGTTCCAGTAGATCCATCCGGAAACAAACTCCCCCATCGGGCCGAAACATTCCCCTGCGTATCCGAAGATGCCGACACCCGGCTTCTCCTGCGCCAGATTATTCAGCGACATGACCAGGCAGAACATCCCCGCCCCCACAATCAGCCAGGCAATGAGCGCCGGCCCGGGTGCCGCCGCCCGGGCCAGGTCACTGTTCAGGCCGAATATTCCGGTTCCAATCGAGGAGCCGACTATGACCGACGTCAGCTCGAACACACCCAGCTTGTACTTCTTTTCCATATTCGTCCTCTATTCACTCTTATTTACTCTCTATTATACCGTCTTGCGAAACGAATTTCCATTTTGATGTTGACAATTTGCCGACATTCCAATATAATGTAAAGGTTGATTGATTCATTGGGCATTCGCCAAACTGGTAAGGCAGTGGACTCTGAATCCATAATTTACAGGTTCGAGCCCTGTATGCCCAATATTGACAGAAGAAGCCAGGCTTTTGCCTGGCTTTTTTGCGTCCTCAAAATGCAGTCCTTCAGTCATCATCTGTGGAAGCCACCGATTGCGGACAGCTGTAACCACTTATTTCACGCACGCATTCACGGCGCAACCGTCCTGCCCCGTTCATCTCCACCTAGGATGCAGCCAATGTGAATCAACCAGCCCGGCAACCGTGAGCATATGAGTCATTTTGCGTCATTTGCTCACGACGACTACGGGCAAATTGCATCAAAAACCCCAGATGACAACGTCCCGGAAATTTTTTCATTTAAATTATTGACTTTACTCAACCAATCCGTTATACTGATAAAGTTGATTGATTCATTGGGCATTCGCCAAATTGGTAAGGCAGTGGACTCTGAATCCATAATTTACAGGTTCGAGCCCTGTATGCCCAATATTGACAGAAGAAGCCAGGCTTTTGCCTGGCTTCTTCTTAGTCTATACTAAATGGTGTTGATGATGATTTTTCAACACCATTTTTTTGTGTTCACAAAATATCTCCACAATGCTATAAAATGAAACTGTACCAATGCAGCTGAATCTATCATTACCACCTGTGTTTCCGTCTAACGTTGCGTGATATCCGCCGTTGATTCGCAAAGCTCGAACGCGCTGCGAATCAACGGCAGGCATTCATACATGAAAACGCAGGCAGTGTTGATTAACATACGTACCTGTAACAATCTGAAAGAAAACAGGAAGGATCACCATAAGAAAAAAACTCCACTCCATCTCTGAAGTGAAGTCTTCAAGGTCGTCAACACCATTTGACAAAGACCTGGAAACTGAAACGGAGACGAAATTTCCGTCCCCGTTTCAATTCTGATATGACACAGTCTCATGCCTTGTCTTCCGGCTTGTTCTGCCGTACATTCTTCGCATAGCGGTCAGCATGCTTTTCCAGATACTGGAGAAGCTTGGCCTCATTGGCAAACTCACGCGGATGCTTCTGACCATGCAGACGAAGCGTAATCCTGTTGATCTTGTCGCGTCCGGTCCATGTATATGAATGCTCAACGATGAAGCGGTTGAGATACTCACCGTCGCGCTTGCCGAACTTCAACACATAAACTCTCTCGGGCACCATCAACGGATTAACGTGCTCCTTTTCATACTCAACCCCATGAGCATTTAAAAAATTCTTTGTTCTTCTCAACATGGCATGTCTCCTCCTTTTTGACAGTTTCCTTGCTTTTCTTTGCTCTATTATAGCATTTATCCTCAAAATGGCAATCATGAGGAGCTGCTGACTAATAGAAAAGGCTGGGAGAAGCACTCCCAGCCTCAATATCACCCGTACGGGGATCGAACCCGTAACTCCGCCTTGAGAGGGCGACGTCTTAACCAATTTGACCAACGGGCAAAATTAACTTACTCTTATTATTATACACGGATATCCCCGGAAAGCAACCCCTTTTTAAAATTTTTTTATGACAATTATCGCATATTGGATAAAAAGGACGAAAACCCACAGCGTTCCAAGAATGAAGACCATCGTCATGAGCCTTGGTTCGATGAAATTCCTCGCAACAAGAATCAGAATGTCGATGACGCTCCATACAACCAGCCGCGTCAGTGCCCTGCCTGCATCATTGCTCACGTTCGAACACGACCTTCAGACCGCTGACAGGCTGCATGCTGCGGTCGTAGTACTGTATTTCATAGTAATCCTCATCCGTTTCAAGAACAGCGTACGTGCCGCCGGTTGAAGCGTACTTTCCCCTAGGAAAGCTGATGCTGCCGGGATTGACAATCAGCCTGCCGTTCTCGTAGCTTGCACCGAGCTGATGAGTGTGGCCGAAGAAGGCAATTCCGCACCCTTCCTCCTGCATCTTGTAGTCAAGCCTGTCCAGGCCGAAGTTCACGCCAAGCATGTGGCCGTGAACGAGCAGCATATGGTCCGGTCCGACCTGTCTGACCACCTGTCCTGGAAGTTCCGGGTCGTAATCGCAGTTTCCGCAGACAACCGCCATGTCGTCAAAGATGCCGTCATCTGCCCTGAGCTCCGAATCGCCGCAGTGAAACATCGCATCGACGCTGTCTCTGTAATGCTCAACCAGCCTGCATAGAATGTCACGGTCACCGTGGCTGTCACTTACAATCAGATACCTCATGCGCAATCCTCCCTATTCGTTCCACCATTCATCAAACTTCTCAAGAAGCTGTGCCGTCGCCCTGGCGCGGTGGCTGACCCGGTTCTTCTCCTCCATTCCGGTCTCGCCGAATGTCCTGCCAAATTCAGGGTAGTAGAACAGCGGATCGTAGCCGAAACCGTCATCGCCATGCTTTTCATGCGCAATCAGACCGTAGACGTCACCTGAGGCCTGAAGCGGCTCTCGTCCCGGAGCCGTCGCCACAATCGAGCAGTGGAAATGCGCCGTGCGTCTTTCGTCCGGAACATCCTTCAGCTCTTCCAGAAGCTTCCGGTTGTTTGCCTCATCGTCATGGTCGCCGGCATAGCGTGCCGAATATATTCCCGGAGCACCGTTCAGCGCATCGACCACCAGTCCGGAGTCATCGGCCAGTGCGGGAATGCCGAGCCTGTCCGTCAGCGTCTGCGCCTTGATCAGCGCATTTTCAGCAAACGTGCTGCCGTTTTCAATGATTTCAACCTGCTCGTCCAGGTCCTTCAAGGTAATCACCTCAATGCCCTTCGGCTCGAAAAGCTTCCGGTATTCGCGGGCCTTGCCGTCATTCTTCGTTGCTATCAGAATCTTCGTCATAATACTACCTCGCTGTACTTTATGATTCAATTATGCGCAATTCCCCTCCATTTTGCAAGAAAACTTTAATTAACGACAGGGAAACTGAAAACATTCGAAAATAATTCCATTCCAATGTATAATGTAGAATAGATACATTCACTAAAGGAGCTGCAACTGACATGCAGGAAAATTTCTATGACATCGCATCAGCAAAGGACAGGTTTTCGGTGGAGCTTTTGAGGGACGCCCTACTGCCGGAACTGCTGGGAAAAGACGACAACATTCTGTACTGGGCCGGCAAGAGGCTGGCACGTATCTTTCCGCTTGCAAAGGACGAGGACATCCCCGTCTTCTTCGAGCAGGCCGGATGGGGCACGCTCAGGAGAACAAAGGCCAAAAGAAGCAGCCAGTACTTCGAACTCAGCGGAGAGCCCGTGGACCTGCGCAGGCAGCTGAATTCCGCAGCAGACTTTCTGCTTGAGGCCGGATTCCTGGCCGAGACGGTCCAGCTTCAGCTCGGCTTCGTAACCGAGGCAATCATTGAAAAGCAGACAAAGGATGCCGTCGTCATCCTCGTCCAGGTTGACCTTAAGGATCCTGTCGACTTCGAGGAATACGAACAGGCCGAAACAACGCCGCTCAGACTGAGCGGAGAATAGAAACTGTACTGAATGGTGTTGATGATGTTTCTTCAACGCCGTTTTTTTGTATCCGGAAAACATCTCCTGTGCTGCAAGACTCAGCTGAAATGCACCTGCGTTTCCGTCTGACGTTGCGTGAAATCCGCCGCAGACAAAAAAACTCCGCTCCATTCACGAAGCGAAGTTCCCGGGGCGTCAACAGCAGTTGACAGGACCCGTCATTCTACATATGCCTTTCAATGACCTTCTTCAGGGTATCCTTGTCGTGATAGCCGACAATCGTGTCGACAACCTGACCGTCCTTCTGGACAATCATCGTCGGAATGCTCATGATGCCGAACTTGGCAGCCGTCTCCTTGTTGTCGTCAACGTCAACCTTGAAGAATGAAATGCCGTCCATTTCCTCTGAAAGCTGTTCGACAACCGGACCCTGCATGCGGCAAGGACCGCACCATGTTGCCCAGAAATCGGTGAACGTCAGGCCCTTTGCCGTCTTTTCAGCAAAATTGTCATTTGTAAGATTCTCAATCATCTTCATTAACTCCTCTCGGTCGTTTCTGACTCATGGCCTAATTATAGCACACGCGGCGGGGCATTCCCAGGAATATGCCTAGCGGAAGTAGACGACGGTCGCACCGTTGCCGCCGTTTGCCGGCGAGGCGAACTCGAACTTCCTGACGGAACGGTTCTGCTGCAGATACTTGATGATTCCCTGACGCAGGGCGCCGGTGCCCTTGCCGTGAATAATCGTGACGGACGGATAGCCGGCAAGGATTGCCGAGTCGATGTAGCGGTCAACGTTGACCATGGCCTCTTCATAACGCTGCCCCCGCAGGTCTAGCTGAGGAGAGACGTGACTGGAGCTTGCGGAACGCAGAACCGTGCCGGCGCCGCGCGTCTTCTTCTCCTCGACCTTGATCTTCTCCAGGTCGTCCTCATCGATCTTCATCTTGAGAATGCCGAGCTGAACTTCCCATTCGTGCTTGCCCAGGCGGCGCATCAGCACACCGCGCTGACCGTAGGACTTCACCATGACATCGTCATTTTCGTGGAATTCCTGCTGCTTTCTTGCACGGCGGAGGACCTTGTTCTTCTTCAGCATCGTCGGCTGCTCCAGGCTGTTCAGACGGGACTTCGCGTCAATCAGTTCGTTTTCCCTGATGGAGTCGGCCCCGCTCTTCTTCATCCTGCGCAGCTCGGAAATGATCTCATCCGACTTCTTCTGCGCATTCTCGACGATTTCGTTGGCCTTCCTCCTGGCCTGCTCAATCATGCCGTCACGTTCACGCACATAGGTCTCATAGCCCTTCTCAAGGTCGGCATGCAGCTTCTCGGACTCGTCAAGGTACTTTCTGAAGCTTGCCTTCTCCTCTTCGGCCTCATGACGCTTCTTCACGAGGTCGGCAATCATCTCGTTCAAATCCTGGCTGTCCTTGTCCGTAAGCTGCCTTGCAGCTGAAACGATGGACTCGTCCAGACCAAGGCGCCTCGAAATGTCAAACGCGTTGCTCCGGCCCGGAATACCGATCAGCAGATGATACGTCGGCTGAAGCGTTTCGGCGTCGAATTCCATGGAGGCGTTGATGGTCTGCGGACGCTCGTAGCCGTATGCCTTGAGTTCCGGATAGTGCGTCGTTGCAACCACATAACTGCCCCGCGCGCCGACGGCATCCAGGATGGAAATCGCCAGCGCCGCCCCTTCCTGGGGGTCGGTTCCGGCACCCAGCTCGTCAAAAAGCACTAGGGAGCGTTCGTCGATGTTCTTCAGAATCTCCACTGTATTTGTCATGTGCGACGAGAACGTCGACAGGCTCTGCTCGATTGACTGCTCATCACCGATGTCGGCGAAGATATCGTCGAACACGCCGATTCGGCTGTTTTCAAATGCAGGGATGAACAGTCCGGACTGGCCCATCATGCTGACAAGTCCGAGTGTCTTGAGCGTGATGGTCTTGCCGCCGGTGTTCGGACCAGTGATGACGATTGCCTGATAGTCCTTACCGATCGCAATGTCGTTTCTGACGGCTTTTACCATGTCAAGCAGCGGATGCCAGACCTGGCGCAGATAGACGTCGTTTTCCCGCGAGACAAGCGGCTGCGTTGCCTTCAGGTCATGCGCAAGCTTCGCCTTGGCATTGATGAAGTCAAACTTTCCAAGAATCTCCGCATTGCCGGCGATTTCCGCCGTGTACGGGGCAATGAGCGCAGAAAGCTCCTCCAGGATTCGCTTGATTTCCTCCTTTTCGGCAATCTGCTGCTGGCGCAGGCGGTTGTTCAGCTCAACAATCTCCTTCGGTTCGATGAACAGCGTCTGACCGGACGAACTCTGGTCATGGACGATGCCGCCAAAGGAATTCTTGTACTCGGCCTTGACCGGGATGACGTAACGGTCATTTCTAATCGTGACCAGCGAATCGCTCAGATACTTGGCCGACTTTCCGTGGACAAAGCTGCCGAGCCGGCTTCTGATCTCGCTTTCGGTCGTCGAGATCTGCCTGCGCAGACTGGCAAGAAGCGAAGACGCCTCGTCCGTCACATGACCGTCGTTTTCAATTGACATCAAAAGGCGCCTTGAGACATCCGGAATCGTCTCCAGCATCTCCGCCTCGTCATAAAGGTACGCCAGGTCAACTTCCTCTGCCGCAAGGTCACGGAAGAACCTCTTCGTTTCGTTCGTCACGCGCAGGACACGGCCCACCGCCGCAAGCTCCCTGGCATTGAGCGAAGCGCCGATGTCAAGGCGCTTCAGGTACCTGCTGACGGACTCAAGCCGGGGAATCGGGATTCCGCCCTTCAGCCTCAGGACATCAGCCCCGTCCTTCGTCTCGTCAAGGGCACGTTCTATCCATTCATAGTCGGACGACGGTGTCAGCGCGGAAGCCATGCCCCTGCCCATTTCAGTTGCCGTATATGCCAGCAGCATCCTTCTGACCTTGTCGTACTCAAGTGTTTTCAAACCTTTTTCGTTCACTTCTTGCTCCTTTCAGTAATCAGACATCATCAAGCGGAAGCCAGTCGGAGAATATCCTCTCTGAAAGCCCCGGCGTCCTGTTCAGGATGAACTCCGCCACTGCCGAATCATCAACCGTGGCCCTCACCTCTGCATTTGGCCAGGAACCGGCCAGGATGAGACCGAAGAAGATGACGGCGTACATCAGAAGAAACGACGCCACACCGCCGAGAAGACGGTTCAGCTGCGAAATGACGGGCAGCTTCGTAAAGACCAGCAGCGAGCCGGAAACCATGCGGAAGCCGATGCCAAGTCCGATTGTAAGTATCCAGAACAGCAGAATCTGATAGAACGCACTGTTCAGGTTTATCCCTGCCGCTGCCAGCAGTCCGCCGCCGGCATCCGCAATCTGCGGCATGTGACTGGAAAGCGCCGGTCCGTACTCGTGCGCCAGCCATGCCGATGCGGCCGCCACCACAATGTAGCCGACCACGTTCACGACGGTCTGGACCAGCCCCTTCCTCGCTCCTGTCCTGTATGCAACTATCAGCAGCAGGATGATGATAAGCGAAAGACTCATCCGCGTCTCCTCTGCTCCTTGAGTTCGTCAAGCTCCTCCTGCTTCTCCAGGCAGTCGGACATTGCGTTGATTGCCAGGAGAACGGCCGCCTTCTCCGGCGGAAGCGACGGCATCTGCCTTGAAATCTCGTCAAGCCGTTCGTTAAGCAGCGTGGCGACGGCATCCATCCTCTTCGGAGTCGCATTCCCGATTATCGTATATACATTGCCGCCAATCTTGACCTTGAAGCGTCTCTTATTGTCAGACATCTGTTTCACCTCATAGTATTGTCGTTTTCACCATTGTCAATTTTAACATAACACCTGTCCCGTTGTGAAATGCAATGCACGCAAAAAAGCGGGAGCCTCACTGGCCCCCGCCCCGGACATCGTCCTACTGCATGTTCTCGTCATTGAGGAAGGTGTCAAGCACACCTTCGACCATATCCCATTCCTCGTCGCTTTCGATCTCATTCAGGTCGACATCGTCGCCTTCAGCCTCCGGATTGAATGAGTAGGCAAGGACATCAACCTGGTCGCCCGGCTCGGAGCCGGCAGGAATCAGCAGGATGTATGACTTGCCGTAGTCCTCGGAATCGAATGTGAAAAGCACTTCATAGAGTGTTTCATTGCCATTGTCATCTGATACAGTAATGTATTGTTCTTCATATGCGCTCATGCATGTTACCTCATTTCTTGATTTCTGCCAGAAGCTTCCCCGAAGCGTCCAGATAGTTCTGCAGAATGAGACTCGCCGCCAGCTTGTCGATTACCTTCTTGCGCTTCCTTCGCGAAGTGTCGGCCTGTTCTACCAGCATTCTCTCTGCCTCAACCGTCGTCAGGCGCTCGTCCTGAAAGTCAACCGGAAGACCGAACGTCTCTTCCAGGAGCCTTCCGTAAGCCCTGGAAGCCTCTGCACGCGGTCCGAGTGTGTTGTTCATGTTCTTCGGAAGACCGAGGACGAAGCCGCAGACATCATACTGTCCGACAAGCTCCCTGACGCGCTCTGTTCCAAAGACCTTCTCGTCTTCGTTGATTCTGATTATCTCAACGCCCTGCGCCGTCCAGCCGAGCTCATCGCTGACGGCAACGCCGACCGTTCTCGAGCCGACGTCAAGTCCCATTAACCGAGCCACTACTTGTCCTCCTTGTCAAGATACGAACGGACAAGCTCCTCGATGATCTCGTCGCGTTCGTGCCTTCTGATTAGATTGCGGGCATCGTTGAGCCGTGGAATATAGGCAGGATCTCCCGAAAGGAGATATCCCACAATCTGATTGATTGGGTTATACCCCTTCTTCTCCAACGCGTCATAAACCGTTTCAAGCGTTTCGCGAACATCCTTCTGACTGTTCTCTTCAAAATTGAAATACATTGTCTTATCCAGCGAACTCATCCAAAACACCTCCATAAATCTGTCATCAACTCTATTTTACTAGAGATTTACCGCCATAACAATCAATTAATATTATTGTAATAAACTAATCGGCCGCAGATGACCGGTTCCCGGAGCATGTAACTGCAAAGTCCCGCCGGACCACACAGACACCGGCCTGACTTGCCCCGGCTTCGCAGCCGTCTCCTCCCGTTCGCCACGACGGTCATGGCTCCAGGCGCCCTTCAGACTATTGAAACAGATATTCCAGATACACTAAAGTGCATAAAGGCAGTTCATCACTCCTCAGGGAAATTGTTCAATGCCGGGTGACACTGATTGATTATTCAACATCATTTTTCGTATTCGCAAAATATCTCCTCAGTACTGTAAGGCAAAGCTCAGCTGAATCCGCCATCCCCCGCGTTTCCATCTGATATTGCGCAACATCCCACCGTTAATTTGCCTCAGATGATTCTGCGTCCATGGGCATATGAGCGATTTTGCGTCATCTGTCCACGGACAGCGGGCGGAAGTGAGTATGCAATCGCTGCCTTTAAGTTCAGTATTGCTCCCAGTACACTGAATCTGGCATGAAATCCAGGATTGATATATACAAATCGCATCAGAAAACGGAAAGACGTAAATAAAAAACTTCGCTCCATTTCTGAAGCGAAGTTTTCAAGGTCAGCAACAGTTGACAAAGGCCTTTATTTTTCAGCGAGCCACTTTTCAGCGGCCTTCAGTGCTTCCGGCAGACCTTCAGGCTTCCTGCCGCCGGCCTGGGCCAGGTTAGGACGGCCGCCGCCGCCGCCACCGACGAGCGGAGCAATTGCCTTGATCAAGTCACCGGCCTTGATTCCGGCCTTGACGGCATCGTCAGAAGCCGCGACAACCAGGCTGACCTTGTCGCCTGATGCGGAACCGAGAACGAGAACGTCTGAAAGATTTCCTTCCTTCCACTGATCTGCCAGGGAACGCAGCTGGTTCATGCCGGAAACCTTGACTGCAGCCGCAATCAGCGTCCTGCTGCCGACTGTCCTGACGTCCTTGAAGACATCCCTTGCCTGCTGGCTTGCGAACTTGTCCTCAAGAGCTGAAACCTTGCCCTCAAGCTCCCTGATCTGTTCCTGCAGGCTCTGCACCTTGTGCGGAACTTCCTTGATCTGCGCAACCTTCATCTCGGCTGCCGTCTCCTTCAGAAGGTCGTTGCGGTGTTCAAGATACTCGAACGCCTCCCTTGACGTAACGGCTTCGATGCGGCGTACGCCGGCGCCGACGCCTGATTCGGAAACAATCTTGAACAGACCGATTTCATTTGTGTTGTCAACATGATTGCCGCCGCAGAATTCCATTGAATAGTCACCGGCCTTGACGACGCGAACAGTATCACCGTACTTCTCCGTGAAGAGGGCGATGGCTCCGAGCTTCTTCGCCGACTCAATGTCCGTCACAACGGTTTCAACAGGCATATTGGCCCAGATCTTTTCATTGACGATCTTCTCGACCTTTTCCAGTTCCTCCTGCGTTGTCGCACCCATCTTCGTGAAGTCAAAGCGAAGGTAGTTCGGTTCGACAAGCGAACCGGCCTGATGCGTATGCTCGCCCAGGACATCACGCAGCGCCTGGTCAAGCAGATGCGTTGCCGTGTGATTCTTCTTCACCTTGTCGTGGAATTCAACGTCGACTTCCAGATGATACCCGGCGTCCTTCCTGAGTTCGGAAAGGACCTTGACAGTGTGCATGTTCTGACCGTTCGGGGCATGCTGGACGTCCTTGACTTCAGCAACGGTCCTGCCTTCCTCGTCCCTGACGACGCCCCTGTCGGCAACCTGTCCGCCCATTTCGGCATAAAACGGCGTCCTGTCAAAGATGACCTGCGCCTCGCCTTCGGAAACGCTGTCCACCAGCTTGTTGTCAACGATGATGTCCTTCAGGACGCCGTCGGCTTCAAGTTCGTCATAGCCGACATATTCGCTCGGCGTCTTGATGTCTGTCAGAAGGCCGTTCTGAACGCCCATTGACTTGGCATTGCCGCGGGCTGCCCTTGCGCGTTCCTTCTGCTTCTGCATCTCTGCGTCAAAGCCTTCCTTGTCAACGCCCAGGTCCTGGTCAGCTGCGATTTCCTCCGTCAATTCAAACGGGAAGCCGTATGTGTCATAGAGCTTGAAGACGCCGGCACCGGCAAGCTTGTCCTCGCCCTTTGCCTTTGTCTCGGCAATGAGCTTGTCAAGCAGTCCGACACCGTCCTTCAGCGTTTCGTTGAAGCGGTCTTCCTCATTTCTGATGACCTTCTGGATGTATTCTGCCTGTTCAAGCACTTCGGGGTAGGCGGATTCCATGATTCTGCCGACAACCGGAACAAGCCTGTAGAGGAAGGCACCTTCAACACCGAGCTTCTGACCATGCATTACGGCACGGCGAATCAGGCGGCGGATGACGTAGCCGCGTCCTTCGTTTGAAGGAAGGGCACCATCGCCGATGGCAAACGTAACGGCACGGGCATGATCGGCAATGACCTTGAAGGAGACGTCCTTGTCCTTGTCATCGCCATAGTGCAGGTCGCCGCCGGCCATTTCCGCCGTTGCGTCGATAATCGGCATGAACAGGTCAGTTTCAAAGTTCGTCCGTGCATGCTGGAAGACGGAAACGACGCGTTCGAGTCCCATGCCCGTATCAATGTTCTTGTGCGGAAGCGGCTCGTATGTGCCGTCCGGCTTGTGGTTGAACTCGGAGAACACGATGTTCCAGATTTCAAGGTAGCGTTCGTTCTCGCCGCCGGGATAGTTTTCCGGATCGTCTTCAGCCACGTTGTTCATTTCCTGACCACGGTCATAGAAGATTTCAGAGTCAGGACCCGAAGGACCCTCACCGATGTCCCAGAAGTTGTCCTCTGCTTCGTAGATGTGGCTGTCCTCAACGCCGACGGCCTTCCAGCAGGCACGGGCATCCGTATCCTTCGGGTAAACCGTCACGTAGAGCTTTTCCGGATCCATGGCAAACCATTCCCTGCCCGTCAGCAGTTCCCATGCCCATGTGATGGCTTCCTTCTTGAAGTAGTCACCGACCGAGAAGTTCCCGAGCATTTCGAAAAGCGTATGGTGGCGCGCCGTATGGCCGACGTTTTCGATGTCGTTCGTCCTGATTGACTTCTGTGAGCTTGTAATGCGGTGGTTCTTCGGCACCACTGTTCCGTCAAAGTACTTCTTCATCGTCGCAACGCCCGAATTGATCCAGAGAAGAGTCGGATCGTCGTGCGGAACGAGCGGGGCACTCTTCATGACATCATGGCCCTTTCCCTTAAAGAAATCCAGATACATTTGACGCACTTGTGCGCTAGATAATTCCTTCATTGTAAAAAATCCTTTCTGAAGGCAAAAAGACACCGTTGCCCCGGGGACGCATGATGCGCGGTACCACCCCGATTGCAGCGATGTCTCATCGTTTACCTCTTGATTGCTCTTTTACGCGAGCACGTATTATTCTTGGCTATAACCGGGGAGCATTCAGACAGTCCGGTCAGGCCTTTTCAGAATTCCGGCCTTCTCTTGGACCTAGAACGCGTCCGAACATATCCCGATTCCTTTTCAAAGTATAAGAAATATTTCCAGGAATGTCAAGAAAGATTCTCTATCTGCCGCCCTTCCTTGCCTTGCGCATTTCCTGCCTGCGGGCAAGCTTTCTCTTCTGCTGCTCGTCACGCTTGATGGCCCGCTTGATCTTGTTCTTGTAGCCCGGCTTGCGCTTCTTCTTCTCCTTCTTCACCATCCCGACAATCTTCGGGTCGAGCCTGTTCTTCCTCGTTCTGCGCTTGTCGCGGCGATTGCGGTCATAGGAATCGACAATCTCGCCATTGACGAGCCTCTTCTCCTTGAAGGCCACGCCCATCTTCTCAAGTTCCTCAACCATCCCGTCCTCGCTTGGAGCGTAGAGTGTGATGGCCGTTCCTTCCATCCCGTTGCGGCCGGTGCGGCCGACGCGGTGGATGAAGAACTCGAGGTCTTCCGGAATGTCGTCGTTGATGACCAAGGAAACACCTTCGATGTCGATGCCGCGGGCGGCAAGGTCAGTCGCCACCACGTACTGATAGTCCATGTTCTGAATCTCCCGCATAGTGCGCTTGCGTTCCCTTGGCGGAATTCCGCCGTGAATCTTCGCAACGCGCAGGCCCTGTGCCCTGAGATATCCCGTCAGTTCGTCGACACGTTCCTTCGTGTTGGCGAAGACAAGCGCCAGATACGGCTGTCCCATCGTCAAAAGATGGTAGATCAGCTGGTTGCGGTCACGCCCCTTCGTTGAAATCAGCCAGTTGTCAATGGTCGGGCTGATGACGGTGCTGTTCTCGACGACTTCAACGACCGGATCCGTCATGTACTTTCTGAGGAAGGGCCTGAGCTTGTCTGGAATCGTGGCCGAAAAGACCATCATCTGAAGGTCGGCCGGCATGGCTGAGGCGATTGCGTCAGTCTCCTTCAGGAAGCCGAGGTCAAGCGTCATGTCCGCTTCGTCGACGACAAGCACTGAGGCGTTGTGAACGTCGAGCGCCTGTGACTTCATCAGGTCAAGCACTCGGCCTGGCGTGCCGATGACAATCTGCGGCTGCCTGTGTTCAAGCTTTTCAATCTGACGCATCTTGTCCGTTCCGCCGACATAGTTGTGCACCAGAATCTCCCTTTCGCTGTGCCTTACAATCTGCCTGGCAGCTTCGTAGATCTGGTAGGCCAGCTCACGGCTCGGCGTCGTGATCACGGCCTGGACCTCCTCTGCCCCGGAATCAATCCGCTGAAAAATCGGCAGAAGGAAGGTGTGCGTCTTGCCGCTTCCCGTCTGTGACTGTCCGACAACGCTTCTGTTCTTCAGAATCAGCGGAATCAGCCTTGACTGGACTTCCGTCGGTTTCCTGAAGCCGATTTCCTTCAGGGCATCGTTGATGAACGGCTTGAAGCCGAACTGTTCAAAATTTTCTGTCATTTCATTCCTCCGTATATGCGGCCGCCACGGCATCCATCCTTGAGACGAAGCCCGCAATGCCGCCTTCGTTCTCAAGGGTGGCTCCGCTCGCAAGCGGGTGGCCGCCTCCGTTGTATTCTCTGGCAAGTCCGTTGATGAACGGCTTCTTTGACCGGATTCTCAGACGATACGTTCCGTCCTCCTGTTCAACGATGATGGCCCAGCACAGAACGGAACCGATTCTGCCCGGAAGCGACACAATGTGCGAAGTTCCGCTTTCCTTTGCTCCGAGTTCCTCCAGCACGGACTGCTTCAGGACCAAATAGGCCGCATTGTGCTCCGTAATCTGCAGGTTCTGGTAGACATATGCCGACAGACGCGCTTCGGCCAGCGTAATCTCATCCATTCTGCGGTTCATTGCGGCGGCATCGATGCCCTGCTCGAGCAGTTCCGCCGTGACCCGCATCGTTTCCGGTCCGGTGCAGTCATACATAAAGCGTCCGGTGTCACCGATGATACCGGCGTAAAGCAACTCCGCGACTCTCTTCGTCAGTTTCAGCTCACCGTTCGATGCCCTGATCAGACCGGCGATGATTTCAGAGCAGCTGGATGCCTCCGGACGGACCAGCATGAGGTCGCCGTACTTGTCGTCATTCGGATGATGATCGATCTTAATCAGGAACTTGCCTCTGTCGTAGCGGTCGTCATCGATTCTCGGCGTATTCGCCGTGTCCGTCACGATTACCAGCGCGTCTTCATAGGCCTCGTCAGGAATATCATCTTCCTTCAGAATCCACTCCAGGTTCCCGACGTTCTCGCCGACGACGCTCACGGACTTCTCCGGGAAGGATGCCCTGATTGTCTCCGCAAGTCCTCCCTGCGATCCCAGCGCATCGGGATCGGCATTCTGATGCCGGTGAATGATTATCCTGTCATATTCCCTTATTCTGCCAAGTATTTCTTCTTCAATAGTCATGCATGAATACCTCACATTCTTTGTTAACTAACCAGTATACCATGTTTGTCACTCCTTATGCACGTCATTTCTGCCGAACAGGTCAAGAACGATGTTCTCATACTCAAGCGGGTCGATTGACGTCATCGTGAGGCCCATCAGCCGGACGGCCTCTCCCTCCATGCCGAGCTTGTCGAACAGCTGCCTGCCGTAATAGGCAATCGCGGACCCGTCGTTTGGAAAGTAGTCCGTCATGGTCATCCGCTTCGTTTTCGTGTCAAATTCAGTGTTCCGCACCTTGAGCACCAGTGTTCTTCCATGTTTCTGAGCCCGCTTCAAATCGGCTGCAAGCTTCTCTGCGGTCCACTGCAGCTGAGCGTCGACTTCCTCGCGCCCGGTCAGCGGCATGTTGAACGTCCTCTCGACTCCGACCGACTTGCGCTCCCTTCTCCACTCGACTTCACGGTCGTCGACACCCCTGACCTGCTCGTAGAAGAAGTGCCCGGTCTTGCCGAAATGGTGCAGCAGGTCAAGTTCCGGAACCCTGTAGAGATCATATCCGGTGTAGATGCCAAGCTCGTGCATCTTCACCACCGTCTTGCGTCCGACACCCCTGAATTTCTCAATCCTGAGCGGCAGTAGAAAATCCAGGGCCTCGTCCCTTCTGATGAGTGTCATCCCGACGGGCTTGGCGTAGTCGGAAGCAAGCTTGGCCAGGAACTTGTTGTACGCAATCCCGGTCGAGCACGTCAGACCGGTTCTTTCAAATATTGCCTGCTGAATGCGGTGCGCGGCAACGGTCGCCGGAATGATTCCGTCCTTGCACTCCGTCACGTCCAGATATGCCTCGTCAAAGGCAACCGGCTCGACCTTGTCCGTGTACTCATGGAAGATGTCATGAATCTCCCCGGAAACCCTGCGGTACTTCCTGAAGTCAGGCGGCACAAACACCGCAGCGGGACACAGACGCAGCGCATCGTTGGCATTCATCGCCGAATGTATGCCGTACGAGCGCGCAACGTAATTCGCCGTTGCCACAACGCCCTTGCCCCCGGAATGACGCGGGTCCCTTGCAATGACGACAGGACGACCGGCAAGCTTCGGATTGTCCCGCACCTCGATTGATGCGTAGAAGCAGTCCATGTCAACATGAATGATCTTCCGCTCCATAGCTTTTTCCTCCCATGACATTATACATCAGGGGGCACAGCAAGTGCAAACATATGTACTTGTCACAATGTGCGTTGCTTATGATCTTTCAGACCATTTTCTGTATTCGCAGGATTTCCCTTCAGCACCGTAACATGGAACCGTCAATGCAGCTGAATGTATCATTCCGACCATGTTTCCGTCCGACGTTGCATGACATCTGCCGTGATTCACAAAGCCCGCACCTGCAGATGCAGACGGATGGGTGTTTAAGGCTCTGATTACCGTGGGTATATGAGCCAGTTTGCGCGGTTTGCCCACGGGGCTACGGGTAAATTGCCCGAAAACGCCATAAACAAAAAAACTCCTCTCCGTTTCCGAAGCGAAGTTCTTGGGGGCATCAACACCATTTGAAATTGCTGTGATTGTTCGAATCGAGCAGGTCTGGTGCTCACGGGCTGATTGCTCGGCTGCACACCTTGATAATCGGGTTCGAAGCAGCATTCGCCTATAGCTAAGCACTGTCTTCCTAGACGAGGCAAGCTCGCCTTCGTCAGACAGAAGCTTAGCTTACGGCTCATAAGCGCTGCTTCTCACGCCTTGTTTAAAATTCCCAATGATTTCCATCCCTCTTCAGCAGTTCGTCAGAAGCTGAAGGACCCATTGTTCCACAGACGTAGTTCGGGAAGGAGGAGACGGGAAGGTCTTCTTCATCCCAGGCCTTTCTGATGGAGTCAAGGAACTTCCAGGAGTATGAAAGCTCGTCCCAGCGGGCGAAGTTCATCACTTCGCCACGCAGGGCATTGAGAATCAGGCGCTCATAGGCTTCGGGCATGTCGGCCTTCTGTGCATCGCTCAGGCTGTAGCCGATGTCAATGGACTCGGTGTCGAAGTTCTGACCGACCTTCTTCGTGTTCAGCTGAATGGAAATGCCCGGATTCGGATCGACGTTGATGGTCAGGACATCGTTCTTCAGACAGCTGTCCTTGAAGACGACAACGGGCATCTGCTTGAAGACGACGTCGATTCTCGTCGACTTCTCCTTCATGCGCTTTCCGGTCCTGATGTAGATCGGGACACCGGCGAAGTCCATGTTTTCGACGGCCAGCTTGCCGGCGACAAACGTCTCCGTCATTGACCGGGCGTCAACCTGGTCCTCGTCGCGGTAGGCGAACATGCCGTTGCCTGCGCCATACTGTCCGCGGACGAAGTTCTTTCTGACCTCTTCTGCGTCATAGACCCTGAGCGACTTCAGCGCATTGATCTTCTCTCGCGAGATGTCCTCGGCCGTGTAGGAAACGGGGGCATTCATCGTCAGCAGCGTGACAATCTGCAGGATGTGATTCTGAACCATGTCGCGCAGGGCACCGGACGTCTCGTAGTAGCCCGCGCGCTCCTCGACGCCGAGCGCCTCGCTCAGCGTAATCTGAATGTTGCTGATGTAGCGGTTGTTCCACATGGCGTTGAACATGCTGTTGCCGAAGCGGACGGCCAGGATGTTCTGAACCATTTCCTTGCCGAGATAGTGGTCGATGCGGAAGACGTCCTGTTCCGGGAAGACGGAGCCGATTTCGTCGTTCAGGACCTTCGCACTTTCGTAGTCATGTCCGAACGGCTTTTCAACGACGACACGGTTGTAGCCGTCTTTCGTGATGATGTTCTGGGACTTCAGATGATCGCAGATTGTGCCGAAGAAGCGCGGTGACATTGCGAGATAGTACAGGCGGTTGCCGCGGAGGTCATACTTTTCATCGAGCCTGTCCGCCAGACTGCGGAGCGTGACATAGTGCTCCGTGTCATTGACGTTGTGCGACTGATAGTAGAAGTGGCTCGCAAAGTCGTCCGCCTGGGCCTCGTCGTCGCAAAGACCCGAAATCGACTCCCTGATGACTTCATGATAGTGCTCGTCCGTCCATGGGCGGCGTGCCGTTCCGATGACGGCGAAGTGGTCCTTCAAATACCCGCGTCTGTACAAGTTGAAAAGCGAAGGATAAAGCTTTCTCTGAGCCAGATCCCCCGTTCCGCCAAAAATGATAAACAGTGCCTGTTGTTCAATATTATCCATGATATCTGGGCGAGATTCTCACATTGTGAAAGGTCCCGCGCTCCTTTCCGTCAAATTTCTCAATCTGCCTTTTTATTTCGTGCATCAAAGTGTCACACCTTATATTTTACTAATCCGACGGGATTTTAACAAGTTTTTTACATTGAGCAACGAAAAAAGAGCCAGGATTGCCCGGCTCCGTATGTGACTGCAGTTTTTTCTGCCAAATGCAGAGCCTTGAATGACCGCTCCGCTAAATCAGATGAACGCCCTTGTCCACGTACAGGACATCGCCGACGACGCCGGTCGAGAGGTCGCTCATCAGGAATGCACACATTCCGCCAATCTGTGTCGTCGTGACCGAAACACAGTCAACAGCGCGTTCCTGTGACATGTCAAGCAGCTTGGAATGATCCTTGATGCCCGTAACGGCCAGGGTCTTGACTGCTCCGGCGGAGATTGCGTTGACCCTTATGCCCCTCGTGCCGAGATCACGCGCCATGTAGCGCATTTCAGCCTCAAGCGCGGCCTTGGCGACGCCCATTGTGTTGTAGCTTGGAATCGCACGCGTCGAACCCATGTAAGTCAGGGTTGCGAGGCTTGCATTTTCATTGAGCATGTCGTCTTCAACGGCTGTCTTCGCAACCGCAAGGAACGAATAGCTTGAAACGTCCAGCGCCTGGGCGAATCCTTCGCGCGTGGAGTTCAGGATATCGCCTTCAAGCTCGTTCTTCGGAGCGAAGGCGATGGCGTGCACGATGCCGTCAATTCTGCCGAAACGTTCCTTAACGGCGGCAAAGGCAGTCCTGATGCTTTCATCTTCGGAAACGTCGCACTCAACCAGAAGATTCTCATCCCCGACAAGCTTCAGCAGACTCTTCTTCATGCGTTCGTTCTGATACGTGTAGATTAACTGAGCGCCCTGCTCCTGCATGACCGAGGCACAGCCCCAGGCAATCGAACGGCGGTTGGCTGCGCCCATGACAAGAATCTTCTTGTCTTCCAACAGATTTCCCACTTTAATTCAACTCTTTCCTTAAAATTTGCGGAACCGTGCATGTCTCCTGCTGAGCAGCTGTTCCGTCGTTAGCTTTCCAAGCGCCTGCAGCCTTTCGTCCAGGACCCGTGCGATTTCGGCAACGGTCTGACGGTGACTGTGGTGCTCGGGAATTATTCCCTCGATTATGTCATGCGACAGAAGCGATTCCGGCGTGAGCTGCATGATTTCGCATGCCTCGTCGCTTCTCCTGCTGTCCTTCCAGAGTATTGAGGCAAAGCCTTCGGGCGACAGAACGGAATACATGCTGTTTTCAAGCATCCAGACCTCGTCGCCGCAGGCAAGCGCCAGCGCGCCGCCGCTTCCGCCCTCGCCGAAGATGACCGTGACGAACGGCACCCTGAGCTTCGAGAACTCAAGCAGGTTGCGGGCAATCGCCTCGCCCTGCCCGTGCTCCTCCGCGCTTCTGCCGGGATAGGCACCGGACGTGTTGACAAATGCCAGCACCGGCCGGCCGAACTTCTCGGCCTGACGCGCCAGGCGCAATGCCTTGCGGTAGCCGCCCGGAGACGGGCAGCCGAAGTTCTTGTCGACGCGTTCCTTCGGAGACGTGCCCTTGTCCGTCGCGATGACCGTGACCGGACGCTTCCTGAACGTCGCGATTCCGGCAACGACCGCCTCGTCATCTTCGAGGCTCCGGTCACCGTGAAATTCGATGAAGTCGCCGAACAGTCCGCGAATCAGCTCGGGCGTCGTGATCTTGTCCTGCGCCCTCGCCAGGGAGACAATCTGAGGGGCCGTCCTCTTTTCCTTCTTGAGCTTCAAGGTCACTCACCTGTCCTTTCATGCATCCTGAGAATCTTTTCCAGCGTCTTCTTCTCATCATGACGCTTGACGATGGCATCAACGAAGCCGTTCTTCAGAAGCGTCTCCGCACTCTGCAGGTCATCCGGAATCTTCTGGTGCATCGTCTGCTCGATGACGCGCTTGCCGGCAAATCCCACGAGCGCATGCGGCTCGGCCAGGATGATGTCACCCTGCATCGCATAGCTTGCGGTGACGCCGCCGGTCGTCGGATCGGTCAGCACGCTGATGTACAGCAGGCCATGGTCGCCGTGCTCCCTGACGGCCTGGGAAACCTTGGCCATCTGCATCAGGGAGAAGATGCCCTCCTGCATCCTGGCACCGCCCGATGCAGTGAAGACAATCACCGGCATTTTTCTTGACGTCGCGGTCTCGAAGAGTCTCGTCAGCTTTTCGCCGGCGACGGTCCCGAGAGACCCCATTACAAAGTACGGATCCATGATGCCAAGGGCGAATCTCTGCTTCCCGATGCGGGCAAGCCCGCTCAGAACGGACTCGTTTATGCCGGAGTTCTTCCGCCCCTTCTCGAGCTTTCCTTCATAGTCCGGAAAATGCAATGGATCCTTCGTCTGAAGGTCGCCATCCATCTCCTCGAATTCGTCGACCAGCCACAGAAGACGGTCCTTTGCGCGCAACCGGAAGCCGTAGCTGCATTCGGGACATTCCCTGTAGCAGTCAAAGTCCTTGTGGTAAATCGGATGCCCGCACTTCGGGCACTCAACCCACATTCCGTTGGGAACCTTCTCCATGGCCTTCCTGTCGGCCTTGACATGCCGGCTGCCCAGCGTCTTGAGTTCGTTAAACAGTTGCATTATCTTCACTCCGCTTCCATTTCGGCAGAAAGACGCGTTCCAGATAGTCCGTCGTGGTCTTCCCGCTCAGAAATTCAGGGTCTTCAAGAATTGCCAGGTGGAAGTCACGGTTAATCGTGATGCCCGAGATGATCATCTCGGAAAGCAGGCGCTTGACCTTCTCGACCGCCTCATGGCGGTCATGGCCGAGCGCAATGACCTTGGCAATCATCGAGTCGTAGTACGGCGAGATTTCAGTTCCAGCATAGAGGTCCGAGTCGATGCGCATCCCGAGGTTGCCGACCGGGAAGTACAGGTAGTTGATCCTGCCGACCGACGGCATGAAGTTCCTTGCGGGATCCTCGGCGTTGATGCGGCATTCGATGGCGCACCCGAGAAGATTGATGTCCTCCTGGCTGAAGGGCAGAGGCTCGCCTGAAGCAACCCTGACCTGCGCCTTGACGAGGTCGACGCCCGTGACCATTTCCGTCACGGTGTGCTCCACCTGGATTCTGGTGTTCATTTCCATGAAGTAGAATCTGTGGTCCTCGTCCATCAGAAACTCGATGGTGCCGGTGTTCCTGTAGTCGATGGCGTCAACCGCCCTGACTGCAATCCCGCCCAGCTGCCTGCGCTGTTCCGGCGTGACGAGCGCACACGGACTCTCCTCAATCATCTTCTGCTTGCTGCGCTGAATGGAGCAGTCCCGTTCCGGGAAATACACGGAATGACCAAAATCGTCGCGGAAGACCTGCACTTCGATGTGCTTGACGTTTTCCATGATCTTCTCCAGATACATCCGGGAATCACCAAACGCACTCTGAGCTTCGCGCCTTGCCTCCTCATAGGCATTCGCAAGCTCGTCCTCGCCGTTGACCCTTCTGATGCCCTTGCCGCCGCCGCCGGCAGCCGCCTTGAGCAGAACCGGATAGCCGACCCTCTCCGCAACTTCCCTGGCCTCGTCGGCGTCGCTGATGAAGCCGTCGCTTCCCGGAATGACGGGAACACCGCTTCTTTGCATCTGAATCCTCGCATTGGCCTTGTTGCCCATCAGGGAAATCGTCTCCGACCTCGGTCCAATGAACGTGATGCCGCAGCTTTCGCACATTTCGACAAAGCGGCTGTTCTCAGAAAGAAAACCGAAGCCGGGGTGAATGGCTTCAGCCCCCGTTCCGATTGCCGCCGCCAGAATGTTCTTCATGTTCAGGTATGAATCCTGCGGCTTGGCAGAACCCACGCAGACAGCCTCGTCAGCAAGCTGGACATGAAGGCTCTCACGGTCGACCGTCGAATAGACTGCCACTGACTTTATTCCGAGCTCCTTCAGCGAGCGGATGATCCTGACCGCGATTTCCCCGCGGTTGGCCACTAAAACTTTTGAAAACATCGCCTTACCTACCTCTTGTTATCCAATCATGAATGTCAGTTCCGCACTGCAGCACTTCTTGCCGTCAATGGTGGCCTCAGCCTTTCCCGTTCCGATGTTGTTACGGATCTTGTCCAGCGTCACCTCGAGCCGGAGCGTGTCACCGGGACGGACGACCTTTCTGAACTTCGCCTGGCGGATGCCGCCGAAATAGGCGGTCTTGCCCTTGAACTCCGGCATCGAAAGCAAAGCCACCGCGCCGGTCTGGGCGAGCGCCTCGACAATCAGGACGCCGGGCATGACGGGATTGTCCGGGAAGTGTCCGTTGAACACTTCCTCATGAATAGTCACATTGCGCGTCGCAACCGCCCTGACGCCCGGCTCGAGCTCGTCGACCCGGTCAATCAGAAGCATCGGGTAGCGATGCGGAATGATCTTCTGAATCTGAGTTGCATCTAAAACAGCCATGTCTATCCCTCCGTAACCTTGAACAGCGGCTGGTCGAATTCAACGAGGTCCTCGTTTTCAACCAGCACTTCGGAAATGACGCCGTCAAGGTCGCTCTTGATCTCGGTCATCATCTTCATCGCCTCGATGATGCAGACGATGTCGCCCTTGTGCACATGCATGCCTTCAGTCACATACGGATCCTTGTCCGGTTCCGGCTGAAGATAGATTGTTCCGACCATCGGCGCCTTGATGGTCCTGGCGTCGTCATTTCCTTCCGGAAGCGGGCCGGAAGCGGGAACGTCATCGACCGCCTCCACGGCCGGTTTTGAACTGACCTGTTCGGCCACGACCGGCTGCACGAAGGAAACCTCATTCTTGCTCAGATGAATGTGGAATCCCTCGCTGGTGATTTCCAGCTCGCGCATGTCGGAACCGTTGAATTCCTCCATCAATTTTTGAATATCGTTAAAGTCCAGCAAATTATTCACTCCATTTTCTGAATGCCACGACGGCATTGTGTCCGCCGAAGCCCAGAGAGTTGCTGATGGCATACTCGAGGTCAGGGGCGGATTCCATGTCCCTTGTCACCACATTAACTTTACACTCTTCATCCTGATCTGTCATGCCGATATTCACAGGAAGTCTTCCGTTCTGCAGTGCAAGGACCGTTGCGCAGGCCTCTACGGCGCCGGCAGCGCCGAGCAGATGACCCGTCATTGACTTCGTCGAGCTGACTGGAACCTGATAGCCTCCGAAGACGAAGTTGATGGCCTTTGCCTCGCCGGCGTCATTGGCCTTCGTGGCAGTACCGTGCGCATTGATGTAGCCGACATCCTCCGGCCTGATGCCGGATTCGTCGATTGCCTGCTGCATGGCCCGGGCTGCGCCGGAACCGGTCGGATCCGGCGCAGTCATGTGATATGCGTCGCATGTGCTGCCGTATCCGGTCATTTCGGCCAGAATCCTGGCACCGCGCGCCCTGGCATGCTCAAGTTCCTCAAGAACGAGACAGCCTGCGCCTTCGCCCATGACAAAGCCCGAACGGTTGCGGTCAAACGGAATGGAGGCCCGTGCCGGGTCCTCCTCGGCGGAAAGGGCCGTCAGGGCGGCGAAGCCGGCAATGCCGATTTCGTTGACGGAAGCTTCGGCGCCGCCCGTGACCATGACCTTGGCCCTTCCTTCCTTGATCTGGCGGAAGGCCTCACCGATCGAGTTCGTGCCTGAGGAACAGGCAGTCACAATTGACGTGCAGATGTTCTTCGCATTGATGCGCAGCGCGATGTTTCCGGCCGCCATGTTGGCAATCGCCGTCGGAACGAACAGCGGTGACACGCGCTTCGGTCCCTTCTCATGCATCTTGATTACCTGTTCCTGAATGGTCGTCAGGCCGCCGATGCCGGAGCCGAATATCACGCCCATGTCTTCCGGCGCTGTATTCTTCTCAGTGATTCCCGCCTCTTCAACTGCCTGAAGTGCTGAATCAACCGCATAGCGCGAATAGAGGTCCATGCGCTTTGCGGCCTTCTTGCCAACCCTCAGGTCAGCATCGAAGTCCTTGACCTCGCCGGCGTTCGTGATGCCCGTCTCCGTCGCGTCGAACTTCGTGATCGGGGCGATTCCGAGCTTGCCGGCAAACATGTTCTCACTGAATGTGGCAACGTCGTTTCCGAGCGGATTGACCGTTCCCATTCCGGTAACTACTACTCTTGTCATGAAACTCCTCCTAAATCGTCATTCCGCCGTCGACCGGAATAACCTGGCCCGTGATGTAGTCATTCTCAGCCAGGAAAACGGCCGTTGACGCAACTTCCCCGACCTTGCCGAAGCGCTGCAGCGGAATTTCCTGTAATGTCTGTTCCTTCACCTTATCGCTCAATACACGGGTCATGTCACTCTCAATCATGCCGGGCGCAATCGCATTGCACCTGATTCCGCGCAGGGCCCCCTCTCTGGCGCAGGTCTTCGTCAGCCCGACGACACCGGCCTTGGCCGCCGCATAGTTGGCCTGGCCGACGTTGCCGTGAAGTCCGACGACCGAGGCAAGATTGATGATTGCCCCGCTCTTCTTCCTGTACATCTTCTTCAGAAACGAACGCGTCATCATGAACGTTCCGCGCAGATTGACGTTGATGACGGAATCGAAGTCGTCATCCTTCATGCCGATGAGCAGCTTGTCGTTTGTAATGCCGGCATTGTTCACCAGCACGTCGACGTCAGAGAACTCCCAGGCCTCCTTCGTCATGCGGCTGACATCATCCGCAACGGAGATGTCACCTGCAATCACCTTGCAGGAAACGTCGTATCCTTCGATTTCTCCAACCAGTTCGTCGCTTACGCCGTGGCGACCGTTGACAATCACGTTCGCTCCCCTTTCGGCAAACGCAACTGCGCACGCCGCCCCGATGCCGCGGGACGAACCCGTTACAAAAACAGTTTTTCCTTTAAGATCCATAATCTTCTCCTGCTACAGGGAGACTTCGTTCATCTTCGCAAGCGAATCGACCGAAATCCTGCCGACGCTTCTGTCAATCTGTCTGACAAACTTCAGCAGCGTCTCGCCCGGTCCGATTTCAATGAACGTCTCCACCCCATGTTCGTTAATCAGCTTCTCCGCACAGTCCGCAAAGTGCGTCGGATTCATCACCTGACGCTCGAGAATGTCAGCGGCATTCTCCTTCGTGAACGGCACGACGTCCGTGTTGCTTTCCACGGCAAATGCAGAGTCCGCAAACGAAATGCCCGAAAGCACCTCGCCGAGGCCTGCCGATGACTCCGCAAACAGCGGCGTGTGAAACGCACCGTTTACGTTGAGCGAAACGACGCGCATCTTCTCTTCGGCAAGCCTCTCGCCGGCAGTCCTGACCGCATCGACGTCACCGCCGATGACAACCTGCTTCGGTGAGTTGAAGTTGGCCACGGCAACAGGCTTCTCTGTCGTCGAGACCTCGGCGCAGACCTTCTGCACCAGTTCGATGTCAGGCTTGAGTACAGCCGCCATTGAGCTTTCGTGCCGGTCGCAGTCCTCCTGCATGAGTTCCGCGCGCTTCATCACAAGCTTCATGCCCGTTTCAAGGTCAAGCATCCCGGAGGCAATCAGCGCCGGGTATTCGCCAAGCGAAAGCCCCGCCGCTCCTGCAATCTCCAGTCCCGGCACTGCATTTCCCAGAGCCTTGAAGACCCCGCAGGAAAATGCGCAGAGAGCCGGCTGGACATACTTCGTCCGGCTGAGCATCCCGGCACTTTCAAAACACTCCGGCAGACTGAAGCCGCAGATTTCGGACGCGCGGTCGATGGTTTCGGCAAAGGCCGGTGAACCGGCGTAGAAGTCGGCTCCCATGCCGGGAACCTGCGCACCCTGCCCGCTGAATAAAAGTCCGACTCTTGTCAAAAGACCACCTCTTAGTCCTTGTCCGCCAGCTGCTTTTCAACGTAGTCAACGACGTCGCCGACCGTCTGGATGCTTTCGTCTGCATCAAGCTGGATGTCGAAGCTGTCTTCAAGCTCGTTCATGATTTCAAAGACGTCGAGACTGTCTGCGTCAAGGTCTTCCTTGATGTTTGCGGAAGGAACGATCTTGTCCTTTTCCACGTCAAGCTGTTCTGCCGTAATGTCCTGTACTTTTGCCAAAATTTCTTCCTTTGTCATGATTTTTCTTCTCCTTTAAGTGCTTTTCATTAATCAATAGCGGATTACGCAGGCTCCTGCGCAGAGGCCTCCGCCGAAGCCGCAAAGCAGCATCGTTTCTCCGCGGACCAGTTTTCCTTCTTCTTCCAGTTCGCTCAGGAGCAGGGGGATGCTGGCCCCTGATGTGTTTCCGTATTCCGAAATGTTCTCCGGAAATTTATCCAGAGGCTGGCCGAGCTTTCTTGCGATCACCTTGATGATCCGCGCGTTTGCCTGATGCAGGACGAACCTGTCGATGCCGTCCATCTCAAGGCCGCTGTCCCTGACCGCCTCCTCAATCACCTGCGGCACCGTCTTCGTCGTGAAGTTGTAGACGCCGCGACCGTCCATCTTAAACGGTGTTGCCGTCTTCGCATTTGACGCCGGCGGAAATTCCGCAAGCGGAGCCGTGGTCTGGCAGGTGATCTTGCCGGCATCCTGACCGAAGCTTCTCAGACTGTAGCCGAGCAGGGACGCAGCTCCGTCCGCTTCGCATTCAATCAGTACGCCGGCAGCTCCGTCACCGAACAGCACACATGTCGTCCGGTCGCTCCAGTCAAGCGACTTGGAGAGTACCTCGCCGCCGATGACCATGGCCCTTCTGACATGTCTTCCGTCCATCATCGAGGCCGCCGTCACCAGAGCATGGACAAATCCCGAACATGCAGCCGAAATATCGAATGCAAAGGCGTTGACCGCGCCGATGTTTCCCTGGACAATCGCCGCCGTCGACGGTGTTGCGCTGTCAGGCGTCATCGTCGCAACGACAATCAGGTCAATTTCTTCCGGAGAGGTCGAGGTCTTCTCAAGCAGAGCCTCTGCAGCCCCTGTGCAAAGATCCGACGTGTTCTGCCCGAGGCTGATGTGCCTCGTCCGGATTCCGGTTCTCTGACTGATCCACTCATCGGACGTGTCAATGAATTCTGCGAGATCGTCATTTGAAACCCGCATTTCCGGAACGTTCTTCGCGAATGCCTTAATTTTAAAGTTTTTCATTTCAAGACTCCTAGGAATTCTCATTCAGGAAATCCTCAAGATTTCGGATTGCCTTTTCAACGATCTTCATCTCCCCCGGACTGATGTCCTTCAGAAATCCTTCGACCATCTTATGATGGAAGGCATCATGGGCGCGATACATCACGCGTCCCTTCTTCGTGAGCCCGAGCCTTATGACCCTTCTGTCATCAAGGCCCCGGATTCGCTCGACATATCCCTTCTTCACCAGACGGTCAATCGTCGAAGTCAGGGTGCCCGGCGTCAGATGCAGCTTGTTCGCAACTTCGGAGGCGGTCTTGTGATCGTACATTGAAATGGCGTTGATTGCATGCATCTCCTTGATTGTCAGGTCGCTGAATCTGCTCTTGCGCAGCTCCTTTTCCTCAATCCACAGGATATCATTGTATATCCTGATCAAGGCATCGTTGATATACTTACTACGTTCATCCATAATTCATACCGCCTGTCTTTTTGCCTTCCGAATATTTTGACTATCAAAATAATAACAAATTAAAAGCGGTCTTTCCACTAAATCTTCTCATCCCTGTCATATACGGCAAACATCAGCTCAGCCGTGCAGGCCTTCTTGCCGTCAACAAGCGCCGTCGCCTTCACGATGCCCATGTTGGACTTCTTCTTCTCCATCACGATGTGAAGCTTCAAGACATCGCCCGGACGGACAACCTTGCGGAACTTTGCCTGATGAATGGCGCCGAGATAGGCGGTCTTGCCGTCAAACTCCGGCGACTTCAGAATCAGGATCGATGCCGCCTGGGCAAGCGTCTCAATGATCAGAACTCCCGGCATGACCGGATTGTTTGGAAAATGTCCACGGAAAAAGGATTCATTTATCGTCACATTCTTCGTAGCGGTGATCTCCTCACCCGGAGCGAGCTCGTCGACATAGTCGATGTAACAGATTGGATAGCGGTTTGGAATCATGTCCATGATTTCCTGTGCATCCATAACCTTCACGCGTGTCACCTCACTTGGTTCAATTATTTCGAATATCAAAATATTCGATGAATGAATCATATTATATTTAAATTTCAATGTCAAACGGAACTGTTTTAGTAATTAGAGTTTCCTAAACATCCCCTTTCCCTTCTCCCCGCCTGCATGCGCCGTAAATACTTTGAAACTTCAAATTATCGTTTAAAATACAGTGCAGGCATGTATTTCTCAGATTCGTTTAGAAAGAATATCCATTCTTTCATCCTTATACTGTCATAAGATATATGTGTTTCGGTGATTTTTACGAAGTGTCAGAGCGGCGCCGACAGCTATTTTGATAATCAAAATTCTTATTATATTTTAATCTGAAACAACAAGTTGTATATATGTTTTAAGTGTGAAGAATATGGGAAAATAGATGTTTCAAGGACCAGTTGCCCCGGATGAAACCGGATTTTGACAAGCGGGAGGCCTAAGCGGAATCGGCAAAAACACAGATTACCGAAGAGAATCATGAAACACTTCATGCCCTGCTGCATGAACCCGGAAAAAGCTGCGGTGAAATCCGTAGTTGTCAACCTGAATGCCCGGATCATCATCGACCGCTTCCACATCGTACAGCCGGTCGGAACAGCGTCGAGTATGATTTCTCCAACGGTCCGGTTGAAGAAACAAGCCGCAGAATCAAGGGCTTGAAACGCCGGCAGTGTTCACGGGCATGCGTACCTTTAACATTTTGAAAAACCACGGAAGAAGACGGCATGGACAAAAAAACAGCGCAGACCTTCATTCCATAATGAAAGTCTACGCTGTGGGAACCGAAACATTGACTACTTGTCTTCTGCTTCCGTCTTTTCCTCTTCTGCAGGCGCTTCTTCAGCTGCCGGCTCTGCAGCGGCCTTCTTCGTCACGCGGGCGATTGCGTTTCTTGAGAAGTCAAGGTAAACGCCGTCGCAGTCAAGTGTGACAAGCTTCTTTTCATCGTCGATTTCGGAAACGACGGCATGAAGACCGCCGATTGTCGTAATCTCGTCGCCTGCCTTGAGCTCAGACAGCATCTTCTGATGTTCCTGCTGCTGCTTCTTCTGTGGCTTGATCATCATGAAGTACATCAATGCAATCAGGACGACGAACATGATAATTGTTGAAATAGATGAACCCAATTTATTCACTCCTTAGGAAAATACTATAGTACACTGTATCAAAGATGACGAATTTTTTCCAGTCCTTAACGAAAACTTAAAAATTCTTCGGGTTTTCCACGTTGAGCCCGTAGCGTTCGAAGAAGTCCTCCCTGAATTCAAGCAGGTTGTCATCCATGATGGCCTGACGTACCTGCTTCATGAGATTGAGCAGGAAGTACAGGTTGTGATAGCTCGTCAGGCGCAGGCCGAACGTCTCGTCCGCCTTGAACAGGTGGCGCACGTAGGCGCGTGTGTAGTTACGGCATGTGTAGCAGTTGCAGTTGTCGTCAATCGGCGAGAAGTCACGGGCGTACTTCGCATTCTTGACGACAAGACGGCCGTGAGACGTCATGCAGGTGCCGTTTCTTGCGATGCGCGTCGGCAGGACGCAGTCGAACATGTCAACGCCGCGGATAACGCCGTCAATCAGCGCATCAGGCGAGCCGACGCCCATCAGGTAGCGCGGCTTGTTCTCGGGAATGAGCGGAGTCGTGAAGTCGAGGACATGGTTCATCTCGGCCTTCGACTCGCCGACGGAAAGGCCGCCGATGGAATATCCCGGGAAATCGAGGGACACGAGGTCCCTTGCGCTCTGCTCGCGGAGCTTTCTGTGACCGCCGCCCTGGATGATGCCGAACAGCGCCTGGGTCTCCGGATTCTCGTGAGCGCGGAGTCCGCGTTCGGCCCAGCGGCTCGTACGCTCGATCGACTTCTTGATGTAGTCGTACGATTCGAAGAACGGCGGGCATTCGTCAAAGCTCATCATGATGTCGGAACCGAGGCAGTTCTCGATGTGAATGGCCTTTTCCGGCGAAAGGAAGAGCGGCTCACCGCTCAGATGGCTTCTGAAGTGAACGCCCTCTTCGGTGATGTTGCGCATCTCGGCCAGGGAGAACACCTGAAAGCCGCCGGAATCGGTCAGAATGCCCCGGTCCCAGTTCATGAACTTGTGCAGTCCGCCGGCCTCCTTAACAAGGTCCTCGCCCGGACGAAGCCAGAGATGATATGTGTTCGACAAAATGACGCCGGCGCCCATTTCCTTGAGTTCCTCGGGTGACATCGACTTGACGGTCGCCTGGGTGCCGACCGGCATGAACATCGGCGTCGGAAACGTTCCGTGCGGCGTGATCAGCTCGCCGAGGCGTGCGCCGGTGTGCTTTTCCTTCTTGATCAGACGATACCTGACCGCTGGTTCAGTCATATGAAATTCCTCCGTAATGTGTTAGTAGATGAACATTGCGTCACCGAAGCTGAAGAAGCGGTACTTCTCGGCAACGGCATGACGGTATGCGTTCAGGATGTTCTCGCGTCCCGTGAACGAGGCAACGAGCATGACCAGAGTGGACTTCGGCAGATGGAAGTTCGTGATGAAGGCATCGACAACCTGCCACTTGTAGCCTGGCTTGATGAAGATGTCCGTCCAGCCGCTGTCGGCGCGGATTTCGCCGTTGAACTTCGTGCCGATCGTCTCAAGGGTCCTGATGGTCGTCGTGCCCGTTGCGACGATGCGGCCGCCGTTTGCCCTGACTTCGTTCAGCGTCCTTGCGGCATCCTCCGTCAGGCGGTAGAACTCGCTGTGCATCTTGTGGTCCTCGATGTTCTTCTCACTGACAGGACGGAACGTGCCCAGTCCGACGTGAAGAGTGAGATAGACGAGCTTCACGCCCTTGTCCTCGATCTTCTTCAGCAGTTCCTTCGTGAAGTGCAGTCCGGCGGTAGGTGCGGCCGCGGAACCGATTTCCCTTGAGTAGACGGTCTGGTACATTTCCGGGTCATCGAGCTTTTCCTTGATGTAAGGCGGAAGCGGCATTTCGCCGAGCTGGTCGAGAATCTCCATGAAGATTCCGTCATAGTGGAATTCAATCATGCGGCCGCCGTGCTCGAGTTCCTCAGTGACGGTTGCCGTCAGCTTGCCGTCGCCGAAGGAAATCTCCGTGCCTACCTTGGCACGCCTGGCCGGCTTGACGAGCGTCTCCCAGCAGTCGCCTTCCGTGTTGTTCAGGAGCAGAACCTCGACGTGACCGCCGGTTTCCGGCTTGACGCCGTAGAGACGCGCCGGCATGACGCGGGAGTCGTTCATGACGAGGGCATCGCCCGGGTTCAGACGGTCAATCACGTTGTAGAAGTAGTCGTCCTCATATTCGCCCGTCTTCGAGTTCAGGACGAGCAGCCGCGACTGATCGCGCTCCTTCAGTGGTGTCTGCGCAATCAGCTCATGCGGCAGATCGTAGTCAAAGTCTTCTGTTGTTAAATGTTCTTCTGACAAAATAGTCACCCTTCTTGATTGTTTTCTTTTGTTAAATGCAGATGTGCGTACGCAAGCGGCGTTGCCATGCGGCCTCTTGGGGTACGCTTGATGAAGCCGCGCTGCATGAGATACGGCTCGATCATGTCGGCGACGGTCTCGGTCTCCTCACCGATGTTGGCCGCCAGCGTGGAGAGTCCGACCGGACCCCCGCCATACAATTCCATCATTGTTGTCAAGAGCCTTCTGTCCGTGTCGTCGAGACCGCACTCATCCACCCGGAGCAGGTCCAGGGCATAGCACACGATCTGCGTGTCGATTTCGTCCTTGTGCGCCACTTCCGCAAAGTCGCGCACGCGCTTCAGCAGGCGGTTGGCGACACGCGGGGTTCCGCGCGAGCGCCGGGCGATTTCGAAGGCCCCCTCATCGCTGATGCGGGCCGAGAAGACGCCGGCGGACCTCTTGACAATCCGCGTCAGCTCATCGTCTTCATAGTAGTTCATGTGCCCGACGATGCCGAAACGGGCCCGCAGCGGCGACGACAGCATCCCCGCCCTCGTCGTCGCCCCGATCAGGGTGAACGGCGGCAGCGGGAACCTGACCGGATGGGCGGAGCTGTCCTGTCCGACAATGATGTCGATGTAGAAGTCCTCCATTGCGGAATAGAGAATTTCCTCGACATTCTTCGGCAGCCGGTGAATCTCGTCAATGAACAGGACATCGCCCGGATTGAGCTCGTTCAGAAGTGCCACCAAATCACCTGGCTTTTCGATGGCCGGCCCGGTCGTCGTCTTGATGCCGACGTGCATCTCGTTGGCGATGATGCAGGCCAGCGTGGTCTTGCCCAGTCCCGGCGGGCCGTATAGAAGCACGTGGTCCAGGGACTCCTCGCGCTGCCTTGCCGCCTTGATGTAGATGGAAAGTTCGCGCTTGATCTTCTCCTGACCGATGTATTCGTCGAGAGCCTTCGGACGGAGTGTCAGTTCCTCCTGTCCGCTCTCGTCAATGCTTGCGCCGGAAACGATCCGCTTGTCTTCCGTCACGTGATTCACCTCCTGTCATGGTCACTTGCCCATCATCAGGCGAAGCGCCTGTCTCAGATAATCATCCGTTGAATTTCCGTCGAATTCCTGCAGCTTCCTGCCGGCTCTTCTGACCTCGACCTTCGTGTACCCGAGCGCAAGCAGCGCCTCGAGCGCTTCGTCGAGATAAGGAGACGTCTGATCCGAGGAAATCTCCAGGTCCTGCTGACCCTTGAGCGGCTCTCCCGTCTCAAGTTCCGAAAGCCTGCCCTTGAGATCGAGAATGATCTGCTTGGCAGTCTTCCTGCCGATACCGGGAAACTTCATCAGATAGGCGTCGTCGTCATTGTTCACAGCCGAAACGAATCCGCTGTGGTCATCGTTGGCCAGAATGGCCAGTGCACTCTTCGGTCCGATGCCGGAGACGCTGATCAGCTTGAGAAACAGCTGTTTTTCGCCCGCATCCGAAAAACCGTAGAGCGCAATTTCATTTTCGCGTACAATCTGGTGCAGGTAGACCTTCACCTGTCTTGTCTCGTCGACCGCAAACCGGAACGGATTGGCCACATAGACCAGCCAGCCGACTCCGTTGTTCTCGATGACAAGATAACGCGGCGTCACCTGCACGACCGCGCCTTTAATATATTCGTACATTACATTTCCTCATTTCCGGGCATGCCCTTTAAAAATAGTAACATACTTTCGCATTTTCTGCTCAGAATTCGTTCTCAGCGCCGGACTTGTGCGAATCCTGGATCCGCTTGAACATGCGCTCCATGTCCCTTGTCGTGAAGTGCACCAGAACGGGGCGCCCGTGCGGACAGTTGAACGGATTGGCACAGCCGGCAAGCTCCTTCAGAAGCGCCTCGGCCTGTTCGTCCTCAAGATGGTGATTGGCCTTGATGGCCCCGCGGCAGCTCATCATGATTGCGGTTTTTTCCCTGAATTTGGCAACCGTCAGACTGCCGTCGTTCAGGAACATGCCGATCATCTCGCGCACGGTTGCCTCCTCTTCGCCGGCGGGGAACCACGTCGGGTGCTGGCGGAGGATGTAGGTGTTCCTGCCGAAGTTCTCAAGCACGATTCCAAGCTCGCGGAGCTTGTCCAGGTTCGCATCAATCTTCAGGGCATCGGGCGCGGGATACGTCAGCACAATCGGCACCAGCAGACGCTGGCTGTCGCCGGACACCCTGCCGATTTCCACCCGGTAGCGCTCATAGCGGCACCTCTCCTGGGCAGCATGCTGGTCAATGATGTAAAGTCCGTCCTCTGCCTCCGCAAACAGATACGTGCCATGCATCTGCCCGATGTAGTGCAGGTCAGGAAAACGCTTTTCGGGGCTCTGTTCCGGTTTTGGCTCAGCCTCCCCGGAGTCCTCTTCCGAAGACGGCTTCGCATACTTCTCGTCCCAGGCCCTGACCCCGGAGCCTTCCATGTCCTTTCTGTCGGAGATGATGACCACGCCGGGCTCTCTTTCCTTCTCGTCCGCAACGCCGCCGGCAAGAGCGGCCGTCACCTTCTCCGGGACAGGACCCCTGTAGCCCGCCGCCGGCTCGAGCAGACTCGTCTGTTCACCGCCAAATGCAGGGCCGGACGTCCTTCTGAGGTTCTCTGCAGCATCGGGAATCAGGTTCTCACGCGCAATGCGGTCGTAGATGCCCTTCTTCAGAAGCTCCTCAAGCTGAGGTTCCTTGCTGATTCTGACCTCCTGCTTGGTCGGATGGACGTTGACGTCGCAGAGCAGCGGATCAAGCCTGATGTTGATGACGGCATACGGATAGCGGCCCACCATGAGCTTCGAGCCGTAGCCGGCAAGAACGGCCTTCGTCAGCCTGAAGTTCTTGATGTAGCGGCCGTTGACCAGCAGGCTGATGCCATTTCTGTTAGAGCGGGTCAGTTCCGGCAGCGAAACCATCCCGTCAATCTCGAAGTCAAGGTCACTGGCGTTGAACGAAAGCATCCTGGATGCCGTCTTCACGCCGTAGACGGCGCTGAAGGCCTGCTGCTGACTGCCGTTTCCCGCCGTCTTCAGCATCGTCCTGCCGTTGTTGGCCAGAACGAAGGCCACGTCCGGGTGGCTCAGCGCAAGTCTGTTGACGATGTCTGCGACGTGCGACAGCTCCGTTGAAGGAGAGCTCAGATACTTCAGCCTGGCCGGCGTGTTGTAGAACAGGTCGCTGACCGTCACCTGCGTGCCGTTTCTGAGCTGGTCCGCCTCCCGGCTCTCGAGTTGACCGCCCCTGATGTGGATGGTCGTGCCGGTCTCGTCGCCGTCATGCGCAGTCTTCAGAACGACGTCTGCGACGGAGGCGATGGACGGCAGGGCCTCGCCGCGAAATCCCAGCGTGGACACGCGGAAGAGGTCCTCGCGGTTTCTGATCTTGCTTGTGGCATGCCTTCTGAAGGCAAGCTCCACTTCGTCTGAGGCAATGCCCCTGCCGTCATCCGTCACCCGGATCATGTCAAGCCCGGATTCCTTCGTTTCGACGGTGATCTGCTCCGCACCGGCGTCAAGCGCATTTTCAACCAGTTCCTTCACGACCGAGGCCGGTCTTTCGACAACCTCGCCTGCGGCAATCTGGTCTGCCAGAACGGCAGAAAGTTCATGAATCTCAGCCATGCGTCATCCCTTCTTCATCTTCTGCTGCCACTTGTAAACCATCAGCATCACATCCATCGGCGTCATCGACATCAGGTCTGCCTCCTCCAGTTCTGCGGCAATCTCCTCCGCCCTGCCGGACGCTTTCTCCTTCTTCTTCGGCTTCTTCTCCTCTTCCGGTTCCGCAAAAAGCGACAGCTGAACGTCCTCCTCGGAAACGGCGGAAGCTTCCGTCTGCCTTGTTTCGTTCTGCTGTTTCTCCTGTTCTCTCTTCTCTGCCTTCTCCGGCCTTCCGGCGCAGACCGGCTGCGGTCCCGGCCCGCCTTCAAGCCGCTTCAGAATCACGTCCGCCCTTTCAAGCAGTGACTCCGGCATCCCCGCAAGCCTTGCCACATGGATGCCGTAGGACTTGTCGGCCGGACCCTCCTGCATCTTGTGCAGAAAGACCAGCTCTCCGTTTCTTTCGACGGCACCGACATGGATGTTCTCCAGATGCCCGAGTTCGCCGTCAAGCGCCGTCAGTTCATGATAGTGCGTTGAGAACAGAGTCTTTGCCCCGACCCTGTCATGCACGTATTCAATGATTGCCTGGGCCAGGGCCATGCCGTCGTAGGTCGCAGTTCCGCGGCCGATTTCATCGAACAGCAGCAGGCTGTTTTCCGTCGCATTCTTCAGCGCCTCGTTCGTCTCCTTCATTTCGACCATGAACGTCGATTCCCCGGAGATGAGGTCGTCGGCTGCGCCTATGCGCGTGAATATCTGGTCGAAGACGGGAAGCCTTGCCGACTTGGCGGGAACGAAGCAGCCGATCTGCGCCATGATCACGGTCAGGGCCAGCTGTCTCATGTACGTGCTCTTGCCGGACATGTTCGGTCCTGTGATGAGCAGAATGTCTCTCCCCTCGGGCATGAGGACGTCGTTTGGCACATAGCTCTGCCTGCCGAGGACACGCTCGACCACGGGATGCCAGCCGTCCCTGATCTCAATGTCATGTCCGCCGTCGGAAAGTTCCGGACAGACGAAGTGATTGTCCTCGCTGACGTCGGCAAAGCTCTGCAGACAGTCCAGCTCGGCCACGGCGGAGGCCAGCTTCTGCAGCCTGGCAATCTGTCCGCCGACCTTCTCCCTGATCTCGACGAAGAGCCTGTATTCCAGGTCAAACGCCTTGCTCTCGGCACCGAGAATCAGGTCTTCCTTTTCCTTCAGCTCGGGCGTGATGAACCTTTCGGCATTTACCAGCGTCTGCTTTCTCTCGTAGCGTCCCTCGGGAAGTTTGGCGATGTTTGCCTTCGACACTTCAATGTAGTAGCCGAAGACCCGGTTGAACCCGATTTTCAGATTGTGAATGCCCGTCTTCTCACGCTCGCTCGCCTCAAGTTCCGCCAGCCACTTCTTGCCGTTTCTCATGGCATCCGTGTACCGGTCCAGCTCCTCGTTGTAGCCGGCCCTGATCACGCCGCCTTCCGTCACCGAAACCGGCGGGTCGTCGTCAACGGCCCGGTCAAGCAGCTCGAAGACGTCCCGGACCGGATCCATGCGCTCCAGGATGCCGTCGTAGATGCCCTCGCCGTTCAGCTCCTCCAGCACGTACCTGATCTGCGGAATGTGCGACAGGGACGTTCGGAGCTGAACCAGGTCGCGGCCGTTGACGCTCCCGAAGGCCACCCGTCCGGCCAGGCGCTCCAGGTCATAGACCTGCTTCAGTTCGTCCTGCAGGCTCGAGCGTTCAAAATAATGGTTCATCTGATCTGCAACGATCTTCTCGCGTTCCCTGATCTGATTCTGCCTGATGAGCGGACGCGCAATCCACTGCTTGAGCATCCTGGCTCCCATGGCCGTCTTCGTCTCGTCAAGCAGCCAGAGGAGCGTTCCTGCCTTCTTGCCGGTGCGGGCGTTCTGCAGCAGCTCGAGATTGCGTCTGGCATAATGGTCAAGCTTGAGGAAGCAGGCCGGCTCGTAGTGAACGGCCTTCTGCAGATGCGACAGCGTCCTCTTCTGCGTTGCCACGACATACGTCAGCAGGTGATTCAGGACCTCCTGCTCAAGTTCCGATTCAATGTCCTGGGAAGCATAGGAAAGTTCCGCCGACGGCTCCGCGTCATCCTGATGCGACACGAGCACGCACAGCCTGCCGAATGCATCAAGCGTCTTCTGCGACACGCCTGCGTCGACGACGACTTCCCTGGTCCTGAGACCGGTCATCTCATTCACTAGGCCGTCAACGTCCTCCAGCACGGCACAGCGCAACTCGCCCGTCGAAAGGTCGACGTAGGCGAACCCGTACCTTCCGTCCTGCTCGTGGACGGCCGTCAGGTAGTTGTTGTCCCCGGCCTCGCCGGCTCTCATGTCAATGTTCGTCCCGGGCGTCACCAGCTGAATGACCTCGCGCTTCACCATGCCCTTGGCCAGCTTCGGGTCCTCCATCTGCTCGCAGATTGCAACCTTGAAGCCCTTGTCAATCAGGATGTCAATGTAGTTCTGAACCGCATGGTGCGGCACGCCGCACATCGGCACCGGATTCTTCGACTTCCTGTTTCTCGTCGTCAGCGTAAGTTCCAGCAGCTGGGAACCCCTGACCGCATCATCGCCGAACATCTCGTAGAAGTCCCCGAGACGGTAGAACAAAAAGGCATCGGGATACTGCTTCTTGATGTCCTGATACTGCTTCATCATCGGCGTTTCATTCTGTCTCCTGCTCATTAGTCATCCTCCATGCTACCTAGTCGAAAAAGGGATGGTCCTCGTTGATCTGGACCGGCACGATCTTCCTCGCCCGTCCCGTCCTGTCGTCAATGTCAATCACGCAGGCGCCAAGCGTCTGCCGGCCGTCCTCATCGACCTCAAAGCGCGCCGGCATCTGCGTGAGGAAACGTCCAATCACACTTTCCCTCTTCATTCCGAGAATGCCGTCATACGGCCCCGTCATGCCGACGTCGGTCAGATAGGCCGTCCCCTTCGGCAGGACCCTCGCATCGTTTGTCTGGACATGCGTGTGCGTTCCGACGACGGCGGACACGCGGCCGTCAAAATGCCAGGCAAAGGCCTCCTTCTCGCTTGTCGTCTCGCCGTGAAAGTCAACGAAGACGACGTCAGCGGAAATCTCGGCAAGCGTCTTCTCCATCACGGCAAACGGATCGTCCGACGGGTTCATGAACACGCGGCCCTGAACATCCACGACCGCCACCTTCATGTCATTGACCCGGCGGATCACCCAGCCCTTCCCCGGCACCTTGCCGTCAGGAAAGTTCAGCGGACGCACCAGGTTTCCGGCGTCTTCAATGAAGTCACGGATTTCCGGATTGTCCCACGTGTGATTTCCCATCGTGATTACATCCGCTCCGGCCTTCATTATCCGCTTGTAGTATGCCTCATTGATTCCCCGGCCGCGTGTCGCATTCTCGCCGTTAACGACGGTCAGCTGCGGGCGGTACCTGCGCTTGAGCTGGGGCAGATACTCCTCAAGCATCCTCGTTCCGGAGGTTCCGACAACATCACCGACAAAAATAATTCGCATCTGAAATACGTTCCCTTCTAACGTCTTTTCCGACTGTACAGATACATTAATATTACCATTATTCCCGCGGCAAAAAAAGCACGGAGCGGAAGTTTGTCCCCGCAGCCACGTGCACTGCATCTGGCGTAAGGACAAAAAAACCAGGCTCATGGCCTGGCCGGAACATCACATCCCGTCGTCACTGACCGAGACGTGTCTGCCGCTCCGCCTGTTTTCCGGCGGAAGCTTCATGTAGTCACCGTACATTTTTCCGAGAATTGCATCGTACTCGCGCGGGACGGGAAGCTCGAGGTTCTCGAACCTGACTGTGGTCAGGTCCTCGAGGAGCCTTCCTTCAATCAGTTCGCGGTCATACGGATACTGCGAGGCAAGGTTCTTGACATACTCGCAGCCGCTGCCGTTGAACGAGCGCATTACGGCGTCACGCTCGTTCTTCCTCTCATCGACTTCCGGAAGCCTGCCGTCGAGTTCTGCCTGCTGCTCTTCCGTGAGCCTGCTCTGGAACGGGCGGTAGTCAAGCGCCACCATGATCCTGTCGTTTAACGTGCGGTATTCCGTAATCTGCCTGTTTCTTTCAAATGCAGCGTCCGATACCGCATCGAGCGGAATGACGTTGATGTAGATTCCGCGGGTCGCGCTGCAGTAGTTGTACAGCTCCTGAACATTGTATCTGCGGTCCACCAGCCTGGAGTAGGCCAGGCCGTAATACCTGTCACTGAAAGGTGTCTGCAGGAAGTAGTCCCTGCCGGAAAGGGCAGCCGGGCAGACTTCAAGGAATCTGTCGTAGTTCTTCCTGAGCATGCCGATGTCGACGTCGTCGTTCCACGGAATGAAGCCGTGATGCCTTGCCGCCCCCAGAAGCGAACCCTTCGTCAGAAAGTACGGTATCCCGTACTCTTCGCAGATCCGCTTGAATTCCCCTAAAAGCTCCAGTTCCACTCCATGAATCTCTGAGATTTCCAAATTAAGCACCTTCCAAGTATCTCTTTACTCATATGGTAACAGAAATCATGCCGTCATTAAAGGCAATTGATGTAAAAAAGGAGCCTCCGGACACGATTCCGGAAACTCCAGCTCATTATTTCCCGTTCATTAGTCCTCAGCGGCATCCATTGCCTCAAGAATGACCCCGAGGTTGTCACGCTGACGTTCCACGCTTCTAAGCTTCTCATCGTAAGCAGATTGCAGATGCTGCGTGCGTCCGCCGTCATGCAGCTTGGCGCAGACGTCACTGAGCTCGGCAGCTTTCTTTTCCGCAACTTGGTAATCGTTTAAAATATCAAGCTTGTTGCCCATCAATAAAGCCTCCTAAAAACATATGAAAGTATCAACTGGACTAATTTAACACGTTTGTGCCGGTTTTGGAACCCCTTCTTGTTACTTTTTCGTTACAATTGCGTTACTTTGTTTCAATGAGAGCTAAAGTGACATGGTTTGTCATGTTCAATGAATGTTCACGATAACTTTACAGTTATGCATACACTTTCAGCAGCATCGAAAACTCTGCATTTCCGCTGACAATACTTTTCTTGCCAATACAACCGTTTTCATGTATAATTGAACTGAGTTAGTTGGTACGAATTTAATTAATACCATTTTCGAAAGGAGGTTCTTTTCTTGGTTCTCAAATATCAGGAAGTAGCGCAGACACTGGCTGACAAGGTCAGGAACAACGAATTCGACGTCAAGCTGCCCAGCGAAGGCAAGCTGATGGAGGAATACTCCGTCAGCCGCAACACCATCCGCAATGCCCTCAACGTCCTCTACAACCAGGGTCTTCTCAGAAGAATCCAGGGCAGCGGCTACTTCATCAACAAACCGCTTCACAACCAGAAGAACATCGTCAACATGGCCAACAAGACCGGTCTTCGAGACCTTGAGAAACAGGACACGATCATCAGCAGCATCCTCGTCTTCGAATCCATCGAGGCAGGCGGGGAAATCGGCAGCTACCTCAAGGTGGCACCGGACGCACCGGTCTACCACATCAAGCGTGTCAGAAGACGCAAAAACGAGCTAGTCAGTCTTGAGGAGTCCTACTACAGAAAGGACGTCGTTCCCTACCTGACTGAGGAAATCTGCAACGAATCCATCTCCTCGTTCATCAAGGAGCACTTCCAGGTCACCAGCAAGACCGCTGACGAATACATGTCACTCTACCGCATCAACGAGGAGGAGGCTGCGGAAACCGGCGTTCCGGCAGGCACCGCCACCTTCATGATCGAGGAAGTCAACTGTCAGAAAAACGAGCAGCCCTATAACTACTCCAGGACACTCTACTTCCTGGAGGACCTGACATTCTACAGTCATGTAAGCAACTATCTGGACAACTGAAAATCCCGCCGTCCGGCGGGATTTCTTCGTCTGCGGGACTCATCTGACCAGGGTTCAGGCACTGCATTTCAGCGGAAAAAGACCTCGTCCCGTCTCAGGAACGAGGTCTTGCCTTATCTTACTGTCTTCAGTTTCATGACGTCACGTGCTATCATGAGTTCCTCGTTCGTCGGAATCTTCATGACCGTGATTGGCGAGCCTTCGCCTGAAATGACGGTTGCGCCGTCGCGGTTCTCGTTTCTGTCCCTGTCGACCGTGATGTTCAGGAATGCCAGCCTTTCCATGATCATCTCGCGGATGATGGCGGAATTCTCGCCGATGCCGGCCGTGAAGACGATGCCGTCAAGCCCGCCCATCTCAAAGTAGTACTGTCCGATGTACTTCACGATGTCCTTGACGAAGATCTCAATGGCCAGGCGCGCACGGTGCTTGGCGTGGGAAACGGCGAGAATGTCGCGCATGTCCGATGAAACGCCGGAAATGCCGGCAAGACCGGACTCCTTGTTCAAGGTGTAGACCATCTCGCTGATTGAGGTGATGTCAAGCTTGTCCATGACGAACGCAATCATCGAGACGTCGACGTCACCGGAACGCGTGGCCATCGTCACGCCTGTCAGCGGCGTGAAGCCCATCGACGTGTCAAACGACTTGCCGTTTTTGATTGCGCAAAGCGATGAGCCGGCGCCGAGATGACAGGTCACGAGCTTCAGGTCCTTCAGCGGCCGTCCCATCAGCTTCGCCGCCTCGCCCGCAACGTAGCGGTGACTGGTGCCATGAGCGCCGTAGCGGCGCACGCCGAACTTTTCGTACCATTCATAGGGGACACTGTACAGAAAGTTCTCTTCGGGCATTGTCTGGTGAAATGCAGTGTCGAACACCACGACGGAACAGGCATGCGGAAGCATCTCCCTGAACGCCTGGATGCCGATCAGATTCGCCGGATTGTGCAGCGGCGCAAGCTCCGTGATGTTCTTGATCTTGCGGATGACCTCGTCCGTCACGACGACGGACTTCGAGAAGTACTCACCGCCCGCGACGACACGGTGCCCGACGCCGGTGATTTCGGAATAGTCGCGGATGATTCCCAGACTCATCAGAAGCTCCATCAGATTGTTGACCGCCTCGCTGTGATTCCTGACGGTACCTTGGTGCTTGTAGACTTCGCCGTTACCGTACTTGATAGTGGTGACGGAACCCGGGATTGCAATGCGCTCGATCAGACCGGATGCAATCACCGTCTCGGACGGCATTTCAAAGAGCTTGAACTTCAGGCTGGAACTGCCCGAATTGACTGCCAAGATTTTATCCATATTGAGTGTCCCCCTCTTGTTAAGAAATTCACTATCTCTACTATACCAAATTTCCAGGAGTTTGACACAATGAATTTGTGAAAAATTTCACTTCCTTTTACGTTTTTCTAAAACTTTTTCGAATACACTGGTCATTTGACTGAAAACCTCCTAAAATGGTTAGAAGAGAGAATTGGAGGAATAGCAATGGATCAGCAGGAACAACTAATCGAATGGATTTCCAAGGATGAATGCTTCACGGAAATCTTCAACATACTTGAAAGGTACCACCTGCCCGACGCAACGCTCTGCGCAGGCGCAGTGCGCGATCTTGTCTGGAACAGAATCGAGGGCCGTCCCTCTTCCATCATGCGGAACAACCTCGACGTCTACTACAATGATCCGGGAGAATCCTACGAACACTATCTGACGGTTCAGAGCACGCTGAACCAGCGCCATTCCAAGTACCTGTGGGATTTGCGCAACATCTGCCTGAAGAAGCGCCACTCGGACAAGTCCCCGGACGGCTCGACCATCGAGGCCGTCATCGCCGGCTTCCCCGAAAAATGCAGTGCCGTCGGCATCACGCGCGATTCAGCCGGAAAATACACCGTCATCGCTCCCTACGGTCTTGAAGACCTGTTCAGCGAGACCGTCAGTCCGACCGGGTCCATCGACGAACTTGCCTTCAGGCGCCGCGTCGAGCGCAAGAAATGGCTTACCGACTTCACAAAGACGAAACTGGGCTGAAGACCTGAACAGTGAAGATTTCCATTTTCATTGACGAAAATGGAAATCTTCACTGTTTTTCATTACATATGGAAGGTGCCGGACACCGTGAACTGTAAGTCGCCCGATTCCGGCGACTTACAATCACTTTTGCCCGCAGGTGCGCTGCGGACGGCATCCGGATGGGTTTGCCATGATTCCGACTTGTGCGCATACTGAAAAAGAGGCCCGAAAGCCTCATGTCATCTAGTTTCTCCACTTGTTCGCCTTCACGTATTTGAAGTCGGCGGCCCTGCTGAACAGTTCTGCCAGGTCGTCTCCGACAATCAGCGCATCGACGTTTTCCTCAGGCATGAAGCCGGCGGCGGCAGAATGCCTGAGGAACCTGAGCAGATAGTCGTAGTAGCCGTCGATGTTCACCAAGACGACCGGCTTTTCGACGATACCCAGCTGGAACCATGAATACGTCTGGAAGAATTCCTCCATGGTGCCAAGACCGCCTGGAAAGACAACGAAGCAGTCCGACATCTCAATCATCATCTTCTTTCTGTCCGACATGTCGGCAACGTGAATCAGCTCCGTATTCTCCTTCGGAACGATGGCATGGTCGCGCAGAATTTCCGGAATAATGCCGATTACGCTGCCGCCGCGGTCCGAAACATCCTGATAGAGCATCCCCATCAGTCCGAGACGGCCGCCGCCATAGACCAGGGTATCGTCATTTGCGACGAGATAGTCCGCCAGAAGCTGCAGTTTCTGCCGCACTGCTGAATCATCCCCTGCATTTGACCCGCAGAAAACGCAGACCTTCCTGTTTGTTAACAATGACATCGCATTCTCTCCCTTGAAATGTTGATAAGTTCATTCTAACACAGAAAAGGCCGGATTTCTCCGACCCGCCGTCATTCATAGTTCACTTTCGTCCAGTCAATTGCCAGGCCGTCCATTGCGCGCATCTCGCTGATCTCCTCATCCGTGAAGGACGCGCGGCATCCGCTGCCAGCATCATCCTTGCTGCCGAAGTGAAAATCCGCCAGAACCGCGCCGTTTGCGGCCAGGAGATAGGAACTGCTGTTGCCGGGGATGACATGCACGTACTTTCTCCCATCCCCTTTGCGGCCGTCGCCAAGATATGTAAAGCGCGGATTGCTCATCAGATCGATCAGAATCCGCACGAACGGCACCTCATAGTCACTGTCCGCATTCTGTATGTACTGCTTGACCGCCTCGCAGATGCAGTCGTTCACCAGATCCTCCGCCGGAAAATCATCACCGTACAGCGAATCATGAAAGCTTCCCCTTGGCTGGAAGAAATTGAAATAGGTTTCGTCTTCCGGCTGAACGCCGCGCCCGACTTCCCTGAACCCCTTGACGGTCGTACAGTATGCCAGGCTCTCCAGCGGCGCGATCAGCTTCTGAATCCTGCTCCTGGACCAGGCGTGGCCGACGAAATCATACGCCTCATTTACGTATTTCACCAAATAACACCTCTCACGACTTATTAGTCTTCCCATATCATAGCATAAAAGCCGTTTCATAATAAAGGTTTATCAGTTTTTTTCGGTAATTGTTCATAAATAAGTTTAAAGTGTTCCAACAACTGTTACAAAGGGATGGATTTCATGAACGTTTCATTGACAAAATGTACTTTAGTGACACACACTCATGATGAATGCAGTCAACAATGCCACATTGCACCAAATCAGCGCATCGGATGCGACCGCCCTTCTTCCACTTGTACATGGCATCATCTCCTTGAACGGCTCCGTTGATCGTTACACCGTGATTCAGCTAGTGAAGCGGCAGACCCTTTGCGTAGGCTTTCCTTGCCTCCGCCAGGGTCATTTCGTTCGGTCCGCCGTCGATGTTTGTTTCACCAGTGTTCTGCCAGCCGCATTTGTCACAGATGTCATAGACCTCCGTCAACGTTCCGCACACCGGACAATATACATGTTCACAGTCATCAAACATAATCACTTCCGATCTCCCGTCAGGTGCCGTCATCGCCTGCTCCCTGCTCCTGCGACTTTTTTCTATATACTCATCCAGTTCCCTGCTCCGCTCTTCCCTGAGCCGCAGCTCCTCTTCAGTGTAATCCTGATGACTTCCCGCAGCCATCCGCTCCAGAAAGCACTCGTCCGCCTCGATGGTACCGACGACATATTCCTTCAGATTCCACACCTTTCCTTCGTCAACCACTTCAAAGTCAACATTGGACAGCACCACGTCCTCATCAGCATGCTTCAGCAGCTCCTCGACGTTGACGATTTCAAAACCCACCAGCTCATTATCTTCAAGTGACGAGATGAAATTGAAGCTGTACTCCATCCCCCTGGGATTAATCGTGCGCACGTTCACGGTTTCTCCATCCTTCACGCCCATCTCGAGATAAAGCGTAGGAACCCCGTATTCCTCTGAATCATAGTAGACCGAAGTTATCTCTCTTCTCTCCATGACAATCACTGCCTTTCATGTTCCGTTCGATTCCAGTCAATTAAATTATAATGCAGAAGAAACCTTCATTTTGCATTTTTTCCAGGAAGAAGTCACAAAATTACAATGACCATGATTCAATTTCTGAAGTGAAACCTTCGAGTCCGTCAACGCCATTTGCTGAAGACACAAAAAAAGCTCCTTGAACTCAAGGAGCTGATATGCCGCTGGCAGGAGTCGAACCTGTACTTGGATAATCCAAACAACGACCTGAACGTTGCGCGTCTGCCAATTCCGCCACAGCGGCATCTCTGTATCTCGTATCAGTTGTATCAGCAACTGACTACTCTTACTATTATACAGATTAATAAAAATAAATCAAGCACTTTTTTCTATTTTTTTGGAAAACTGACAACAGTTCCGTATCCATGAAGCATCAGATACTTCGGACCGACGGAAACACGCACGATCTGCGGCTCGAAACGGACGGCGATGATTCCTTCTCCGCCCTTGGCAACGGCGCGCTCAATCAGCTTGCTCTTGACTTCCGTATAGAGATCGTCGAATTCATCCACCTGGTCGAGCTGGTCCGACGTCAGCTCCTTCTTGACCGTGGCGTTCACGAGCCCCTTGATGGTATATGTGCGGTTGATTTCACCCGTTGTAAGAAACATGTGCTTCTCTCCTTAAAGAAAAATTCTGTAGTTGCGCTTGGTGATGTTGATCACCTCGCGCCTGTTCTTGGCTGAGCGGTTCCGAAGCAGGTTGTGCAGCATCTTTTCAAGCCTGCCGTTGTCGGCGGTGAACTTCGAGAGAAGCTCGTTGTCAACCCTCAGCACGATGCTCTCGCGCTTGCTCGGGACACGGAAAGCAGTGTATTCGTCATCTTTTTCAATCACATTGTCCTGAAGTTCTTCTGCAAATCCTTTCGTCATTTTCATGATTCCTCCTTAGATTCCGAATGGAAACCCTTCCGTCCGTTACTTCCATTTTACACCTTTTTTCATTTACTTTCAAAGCGTCACTGAAACCGGGTGGAATTGATTTCACCTCCCCTTTTCTTGAAATCGCTTTTAAAATACAGTAAAATGTATGTATATAGCAGTGTAACCGCTTTATTAACGGAAGGAGGCGCATTTACATGACGGATAAAACAGCCTACCAGCTGGAACGCGCGCGGACATACCGCGCCGAGGCGCAGCAGGGCATCGAGTACATTCTGTCAAATGCCGACAACACCAAGGCTGGCCTGATTCTCAAGTCAATCAAGCGCTCTCTTGAGGCCGAGCTTGGCATGCCGCATGCACAGAACAACAGTTACGGAAAGATCATCGCCGGAATCACTGAAAGACTTTCAGATGAGACGGACACATTCAGCCAGCTCGAAGTCATCCGGAACGATTTCTACAAATTCGTAACGGAACAGTCAGAATCCAGATAAAAATGATATAATATATCTGGATAAACGCAAAGGAAGTGGACACTATGACAGAACAGAAATACTCATCAATCCTGGTGCCGGTCGACGGATCGAAGGCGGCTGAGCTCGCCCTGGACCGCGCGGTTGAGATTGCCAAGAGAAACGACGCTCATCTGGACATCCTGAACGTCATCGAGCTCAACCAGTTCTACGTCAATTTCGGCGGAATGGCTGACACGAACGGCGACGTAGCCTATCAGGTCTTCGAGGACGTCAGTGACTATCTTGGTGACCTCAAAAGGCACGTGGAGGATTCCGGATTGAATGACGTTTCAGTACATGCCCGCTACGGCTCGCCGAGAAGCATCATTGCACGGGAATTTCCGAAGGATCATGAGACGGACCTGATTGTCATGGGTGCAACGGGCGCCAATCCCGTCGCCCGTCTCCTGCTCGGCTCGGTCACGGATTACGTCACAAGGAACGCCTCCTGCGACATCATCATTGCTAGATAGTGTCTGAAACTGGAATTTCCATTCCAGTTTTTTTGCAAGTGCAATGACTTGCTTATATTTGGAAAATCAGTTACACTTCTCTACAATGATAATTTCCCGATCATCGAAAGGAACGATTTGATTGTCACTTGATCCAATTACAACAGTCGTATGCATCGCACTGCTGATTCTTACGGTCTACAACATCAGAATCAGCTGGCAGCTGGCCAAGCTGAAGAGCACGGTACCGGTAAAGCCGCTTGAAAGTCTATCATCCCTTGAACTCAACGAAATCGAAAAAATCAACCATGACAGACGCAAGTGGAACATCGTCGGAAACATCTTCTTCGTGGTCTCGCTGGGCCTGGCCTTCATCGGCACCATCAGCCAGCTGGCGTACTTCCTGACCCTTTACACCGTCTGCAACATAGTTGTCGTCCGCTACAACATCCAGACATTCAACGTCGTCAGGGACGACAGAGCAAAATAGCGCAAAAAGGAGCCGGGGCATTCCGCCCCGGCTCCTTTTTGCCGTCTTCTGCGTTACTTGATGAGTTCGTAGATTGCCTCGGCGTAGATTGCACAGGCCCTGACCAGAACGTCCACCGGAACGTACTCATTGGCCTGATGCATCGTATCCGGCGTGTCCGGGAACATTGCACCGAAGGCCACACCGCGTTCCATCAGACGGCCGTATGTGCCGCCGCCGACAACGAGGCCGCTGGCGTTCTCGCCCGTCTGGCGGTTGTAGACGCCAAGAAGCGTCGATACCAGCGGATCGTCCGGAGCAACGTAGTGAGGAACCATGACGCTGCCCTGTTCCAGGGTGACGCCCATCGGATCCGTGACCTTCGCAAGACCGGATTCGATTGTCCTTTCATCCATGCCCTTGGGGAAACGGAAGTTGAGCGTGATGCTTCCGCCCCTGCCGGCTTCGAACTTGAAGATGCCGGCGTTCATCGTCAGATCGCCCATCACGTCATCAGTGAAGTCCAGTCCGAAGTTCTTCAGACGGGAATCCCTGTGCAGGTATTCGGCGCCGAGCTTGATGAATGAGGCGGCATCCCCGCCGAAGCTGAACCTGTTGAGGAAGTCAGCCATGTATGTGCCGGCGTTTTCACCCTTGCGCGGTTCCTGGGCATGGGCGGCCTTGCCGATCATGTGCAGGTACAGGACGTCCTTTTCCATGTATGCCGTGCCGACAACAGGATGCCCGGCAACATACGCATCGAAGGCATCGATGATTTTCCCTGCATTTTCCGCCTTGAGACGGACTTCGCAGTCACGCGGAACCATGTTCTCGCGCAGACCTGACTCGAAGTCGATCAGTTCGACGTCACCGCCGTTCGAACCCTTGAAGTTCAGGACAAAGCTGACGTTGCCCTTTTCGCCGTTGATGACCGGGAAGAAGGCATCGGGCGAGAAGCCGAAGTCAGGCTGCGGCATCTTCTCGAAGTAGTGTGTCATGCCGCGCCACTGGCTTTCCTCGTCAGTGCCGAGAATGAAGCGGACCTTCTTAGAAACCGGAAGTCCGAGTTCCTTGATGATCTTGAGTCCGTAGTAGCAGGCCATCCCCGGTCCCTTGTCGTCCTGGGCGCCGCGGGCATAGAGATTTCCGTTCTTGATCACCGGCTTGAACGGGTCCGTGTTCCAGCCCTTGCCGGCAGGCATGACGTCGACGTGGGCAAGCATCGCCATCGTCTCGTCACCGTCGCCGAATTCGATGTGACCGGCCAGTCCGTCGAGTTCAACCGTTTCAAAGCCGTCCCTGCGGCCGATTTCAAGAAACTTGTCCAAAGCCTCCTTCGGTCCGGGACCGAGCGGAGCTTCGGGCGTGCCCTTGTCTTCATCCCTGACGCTTTCGATTTCAAGCATCGTCGTCAGGTCGGCAAGCATTTCATCCTTGCGTTTTTCAGCTTCAGATTTCCAATCAATTGTCATGTGAGAACCTCCTAAAAAACTGTCTACAGGTAATTTTACCATATTTCCGCCCTTTCCGTTTGCTTTTTGAAAGCATGCAAGGAAACATGTTCTTTTAAGGACGTGATGAATTGCCTGTTTTTTGTCCTTATGACACACGAACGCGAACATATGTGTTATAATAATTAATATAAAGGATATAAACAGACTTACGTATGGTAGAACATCGGTTTACAATCTTAATTATCATCTCATCTGAGGAATTAAGTATCGCAATAAAGTGCTGAAAGGACACGTCGAAACAGTCTTGAAGCGAACCTTAAAGGTTTAAAAGCCATTGGCCAGGGACTGGCCTTGGTAAAATAACGGAGTTCTGTAAGTCAGGTGGCTGGAATACCAGCGCAACATCCTGAATACTACTTCGTGTTCCCAGAAGCTCAGTCATTTATGGTCGAGCAGTTCACGAGCCGGAATGGACTATGTTAGAGAAAAAACGGAAGAGGGCTGAATCATCATGCACATCATCGGCAGAAAGGACGCTGAACGGATCATCGGAAGGCGGATTGAAACAGGGCACAAGGGCACGTTCGGACGCGTCGTCATCGTCGGCGGCAACAGAAACATGGGCGGAGCGGCCATCATGGCCACCCAGGCGGCCGTCCGGGCCGGTGCGGGACTCACAACCTGCATCACGCACGAAGTCAATCTCACGGCGCTGCACACGCGCGTACCGGAGGCGATGTTCATCAGTTTCGACGACCATGACGCACTGCGCCGGGCAGTCGCCGGATCCGACGTGACCGTCGTCGGCCCCGGACTCGGAACGGACAGCGAAGCGCGCCTCATCTTCTCCCTTGTCCTGGAAAATGCAGAACACGCACTCATCATTGACGGATCGGCCATTACGCTGCTCGCTCGTGACGACGACCTGAGACACGGACTGCCTGACTGCCGCCTCGTCTTCACGCCCCACGAAATCGAATGGCAGCGTCTCTCCGGACTTGCCCCGGCAGACCAGACGCCGGAAAACAACGCACGGGCCGCATCCGGCCTTCACGCCGACGTCGTCCTGAAGAAGCACGGAACGGAAATCTATCACCTTTCAGGCCTGCAGTCAAAGCTTGAAACCGGCGGTCCGTACATGGCCACCGGCGGCATGGGCGACACCCTGACCGGTATCTGTGCGGCATTTATGGCCCAGTTTGCCGGCAACTCCGACCGTGTCCTCGACGCCGCCGTCTACACCCACAGCGCTGTCGCCGAGGAACTGTCACACTCCCGCTACGTCGTCCTCCCAAGTGACATCGCAGACAACCTGCAGTCCTTCATGAAAGGATGCGCAGACAGCGACTGATTCAATGACAGTGATGAATGCAAAAAACGGCGTTGAGGAATCCTCAACACCGTTCATCCCGGATGGGAAATCTCCGTGGCTGAATGCGCGGAGATTTCTTCTTTTTTTGAATTCACCGTCTCGTGGCGCATTTCAGAGCTTCAACCTCAGCCCGGGTCAGAGCCCTGTATTTGCCCGGAGCAAGGGCGGAATCAAGGGTGAGAGGACCCATTGTCCGTCTGTCAAGTTCCAGGACATGCATGGCGACGCTGGCGAACATGCGCCTGACCTGATGATACTTGCCCTCGGAAATCGTCACCAGAACACTTGAGGTACCCTTCTTCTCATCGACCGAAAGAACCTTGAGCACGGCAGGCTTCGTAACCTCGCCGTTTCGCAGCTTCATCGGCCCGGCAAAGGTCCTGACTTCCCGCTCGGTCACGATTCCCTCGATTTCCGCCGCATATGTCTTGGCGACATGCTTCTTCGGCGCCAGCAGCTCATGGGCAAGCGCCCCGTCGTCCGTCAGAAGCAGAAGCCCTGTGGTGTCCTTGTCGAGGCGTCCGACCGGAAAAAGCCTCCTGACACGGTCATGCCCGTCAATCAGGTCCAGGACCGTCCGCTGTGCGGCATCCTCAGTTGCCGTGATGACTCCCTTCGGCTTGTTCAGCATGTAGTACGCCATGCCGCGCCGCTCGAGAAGCAGTCCGTCAAGGCAGACCTCGTCCGAATATCCATCAACCTGCCTCTTTCCTGCAGTCTCGGTCAGACCGTTGACCGTCACGCGCTTCTTCTTCAAAACGGCCTTCACCTCGCTTCTGGTGCCCAGGCCGCATTCCGTCAGAAACTTGTCAAGTCTCATTTTTCTCATTCCCTTGCAAATACAGTATGGAATATTCCCAGGCAGACAAACCAGACAAGCGAGAACACAAGCGATGTCAGCGTGCTCCTTGAAAACGCCAGCAGAACAAGCACTGCCAGGAAGAAGGCAATCGTCACCCAGTTTGAAACCGGATAGAGCGGCATCGGGAATGAAGTCCTCTCCTTCTTCTGCTTCCTGTATCTGTAATGGCAGAAGACCAGGACGATCCAGATGAAGATGAAGCTTACCGTCGCAACGCCGGAGACGATTTCAAAGATTGCTGCCGGCAGAAGAAAGTTCAGGATGACGATGATAAACAGCGTGCAGGCTGAAAATACCAGTGCGTTGACCGGTACGCTGCGGTTGTTGCTTCTTCCGAACTTCGCCGGTGCCTGACCGCTGCCGGACAGTACGAACAGCGTCCGGCTCGTGCTGAAGATGGCGCTGTTGCAGGCGGAAAGAGCCGCCGTCAGCACGACGAAGTTTATGACCCCGGCCGCGGCCTTGATCCCGATGCCGCTGAACACCTGCACAAACGGACTGGAATCCGTCGCAATCTGATTCCACGGATAGATGCACATCAGGACAAACATCGAACCGACATAGAACAGGCCGATTCTGATTGGCAGGGTATTGATGGCCTGCGGCAGGTCACGTTCCGGATCCGCCGTCTCGCCTGACGTCAGTCCGACCATCTCGATTCCCGTGAAGGCGAAGATCACCATCGGAAAGGCCGCAAGAAGTCCGCTCATCCCCTTCGGAAAGAAGCCGCCGAAACTGACGAGATTGCCCAGGGAGACATGGTGGCCCCCCACCTCTGCATTTATCAGGAGAAGAAAGATTCCAGTCACGATCAGCGCCAGGATGGCCAGCACCTTGATGCTTGAGAACCATGATTCAAGCTCGCCGAACGCCCCGACGCTCAGCAGGTTGAACACCAGCAGGAAGACGACGATCAGAAATGCCGTCAGCCACTGCGGAATCTGCGGGAACCAGTACCTGATGTAGATGCCGCTTGCCGTCAGATCGGCCATTGCCAGCGATTCCCAGCAGAGCCAGTATGTCCAGCCGACGATGAATTCAAAGCGCGGCCCCAGGTATTCGCGCACAAACTCTATGAATGACTTTTTGGACAGATCCGACAGAATCAGTTCGCCGATGGCCCTCATCATGAAAAAGCAGAAGATGCCGGCGACAAGATACGCCAGAATGATTGACGGTCCCGCCTTCTGAATCGCCGTTCCCGATCCGAGAAACAGTCCCGTACCTATTGCCCCGCCAATTGCAATCATCTGAACATGGCGGTGTGTCAGTGCCCGTGATAATTCGTTGTTCAATACCTCAACCCCTTGTAATTTGGTATTCATTATAATATATATCAGCACATTAATCAAGCAAAAAGCGAGCATTTGGAACCTAAATCACATTTTTGTTCGTTTATAACCGAACGAAAATCACCTGCCGACATCATAATTCACTTTTTCTGCAATAAACGGCGTGCGGCAGATTCCATTCATGATATTGGCCCGCACTCACTTCAGTCATTCCCGCAGCAGCAGATGCAGAAAGATGTGACTCAGCTTATTCTGCGACCCTGGGCATTTGAGAGATTTTGCGCTATTTGCCCACGAATTCACGGGCAAACTGCCCCAAACTTCCTGAATGCCCGTAATCGCTGCGGAAAAATCGCACTAAAACGCCCGAATGCCCGTAAACGCCGAAATGGGGCTGGGACAAAATGTGAAATTTCCAAAAAAGTTCAGCCGAAAGCCCAATGCGGGTGAAAGAGAGTATGCAATTGCTGCTTCTGAATTCAATGTTTCGTCCCTGTCAAAGTCATCAACACCATTCGACAAAGGAGATACAAAAACAGGAAATCCTTCCCCGAGGATTTCCTGCCATCTGCATATTCAGCTATTTGACGACGATGTTGACGAGCTTGCCGGGAACTGCGATGACGCGGACGATGTCCTTGCCGTCGATGAATTCCCTGACGTGTTCATCGGCCAGTGCGACCTTCTCGAGGTCTTCCTTCGTGATGTCTCTTGAAACCTTGAGATGCTGACGGACACGGCCGTTGACCTGGACAACGACTTCAACCTCGTCTTCGACAAGCTTGGACTCGTCATATTCAGGCCACTTTGCGTAGGCAATGCTGCCGACGTGGCCGAGCTTTGTCCAGAGTTCCTCTGCCAGGTGCGGAACGAGCGGAGCAAGCAGCTTGACGAAGCCTTCCATGTATTCAAGCGGAAGTGAGTCTGCCTTGTAGCATTCGTTCACGAAGACCATCATCTGGGAGATGGCCGTGTTGAAGTGCATCTTCTCGAAGTCGTCCGTGACCTTCTTGACCATCTGGTTGTAGATGAGGTCAAGTTCACCTTCGTTGATCGTCGTGATGCGGTCGCGCATCTGGTTGTTTTCGTCAACGATCAGGTTCCAGATACGGTTGATGAACTTGTATGAGCCGTTCAGACCGTCTTCGCTCCACGGCTTGGAAGCCTCAAGAGGTCCCATGAACATTTCGTAGAGACGGAGCGTGTCGGCGCCGTACTGCTCGACGATGTCATCGGGATTGATGACATTGCCCTTCGACTTGGACATCTTCTCGTGGTTGTTGCCGAGAATCATGCCCTGGTTGACGAGCTTCTGGAACGGTTCCTTCGTCGGAACGACGCCCAGGTCATAGAGGAACTTGTGCCAGAAGCGGGCATACAGCAGGTGAAGAACGGCATGTTCTGCGCCGCCGACGTAAAGGTCGACTGCCATCCAGTGCTTGAGCTTGTCATAGTCGGCGAGACGGCCCTGGTTGTGCGGATCGACGTAGCGCAGGAAGTACCATGAGCTGCCGGCCCACTGCGGCATCGTGTTCGTCTCGCGCTTGCCCCTGCGGCCGTTCTCGTCAACGACGTTTACCCAGTCGTCAAGGTTGGCAAGCGGACTCTCGCCTGTGCCTGAAGGCTTGACGTCCGTGGCCTTCGGAAGGCGGAGCGGAAGTTCGTCTTCGGGAACGAGCGTCGTCTCGCCGTCCTCCCAGTGGATGACCGGAATCGGTTCGCCCCAGTAGCGCTGACGGGAGAATGTCCAGTCACGCAGACGATAGTTGACCTTCTTCTTGCCGACGCCCTTTTCCTCAAGCCATTCAACCATCCTGTCGATGGCCTCCTTCTTGCCGAGACCGTCAAGGAAGCCGGAGTTGATGTGCTTGCCGTCGCCCGTGTAGGCCTCTTCCTCGACGTTGCCGCCTGCGATGACAGGCTTGATCGGCAGGTCGTACTTCCTGGCAAATTCATAGTCACGTTCATCATGAGCCGGAACAACCATGATTGCACCTGTGCCGTATGATGAAAGAACGTAGTCGGCAATCCAGATCGGGAGCTTCTCGCCGTTGACCGGATTGATGCCGTAGCTGCCCGTGAACACGCCGGTCTTCGTCTTGGCAAGGTCGGTACGCTCAAGGTCTGACTTGTGCGCACACTGATCGACATAGGCCTCAACGGTTTCGCGCTGGTCGTCAGTCGTCAGTTCGCTGACGTATTCGTGTTCTGGCGCGAGAATGAGCAGTGAGGCGCCGAAAAGCGTGTCGGGACGCGTTGTGAAGACTTCGATCTTCTTGTCGTCGTGACCGCAGACGTCAAACTTAACGGATGCACCGACTGAACGGCCAATCCAGTTGCGCTGCTGTTCCTTGATGGATTCCGGCCAGTCAAGGTCATCGAGATCGTCGATCAGACGGTCTGCGTAGGCCGTGATCTTGAGCACCCACTGGCGCATCGGTTTTCTGACGACGGGGAAGCCGCCGCGTTCCGTCTTGCCGTCGATGATTTCCTCGTTTGCGACAACCGTGCCGAGTTCCTGGCACCAGTTGACGGGAATCTCGGCCTCGTAGGCAAGACCCTTCTTGTACATCTGCTCGAAGATCCACTGCGTCCACTTGTAGTATGACGGATCCGTCGTGTTGATTTCACGGTCCCAGTCGTAGGACAGACCGAGGGACTTGATCTGACGGCGGAAGTTGTTGATGTTCTTCTTCGTGAACTCGCGTGGTGAATGTCCCGTCTTCAAGGCGTACTGTTCAGCCGGAAGACCGAAGGCATCCCAGCCCATCGGGTGAAGGACGTTGTATCCCTGCATGCGCTTCATGCGGGAGATGATGTCCGTTGCCGTGTATCCTTCAGGATGTCCGACATGGAGCCCCTGTCCGGACGGATAGGGAAACATGTCCAGGGCATAGAACTTCTTCTTGTCAGGCTCTTCCTCCGTCTTGAAGGTCTTGTGCTCTTCCCAGTAATGCTGCCACTTCTTCTCGATTGCCTTGTGATCGTAAGCCATTGTGAAACTTCCTTCCATGTATCTGATAATAAAAAAATCCTATACGAAGCCTTCGCTTCATATAGGACGGGTAAACCGCGGTACCACCTATTTTCCAGCATGCGCTGACGCCTTTTCTCATAACGGGAGATACCGTCCCTGCCTACTTTCCGCGTTCAACAGGGAACTCAAAGGTGAGTTCGAGGTACCGGGACTGCATGTTTGCACCAGACACATGCTCTCTGATAATCCCTGCACTTCTAATACTCCTTCTTAGCGTTCAAATATTGCTTTAATCTTAGCAAAACAGACGGACTTTTTCAAGTCCCGGGGACGAATTCCCCGGCTTAATTTAAATACAGTGTCTGACCCACGTAGATCGTGTCACCCGCAAGATGGTTCAGCGCCTTCAGGTTGTTGACCGATGTCCGGTTGTCAGCCGCAATCCGCCACAGACTGTCGCCGGACTTCACCGTGTACTTCTTCCGCGGAGAACCTGCGGAGGAATTCGATGTCCTGGCATATGCGGAGGCGTTGACCGAAGCCTTCTGCGACACCTTGAGCTTCTGACCGACATAAATCGTGTCGGAGGAAAGACCGTTCAGGCGCTTCAGTTCAGCAACCGTCAGGCTGTGCCTGCTGGCAACTGCCCACAGGCTGTCACCGGACTTCACCGTATAGGAAGCCGAAGAAGACGAGACGTTCTGTGCCGGTGCGGACGTCTGCCTGCCGCCGTTGTTTCCGGATGCAGCCCGACCCTTGACCTTGAGCACCTGACCCGGAATGATCAGGTTGTCCTTCATGCCGTTCAGGCGTTTCAGCTCATCCATTCTCATGCCGTGCTCGTGCGAAATCTTCCAGACGCTGTCACCGGCCTTGACCGTATACGTCGCAGTTGAGCCGCCGCCACCATGTGAAGACGTCCCTGCAGCGTTCTGCTTCTTTGAGGAGCCCTGGGATGCGGCACTGGATTTGACCTTGAGCACCTGGCCCGGAATGATCAGGTTGTTCCTTATTCCGTTCATGGAAACAAGTTCGTTCATGCTCATGCCGTGTTCGTTGGCAATCTTCCAGACACTGTCGCCGGACTTCACCGTATAGGAGGCGGTTTGGGAGGATGTGGCCGGCTTCGACTGCGTCTTCTGCCCTGCCGGCGCGCTCTGCCTGCTTTCCGTCACGGCAAGCTTCTGGCCGACGAAGATCATGTCGCCTGAGAGCCTGTTCAGGCTCTTGAGCTGAGCCACGCTCATGCCGTGCTCGCTTGCAATCTTCCACAGGCTGTCACCGGACTTCACCGTGTACGTTCCCTTCGCCTGCGTCGTCTGCTGCGGACCTGGGGAAGGCTTCTGCTGCGTCTGCTGCTGAACGGTGGACTTCTTCCGGCCGACAATCAGCTTCTGACCGGCAAAGATCAGATTGTTCGTCAGATGATTCCAGCTCTTCAGGTCATTGACGCTGCAGCCATGTGCGCTTGCGATGCCCCACAGACTGTCGCCGGACTTCACCGTGTACGTCCCGCCGTTTACAACCGTCTGCTGCTGCGAACCGCCGTTGCCTGCGTTGTTATTGTTGCCGTTGCTGCTGTTGTTCTGCTGTGCGGAGGTCCTGACCTTGAGCGTCTGGCCGACATGGAGGTTGTCGCTTGTCAGGCCGTTTGCCGCCTTGAGTTCGGCAAGCGTCATGCCGAACCTGTTCGCAATGCCCCACAGGCAGTCGCCGGCGACTGCCTTGTACGTCCCGTTAGTCGCAACGGTCGTGTTATGGGTGTTCGTGCCCGTATTCGTGTTGACGTTCACATTGCCGTTCGTGTTGTTCTGCGTGTTTCCCGAGCCCGTGTCATACTGCGTCAGGTTGTACGTCTGGATGACCGTGATCAGCTTTGAGGCATAGCTCGGATCCGTCGCATACGTCCCGTAGACGCCGTTGCGCAGGTTCTGTGCCGCTTCCGCATAGGTTGCGGCGCCGGCCCTGGTCGAGCGCGGAAAATGGCTGCAGATCAGGCTGGCATAGGCGTTCAGAGATTCAGCGTAGCTTGAGTAGCGCTGGAAGCGCGCCGTCACCGTATGATATGCGCCGCCGTAGTATTCCTGCGTGGACAGGCTGATGTAGGCTCCGGAGCCGTTCCACTTGACGCCGAACAAGTTGTAGGCGGCAGTTGAAAGATAGCTTCCGCCCCAGCCGCTTTCAAGCGCCGCCTGTGCAATCATCATGGAAGCATAGAGTCCCCTGGCGGCTGCCACCTGCTGGGCCGCCGGCGCAACATTGTTCAGAAAGCTCTGGACATTGCCAGCATAGCTGGTTCGCGCAACCGCAGATGCCACCGTCGGCACGTCAACGACGGCCTTGCCGCTTGTTTCCGATGCCTGGGACGAAACCTGCGAATCCTGTCCGGAAGCATCCGTCTGAGCCGTCTGCTGCGCCTGGGACGCATCCTGATTCTGCTGATTCTGCTGATTCTGCTGTGCTTCCTGCTCCTCGCGCTGCGTCTGACCGACCGTGCTGTTCTGCGATGAGGACGAAGAGACCTGGGACTGCTGCGATGAAGCCGACGAAGCCGAGGAAGCCTGTCCTGCGTCCTGCGCCCCGTTGTCCTGCTGTCCGTTCCTGTCAACCTGCACGGTGTCGGCGGAAACCCTTGCCTTGCTGCTGAGGGCAAAGCCGGCAGTGCCCATCAGAACGGTGGTACCAATATAGGTCGTTGCCTTCTTCACAGACTTGAAGTTCTGCAGGGCCTGCGCCTGCTTTTCCCGTTCGATTCTCTCTTTTCGTTTCTTCATACCAGTCCCCACCTTGCATTCTATCATTCGTAAATACACTACAGTAAAATTATATCAGATTATCGCCCGTCAAGGTTCAAAAAACAGCTACTCCATACTTTTATTCTCTTTGTCTTTATTCTTAATTCATAAATGTCCACGGTAAATTCAAGCACCTCCATTCAATTCACAATTATTTAGTTTATTGTATGCAAAAAGGACTCCGGAACGGATTCCGGAGCCCGGGTCTTCTTCTGATCAGTTCAAATTCAGTGCTGACTTCAGCTCATCGACCTTGTCAAGCTTCTCCCACGGAAGATCGACGTCCGTGCGTCCGAAGTGACCGTATGCTGCAGTCTGCCTGTAAATCGGACGACGCAGGTCAAGCATCTCGATGATGCCGGCCGGCCGCAGGTCGAAGCACTTGCGGATTGCCTCAACGAGAGCTTTGTCACTTACTCTGCATTTTCCAAAGGTATTGACGGAAATCGAAACGGGATGGGCAACACCGATTGCATAGGCAAGCTGAACCTCAACCTGAGGCGTAATGCCTGCGGCAACGATGTTCTTGGCGATGTAGCGCGCCGCATAGCTTGCGGAACGGTCGACCTTCGTCGCGTCCTTGCCGGAGAAGGCACCGCCGCCATGATGGGCAAAGCCGCCGTATGTGTCAACGATGATCTTGCGGCCCGTGAGACCGGCATCGCCCTGCGGTCCGCCCGTTACGAAGCGGCCCGTCGGATTGATGAAGTACTTTGTCCCGTCATCAAGGAGTTCTGCAGGAATGACCTTCTCGATCACATGCTCCATGACGTCCTTCCTCAGGGTTTCCAGCGAAATCTCAGGCAGGTGCTGGGTCGAAAGGACAACCGTATCCACGCGAAGCGGCTTGTTGTTCTCGTCATATTCGACCGTGACCTGCGCCTTCGAGTCAGGTCCGAGATAGGAAAGCTCGCCGCTCTTGCGAACCTCGGCCGTCCTCCTCATCAGGCGATGGCTGAGCGCGATTGGAAGCGGCATGAATTCAGGCGTTTCGTCAATCGCATAGCCGAACATCAGCCCCTGGTCGCCGGCGCCGATCTTATCCAGCGGATCGTCATCACCGCTCTTCGTCTCAAGCGAATTGTCAACGCCGAGAGCAATGTCAGCCGACTGTTCGTCAATCGCCGTGAGCACGGCGCAGTTGTCGCCGTCAAAGCCGAACTTGCCGCCGACATAGCCGATTTCCTTGATGGTGTCACGGACCACCTTCTGAATGTCGATGTAGGCAGTTGTTGAGATTTCTCCGACAACAACCACCAGACCGGTTGTTACAGTCGTTTCAGCTGCGACACGCGCATAAGGATCCCTTTCAAGCAACGCATCCAGGATGGCATCGCTGATCTGATCGGCGATTTTATCCGGATGTCCTTCTGAAACTGATTCTGATGTGAACAAATGTCTTTCTGACATGAATGATTCCCCCATTTAATTATATTTGTGGTTACAAGGCATCTTCACGAAACGTGAATCCTATCGGGAATGGTTGTAACGCATAGATTATAACATAGTTATCGGACATTGGTAAAAGATTTTAACTCTGCACCTCATATCCATCTAAATGGTTATAGTCGGCTGTCCTTGCAGCTTCGGGTCTGTACCAAATGGTGTTGATGGACATGCACACCTGTACCAATTTGAAAAAGCGCGGGAGAAACCGACGCAAACAAAAAACTCCACTCCATTTCTGAAGTGAAGTCTTCGATGGCATCACGCCATTTGACAAGAATCCCATAAAAAGGGCGGTAGGTGGGAATCGAACCCACGCGTGCCGGAGCCACAATCCGGTGCGTTAACCACTTCGCCACTACCGCCATCATCAGTCATCCGACCGATTATAAAAAAATGGAGGATACAGGGCTCGAACCTGTGACCCTCTGCTTGTAAGGCAGACGCTCTCCCAACTGAGCTAATCCTCCATAAAAGGTCATCGTAAGGATGACCGAAATTTTAAAGTCACAACGGTCCTAACCGGATTTGAACCGGTGATCTCCTGCGTGACAGGCAGGCGTGATAACCCCTACACCATAGGACCAAATTGCGGGAGCAGGATTTGAACCTACGACCTTCGGGTTATGAGCCCGACGAGCTACCAGACTGCTCCATCCCGCGATAATATATTAAGTATCAGGATGACCCGTACGGGATTTGAACCCATGTTACCGCCGTGAAAGGGCGGTGTCTTAACCACTTGACCAACGGGCCATGATATTGATTGATAACGGAGAAAGAGGGATTTGAACCCTCGCGCCGTGTTACCGACCTACACCCTTAGCAGGGGCGCCTCTTCAGCCACTTGAGTATTTCTCCAAATGGGCCTAAATGGACTCGAACCATCGACCTCACGCTTATCAGGCGTGCGCTCTAACCAGCTGAGCTATAGGCCCATCTATAAAAAAGAGCGGGTGACGAGAATCGAACTCGCGACAACAGCTTGGAAGGCTGTGGTTTTACCACTAAACTACACCCGCATGGTAATGGCGCGGGACGGAATCGAACCGCCGACACAAGGAGCTTCAATCCTTTGCTCTACCGACTGAGCTACCGAGCCATGATTATTCTCTAATCAAACGGTCCTAACCGGATTTGAACCGGTGATCTCCTGCGTGACAGGCAGGCGTGATAACCCCTACACCATAGGACCAAATTGCGGGAGCAGGATTTGAACCTACGACCTTCGGGTTATGAGCCCGACGAGCTACCAGACTGCTCCATCCCGCGATAATAAAAAGGAGGATAAGAGATTCGAACTCTTGCGTGGTTTTACCCACCTGACGGTTTTCAAGACCGTTCCCTTCAGCCAGACTTGGGTAATCCTCCATAATGTTTCATACTCTAAATCCATAAAGCATATGGACCTTGTAGGACTCGAACCTACGACCGGACGGTTATGAGCCGTCTGCTCTAACCAACTGAGCTAAAGGTCCGAGACGTTAAGTACGAAATATCGCGGCGGGGGGGATCGAACCCTCGACCTCCCGGGTATGAACCGGACGCTCTAGCCAGCTGAGCTACACCGCGATCAAGTTTTAAACGGAAAGATATCTTTCCTATCGGGAAAACAGGATTCGAACCTGCGACCCCCTGGTCCCAAACCAGGTGCTCTACCAAACTGAGCTATTTCCCGATGATGCACCCAGTAGGAGTCGAACCTACAACCTTCTGATTCGTAGTCAGACACTCTATCCAGTTGCGCTATGGGTGCATATTAAGTTATAACCATTTCTGGTTAAGCGGAAGACGGGATTCGAACCCGCGACCCCCACCATGGCAAGGTGATGTTCTACCACTGAACTACTTCCGCATATGCCGACTAGAGGATTCGAACCTCCGACCCTCTGATTACAAATCAGATGCTCTGCCAGCTGAGCTAAGTCGGCGTTGTCTTTCACGATTTACAAACAACTTCTTAAGTCTATCAAAACTTCAAAATAATGTCAAGTTCTTATTCAAATATTTATCATCAAGATGAGTCGTGACAGGCTCGAACTGTCGACCCTCTGATTAAAAGTCAGATGCTCTACCGACTGAGCTAACGACTCATA